>RFHJ01000007.1 GCA_003696905.1 Gammaproteobacteria bacterium | reverse complement strand
TCCTGCGGGACCACCGTCTCGCAACTGGAACGCCTGAGGACGGAGAAAGGGGAGTGGCTCGTCTACCGCAGTCGCCAGTCGGGCCGAGAGGCGGCGGAACTCCTGCCCCAGATCGCCGAGCGGGCACTGGATCGACTGCCGATCCCGAAACGGATGCGCTGGGGTGCCTCGGAGGCCCAGTTCGTACGACCGGTGCACTGGCTGGTGTTTCTGCATGGTCGGGAGGTGGTGGACTGTACCCTGCTGGACGCCACCGCCGACCGGATCACCCATGGCCACCGCTTCCATCATCCCCAGGGCATCACACTCTATGAGCCTGCGGACTATCCCGCAGTTCTGGAAAAAGTTGGGAAAGTGGTCGCTTACTTTCCAGACAGGAAGGCGAGGATCAGGGCACAAGTCGAGGCGAAGGCGCGTGAACTGGGGGGCAGGCCCGACATCGACGACGATCTGCTGGAGGAGGTGACTGCCTTGAACGAATGGCCGGTCCCCATCGCGGGCAGCTTCGATACCCAGTTCCTGAGCGTGCCGCACGAGGCCCTGGTCACGACCATGAAGGTCAACCAGAAGTACTTCCCGGTCTTCGACGCCGAGGGAAGGCTGATGAACCATTTCATCACCATCGCCAACATCGAGAGCCGCGATCCCTCGGTGATTCGCGCGGGTAACGAACGGGTCATCCGCCCACGCCTGGCGGACGCCATGTTCTTCTGGGAACAGGACGGAAAGAAACGGCTGCAGGATCACATCGAATCGCTCAAGGACGTGGTGTTCGAGAAACGGCTCGGCAGCATGTACGAGAAATCGCAGCGGGTGGCCGCCCTGGCACGCCATATCGCCGAACAGACCGGGGCCGACGCGGCGAAGGCCCAACGGGCAGCCGAGCTCAGTCGCTGCGACCTGATGACCGAGATGGTCTATGAGTTTCCCAGCATGCAGGGCATCATGGGGCGTTACCAGGCCTTGCGCGATGGAGAGGACCCGGAGGTGGCCCAGGCGCTGGACGAGTTCTATATGCCTCGCTACTCTGGCGACCGGCTTCCGCAGACGCCGACCGGCATCGCCATCGCACTTGCCGAGCGCATCGATACCCTGGTGGGCATCTTCGGGATCGGCTTGAAACCCAGCGGCGACAAGGACCCCTATGCCCTGCGGCGTGCCGCGCTGGGCGCACTGCGCATTCTACGTGAGCACTCACTTTCACTGGATATTCGTTCATTGCTCTCGTTTGCTGCCCAACAACTCGGCGACCGCCTGAGCGAAGGGGAGGTGGTGGATGAGGTGGAGCGGTTCATGCTCGATCGGCTGCGGGGGCTCTATGCCGAACAAGGCGTTGCCAGCGAGATTTTCGATGCGGTCGAGGCGGTACGACCCGCGAACCTGGCCGATTTCGACCGCCGTATCGAGGCGGTGGAGAGGTTCCGCCACCTGGCAGAGGCGGAGGCCTTGGCCGCGGCCAACAAACGCATCGGCAATCTGCTGAAAAGGGTGGCGGAGCAGCCGCCCGACACCATCGACCCCGGCCTCTTCGAGGCCGCCGCAGAGCAGGAAATCTATGGAGTGATGGAACGGCTTTCCGGCGAGATCGAACCGCTGCTGGCGCACGGCGACTACGCGACGGCACTGAAGACCCTCGCAGCGCTGCGCCAGCCCGTGGATCGCTTCTTCGACGAGGTGATGGTCATGACGGACGATGCGGCCCGCCGCGCCAATCGCCTGGCCCTGCTCTCCCGTCTGCAAGGGCTCTTTCTGCGCGTGGCCGACATCTCGCATCTACAGTCACTTGGAAGGGAGAGCTGATCGATGGAGGGTTCGCAAAGAGAAGACTCCTGGGACGCCATGCTGGCGGCGGTCCAGGCCTTTCACGACAAGCACGACTTCCGCAACACCGGGGGCGAGGAGCTGATCTACCGGGTAGCGCTGATGGCAGAAGAGCTCGGAGAGATCTCGAGTTGCGTAACCAAGGGAAAGAGTAAGGACTTACTATCAGAAGAAGTTGCCGATCTCCTGATTCTCCTGATGGGCACCGGCATCGCAGCCGAGTTCGACCTCAAGGCCGCCTTCTGGAAGAAGATGGATCGGCTGATGGCAAGGGAATCGCGAATGGTCAATGGACGCATTCGTGTGTCCGAGTTCCGAGACATGGAATGAGGTCGCATCGATGACCCGCCTGGCCCTCCTTGGTCGTGACGGCGTGATCCTGAAAGTACAGACCGGCGGTATCTGCTCCCTCGACGAAATGCAGATCATACCGGGCAGCCTGGAGGCGATCGCGCGCCTGAACCATGCCGGCTACCGCGTCGCCGTCACCAGCAATCAGCCGGCGCTGGAAGAGGGAAGACTCGATATCGACACCCTGAATGCCATCCACGCGCGCCTCAACGAACTGCTCACCCGCGTCGGCGGACACCTCGATGCCCTTCTTGTCTGCCCGCATCGCGGCACCGCAACCTGTGGTTGTCACAAGCCCGATAGTGGCCTCTTCGAAGAGATCGCGCATCGGCTGGAGATCCCATTGAAAGGGGTGCCTCTTTTCGGTGACGATACCGCCGACGTGGAGGCCGCCAGAAGGATCGGTGCGCAACCCTTCCTGGTGGCGACCGGGAATGGCAGACAAACCCACCAGATCCATTCCGATCTCCCTTTGTTCGATGATCTTCCCCACGCCGTATCCGAACTGCTAGACCACCGATGATTCTTGCCCGCTCGCTCCTCTATTTCATACTCATGTCGCTGACCGTGGTGACCCATGGCACCACCATCGTACTGCTGGGCCGCTTTCTGGGAACCGGTTTCAGTGATCGTGTTGCGACCCATTGGGGACGAGTCAACATCTGGCTGCAACGAGTGATCTGCGGCTTGAAGGTGCACATCCTGGGCGAGGAGAACCTTCCCCAGGCCAGCGCGATCGTGATGTCCAAGCATCAATCGACCTGGGAAACCCTGGCCCTCCGCGGGCTGCTGGCGCCCCCCCAATCCTGGGTACTCAAGCAAGAGCTCCTGCAGGTGCCATTTTTTGGCTGGGCGCTCGGTTACTGCCGCGCCATACCGATCGACCGCAAGGCCGGCCGCCGGGCGGTGCTGCAGGTGGTCAAGGAAGGCAAACAGGCGCTCGACGATGGGCGCATCGTGGTCATCTTCCCGGAGGGCACCCGCACCGCGCCGGGTCAGCGCAAGAAATATGGAATAGGGGGGGCCATCCTGGCCGAGAAATCCGGCTATCCGGTGGTACCCATCGCCCATAACGCCGGGGTCTATTGGCGGCGGCGCGGTGTGAAGAAGTATCCGGGGACGATCGAGGTGCGCGTGGGCCGCCCCATCCCGACCGCGGGCAAGAAGGCGCAACAGATCATCGAAGAGGTGGAAGAATGGATCGAGGGGCAGATGGAACAGCTCCCTCAACAGGCTCCATAGCGCGAAAGTGGCCACTCACTTTCTATCTTATCTGGAGTCGTGCGGGAATAAGCTCGCCACGCCTCCCAAAGGCAAAGGGGCGCTTCCAGCCCCGGGGTAACCTGTGGATAACTCTGGGGAAAAATGAATCGCGCCGAGCGGCCGGGGAGGCCAGCCGGCACGAAGGCAACCACCATCAGATATCGAGATTTTCCACCGTGAGCGCGTTGCGTTCGATGAATTCACGCCGCGGTTCCACCAGATCACCCATCAAGGTGGTAAAGATCTCATCCGATCCCACCGCATCCTCGATGTTCACCTGCAACAGACGCCGCGTCTCGGGATCCATGGTCGTCTCCCACAGTTGTTCCGGATTCATCTCTCCCAGGCCCTTGTAGCGCTGGATATGCTGTCCACGCTTCGCCTCTTCCATCAACCAGGCCAAGGCCTCGCCAAAACTCGTTACCGGCTTCTCCTTCTCACCACGGCGCACCACCGCGTCTGGCGCGAGCAGACCATCCAGTCGCTGGCCAAGCTCCGCGATCTTCCGATAGTCGCTGCTGTGGAAGAAATCCAGTGGCACCAGGCGCTCGCTGGCGATGCCATGGGTCCAGCGTTCGAGACATAGCGCCTCTCCCTGATCTTCCGTCTCCTCCAACAGTCGCACTCGGTATTGGTCGGAGACGCCGGTATCCGCCTGCAGCCGCCGCTGTAGTTCCTCGATCCATCCCATCAGGGCCTGGCGATCTGCGAGCAACGCCTCGTCCACCGTCGGCATGGTGAGCAGACGCTGGAGAAACTTTTCGTCATAGCGACGACCGAGACGTTGCTGAATCGAGGCTACCACCACATAGTCATTGGCCAGCGATTCGAGCGCTGCGTCCGACAAGGGCGGTGCATCCGCGGTGACATGGAGCGAGGCATTGTCGAGGGCCGTGCGTAGCAGGTAGGCATTCAGTGCCATGTCGTCCTTCAGATAGGTTTCCTGTTTCCCCTTCTTCACCTTGTAGAGGGGTGGCTGGGCGATGTAGATATGCCCTCGCTCGATCAGTTCGGGCATCTGGCGATAGAAGAAGGTGAGCAGCAAGGTGCGAATATGGGCGCCGTCCACGTCTGCGTCGGTCATGATGATGATGCGATGGTAACGCAACTTGTCGGGATCGAATTCCTCACGCCCGATGCCGCAACCCAAGGCCGTAATCAGCGTGCCCACCTCGGCAGAGGAGAGCATCTTGTCGAAGCGCGCCTTCTCCACGTTCAAGATCTTTCCCTTCAGCGGCAAGATGGCCTGGGTACGGCGGTCACGGCCTTGCTTCGCGGAGCCACCCGCCGAATCGCCCTCCACAAGATAGAGTTCGGACAGCGCCGGATCCTTTTCCTGACAATCGGCCAGCTTGCCGGGTAGTCCGGCCACATCGAGCACCCCCTTGCGCCGCGTCATTTCCCGCGCCTTTCTCGCTGCCTCCCTGGCCCGGGCCGCCTCGATCATTTTTCCAGCGATTACCTTCGCCTCGGACGGATTCTCCACCAGGAATTCACCCAGCTTTTCCACAATCAACGATTCGACCACGGCCTTCACCTCGGACGAAACCAGCTTGTCCTTGGTCTGGGAGGAGAACTTCGGATCGGGCACCTTCACCGAAAGCACCGCGGTCAGACCTTCCCGGGCGTCGTCGCCGGTGGTGTTCACCTTTTGTTTCTTCGCCAGCCCCTCTGTTTCGATGTAGTTGTTCAGGGTGCGCGTCAGACCGGCACGCAGGCCGGCTAGATGGGTGCCCCCGTCCCGCTGGGGAATGTTGTTGGTGAAACAAAAGATGTTCTCTTGATAAGACTCGTTCCACTGCATCGCCACTTCCACGCCGATCCCGTTACGTTCGGCAGAAAAGTGGAACACCTTCTGGTGGAGCGGGGTCTTCTTGCGATTGAGGTGCTCCACGAAGGCCTTGATGCCGCCTTCGTACTCGAAAACGTCAGACTTGCCGGTCCGTTCATCCCTGAGAGCAATCCGTACGCCTGAATTCAGGAAAGAGAGTTCGCGCAGCCGCTTGGCCAATATTTCATAGTGGAACTCGGTATCGCTGAAGATATCCGCGGAAGGCTTGAAGGTAATGGTCGTCCCGGTGCGCTCCGACTCGCCCACGACCTGCAACGGAGCCTCGGGGACACCCATATGGTAGACCTGCCGATGCACATGTCCTTCCCGGTGGATTTCCAGTTCCAGTCTTTCGGACAGGGCATTGACCACCGAGACGCCCACGCCATGAAGACCGCCAGAAACCTTGTAGGAGTTGTCATCGAACTTGCCACCCGCATGTAATACGGTAAGAATCACCTCGGCCGCAGACCTTCCCTCTTCCTCATGTATCCCCACCGGAATGCCGCGTCCATCGTCGGCGACGGTGACGGAATTGTCCGGATGGACCGTCACCTGAATGTCCTTGCAATATCCCGCGAGCGCCTCATCGATGGAATTGTCGACCACCTCGAAGACCATATGGTGCAGCCCCGTCCCGTCATCGGTATCGCCGATGTACATACCCGGGCGCTTGCGAACGGCATCGAGGCCCTTTAAAACCTTGATGGAGGAAGAATCATAGTCTTGCGATTTAGCCATGGATTAACTTCAGTCGTGAAAGCGAAGGAATCGAAACATTATACAGGAACAGGTGGCGGCATCCGCCGCGGCTAAGCGCTTGCGCCGCCGTGCCTTGCCTCGAGGGGACAAGGCGCAGATGGGGAACTGCTTGAAAAAAGAGTGGATTCAGACGGAAATGATCTGATCCGTTCTCGACGGGCTTTCGTCAACAGCGATATACATCCATTACGTGGATCAGCCGATGGATACCAAGCATCCCTGTTCCACGTGGAACATCCTTGCGGGCTTAGTCGGAAGATCGTCAGATGCAAGCGCGGTCACGATGGCCTGCTGGTACACCTGAGCGATCGCACGCGCCAAGCGGGTGCGATTCACCCGATCCAGTTCCGACGGCAAGTCATCGTAGAGTAGGACCGGCAGGTCGCCTCCCCGTTCCCGCACCAGGTCCACCTGCGCAAGATAGCAGGCGCTAGCAAGCATTTTCATCTGTCCGCGAGAAAGCACCTTGCCGCTGCGATGGGACGAACAAGACATGACCCAGTCGGCACGATGAGGGCCACAGGCGGTAAAGTGTTGCCGTTCATCCAAACCCCTGGTCTTTTGCAGCGCCGTGTGGAGATCCGAATCGCGCTTCCAGCCAGGGCGGTAGGAAAAACCAACTGCCAGTTCTACTTCCAACGTGTCCAGCCAGGCGCCAATCCGTTCCTCGAGAAGGTCCAAATAGGCCCGCCGCCGCTCGTCTATCTCGGTACCGAGGACCGCAAGGCTCTGATCCCAACAATTGAAGTCCGCTTCGCCCCGGCGGAGGGCAGCGTTACGCTGATCCAACGTCCTTTGGTAGCGTTGCAGTAGGCCCAGGTAGTCGGGTTCCACGTGGAACAATCCGGCGTCAATAAAATTCCTCCTTCCCTTCGGCTCCCCCGCCACCAACTCGCTCGCATCCGCACCCACCCACTGTACCGGTATGACCCTAAAGATCTCTGATCGCCTTACCTTCGAGCGACCATCCAGCCGGACCGTTACCTCCCGACGGCTGCGCCTCTGTCCCAACACGTGTCGACCACCCAGCCTGTCGCGCACTACCGCCACCAGTTCCAGCCCCTCTGCCCCTTCCCGTATCAGTGGCGCTCCCTCACGGTGGCGAAAACTTCTCCCACGAGACAAGAGATAGATCGCCTCCAGAATCGTGGTTTTTCCGGCGCCGTTGGCCCCACTCACGAGATTGATCCCCTTGGAAAAATCCAGCTCCAACTCCTGAATCACCCGCAAGCCGCGTATCGACAATTTCGCGATCATGATTGAAAAAGGGGCCGAATGGCCCCTCCTGCTCCGTAATCCCCCGCCGCCTCGTCAGCCATCAAAGCGATAAATCTGCCCAGTGATCACAATCTCTTCCCTCCTGCTCGACGACGAAAGCTTCCTCGGACAGCGCCAGCGTTGTTGTCTCTCGAGCAACGGGGCCAAACATTGGCGCTAGAGCCTCATCGGCATGATCACATAACGGCAATCGCTGGACTCGGCCGCTGTCACCAAGCAACTGGAATCGGCATCGATCAATGCCATACGTACCTGTTCGCCCGACAAGACACCGAGTACGTCCAGCAGATAGCCTACGTTGAAACCAATGGTGAGCGGATTCCCCGCGTATTCCACCTGAAGCTCTTCCTCAGCTTCATCCTGTTCCGGATTATGGGCTTGAAGGTGCAAAGTCCCGGGCGCTAAACGGAAACGAATACCACGATAGTTTTCGTTTGAAAGTATGGAAGTCCTGGCCAAGGCCTGTTTCAATTCTTCCTTCGCGGCCAGCATTTCTTGCGTAGCACCTGTTGGGACCACTCGCTCATAGTCCGGAAAGCGGCCATCAATCAACTTGGTCGTGAAGACGGTATCCACCCCTCGAAGGCGAACATGGCTATTGCTCACCTCCAGTTCGACCTCATCGTCGGCATCTTCGAGCAGACGCCCCAGTTCCAGCACTGCTTTTCGGGGCAAAATGACCTGAAGCTCATTTTCGACCCCCGTCTCCTGTACGGCATCACAAACCGCCAGTCGGTGACCATCCGTTGCGACTGCACGCACGCGGTTGCCGCTGATCTCCAGCAGCAGGCCATTGAGATAGTAGCGAACGTCCTGATGGGCCATGGAGAAGGCCGTCTTTTCGATCAGCCGTTTCAACACGGACTGCGGTACGCGTAGCCGATCCGTCGCAGCACTCGGTTCAATGCTCGGATAGTCCTGTGCCGGTAGCGTCCCCATCGTGAATCTGGCACGGCCACTGCGAAGGGTTACCTTTTCTGCTGACACCTCGAGTTCGATCGATGCGCCTTCGGGCAAGGCCTTGCAGATATCGACGAGTTTTCGCGCGGGCAAAGTGAACTCGATCTCTCCTTCACCCTGGATTGGACCCGACGCACTGAGTTCGACTTCGAGATCGGTTGCGGTGAATCGCAATCTGTCTCGACTCCCTTCGATCAAGACATTTGCAAGGATTGGCAGTGTTTGTCTCCTTTCGACCACGCTGCTGACCCGCAGAAGCGGTTTCAGAACCTCGTCTCTATTGGCCTTGATTTTCATGGGTGGCTGTTCCGCATAATCATAAATAGAATTTTATTTAAAACACTTATTGTTGTAATTAGCAGTGGGGATAACCAAGGGTCTGAGCATTATTTTCTTTATTTCCCGATAGTTAGTTACGAAATGGGTGGTCCGAAAAGACTGTATGAAGCCTCCACCGGCTGGGGATAGTCTGTGAATAAATTTCGTTGATAGCCAAGACCCCTTTTGCTCCCACCTTTGTCCCCATCAACTGCTCAGGGTTCTCAACAGGTTGTTGTAGTCTTCTGCCACATGGACATCCGCCTCCCTCAATTCCGCTACCTTGCGCGTTGCGTAGAGCACGGTGGTGTGGTCTCGTCCGCCGAAGGCCTCGCCGATCTCTGGCAGACTGTGGTTGGTCAGTTCCTTGGCGAGCGCCATCGCTATCTGTCGCGGACGGGCAATGGTCCTGCTGCGTTTACTCGATAGCAGATCGGAAACGCGGATCTTGAAGTATTCAGCGACCGTTTTCTGGATGTTGTCAAGGGTGACCATCCGTGCCTGGGCATCGATCATGTCTCGCAACGCCTCGCGAGCGAAATCGATGGTAATGGGCTGGCCGGTAAACAGAGCGTTGGCATTGATCCGGCGCAGGGCACCTTCGAGCTCCCGGATATTGGATCGCACATGCTTTCCGATGAAGAAAGCGACTTCGCTCGGTAGTTCTATGTCGAAGAGTTGCTGCGATTTGCTCATGAGGATCGCTACCCGGGTTTCGAGATCGGGTGGTTCGATGGATACGGTCAGGCCCCAGCCAAAACGGGATTTCAGCCTGTCTTCGAGACCTTCTACCTCCTTCGGGAAGCGGTCGCTGGTTAGAATGATCTGTTGGCGCGTCTCGAACAATGCATTGAAGGTATGAAAAAATTCTTCCTGTGATCGCTCCTTTCCCGCAAAGAATTGCACGTCATCGATCAGCAGGGCATTGACCCCGCGCATGCGCCGTTTGAACTGCTCAATGGTGCCGTGCTGCAACGCCTTGACCATCTCGGCGACGAAACCTTCGGAGTGCATGTAGAGCACCCGGGCGCTCTGGTTGTTTTCGCGAATCAAGTTCCCGACTGCATGCATGAGGTGGGTCTTGCCGAGCCCCACTCCCCCATAAATGAAGAGTGGGTTGTACATCCGCCCAGGGTTCTCGCCCACTTGAATACCGGCGGCACGGGCCAACTGGTTCGATTTTCCTTCGACAAAGGTCTCGAAAGTGAATTCGGGGTTGGTATTGCTGGTTTCTCGCTCTCCGGGCTGTGTCGGCGCATTGCCGCTGATTTTCACTGCCGGTTGCGTGGCTGTCTTTGATTTCGTCGAATGTGCTGCCGGTGAAGTGACACTTTTCGACGCCTGAAGCGCCTCGGTGGTGCGGGGGGCACTACCGATCTCCAGACTGATCTGTGGCGGTCTCTGTCCCGTGTGCAGTTCTTGGAGGTACTGTTCGAGTCTTTCGAGGTAGTGTTTTCTTACCCAATCGAGTACGAAGGCGTTCGGTGCCATGAGGCGGAGCCGGTTGTCTTGCTCCACGCATTGAAGCGGCCGAATCCAGGTATTGAACTGTTGCTCGGGTATGTCGTTGCCGAGGCGCTCCAGCAGATTGTTCCAGGTGTTGGTGGTCAAGGGCTTGGGGCTATGATCTTGTCCAGGTGAACGATTTTCTGCGGTTTGGCGTTGGCCTCCGGGTTGTGCGAACACGACCCTGCCGCTCGATTCTGGTTCGGGTCGGGTTGCCTTCCGAAGGGCGTTCCACTCTGTTTATCTGCCGCGTGGGAGGCCGTTGATTCTAGCGCCCTGGCCGGAAGTTATCCACAGGCAAGTTTCTCGATCTGCCGCATGGAATCTCGGTCGAAAAATTGATAGTGTGCACATACTTACGACTTCGACCCGGCAGCCACGTGCTGCACCGATCGGAAGCCTGCCGCCGTTCGACTACCGTGATCATATGGCCTCGCTGGGTGGCACCATCCTACGGCCGTTGGGAGCTGTCCGGCGTTGTCCGGGCGAGACGACGCTATCCTGGATTCGGAGGGGCCGACGCTTGACAATGCGGGCCAGGTTCGGCTAGGGTTCGCGCCTTTCCGCGATCGGCACCCTTGTGGGTGTCGCCTACTGCGGCCCGCGTTTTCAACCAGATTTTGGGGCAGACGGCGATGAAACGTACCTTTCAACCGAGCAACCTGAAGCGCGCCCGTACCCATGGTTTCCGTGCCCGCATGGCGACCAAGTCCGGACGCAAGATCATCAACGCGCGTCGTGCCAAGGGACGCGCTCGCCTGGCTCCCTGAACAGGGAATCTCGCCAGAAAGATGACGCGAAGGACGGGGACGGGAAACCGTCCCGGTCTTTTCCGCGCGCCCGGCGTTTGTTGCGAACTCGAGACTATGCTCGGGTCTTCAAGAATCCTCGGCGTTCCAGTGATCGCTATTTTACTGTTCTGGCCCGAACAAGGACATCGTTCCTGCCCGATGGACCGAACGCACCCCGCCTGGGACTGGCGATTGCAAAAAAGCAGCTGCGCCGAGCGGTCGATCGAAACCGTGTGAAGCGCCTCGTTCGAGAGTATTTTCGAAGTGAGGTGCTCCCCATTGACCACTCCCCACAGGACTATGTGGTAATGGCACGTTCAGCGGTTCGAGAAGCTTCCAATACCCAATTGCGTACCTCTCTGGCGGAGCATTTCGAACGATTGCGCCGGCGTTCGCCGAGTGACACCCAAGGGCCGGTGGCTTAAACTTCCGCCCCTCGCCCGATCCTCTGGCTAGCAAGTTCAGGATTTCTTCCCGATGGATAACATACGTCTGCTGCTCTTAATGGCCCTCGCCTTCGTGTCGCTGTTGCTCTGGGAGGCGTGGCAGAAGGACTATGTGGAGCCGCAGCAGACGAGCGCCGCGCCTGCCGCCGCACCGGCTGCCACGGGTAGCGACAATGCGGTTCCCGAGGTGGTAGCCGCACAGGCTCAGGATGCCCCGGGAGACAAGGCACCGGCCATCCCCGGGGCGGAACCGGATCGCGGTCGCTTGGTGACGGTTCGAACCGATACCCTGCGATTGGTGATCGATACCCGGGGGGCGACCATCGCCGAGGCGGATCTGATCAAGTATCCGGTCTCGGTGGATCAGCCCGATGTGCCCACCCGACTCATGAGCCGAGACCCCAAGGATTTCTTCGTTGCCCAATCGGGGCTCATTGGGGCCAAGGATTCTCCGGCGCCCACCCACAAGGCACTGTTCGAGACGGCGCAGCGGGAATACCGTCTGGCAGAGGGCAGCGATGCCCTCGCGGTGGATTTCACTTGGCATTCGCCCGATGGCATAGAGGTAATCAAGCGCTTCACCTTTACCCGCGGCCGGCACGCCTTCCAGCTGCAGCAGATCGTGAAGAATGGCAGCGACAAGCCGTGGCAGGGCCGCGAATACCGCCAGTTGCAACGTGGCAAGCCCGAAACCAAGACGCAATCCCTGATGCGCACCTTTACCGGCGCTGCCATCTATACCCCGGAAGAGAAGTATCAGAAGTTCTCCTTCGACAAACTGGCAGAAGGGCAGCCCAACATCGATGCCAAGGACGGCTGGTACGCGATGATCCAGCACTATTTCCTTGCCGCCTTCGTGCCGCCGCGGGGCCAGCTCGATCATTACTATGGCAAGTCGGTGGGCCCGGAGCGCTATGTCATCGGGGCGTACACCCCGGCGAAGACGGTGGCCCCCGGCGGCGAGGCAAGCTTCGTCAGCACCGTCTTCGCGGGTCCCAAGCTGGTCAGCGAATTACGTACCGTCGCAGAAGGTCTCGACCTCACCGTCGACTATGGCTGGCTGGTCTTCCTCGCCAAGCCCATCCACTGGATTCTCGATCAGATCTATGCCTTCGTCGGCAACTGGGGCTGGACCATCATCATCTTCACCCTGCTGATCAAGCTGGCTTTCTTCAAGCTGTCCGAGACCAGCTATCGCTCCATGGCGCAGATGCGCAAGCTGGGGCCCCGTATCCAGGCGCTCAAGGATCGCTATGGCGACGACAAGCAGCGCATGCAGCAGGCAATGATGGAGATCTATAAAAAGGAGAAGATCAACCCGCTGGGCGGGTGCCTGCCCATGCTGGTACAGATCCCCTTCTTCATCGCCCTGTACTGGGTACTGCTGGAAAACGTGGAGATGCGCCAGGCGCCCTGGATCCTGTGGATCAAGGACCTCTCCATCAAGGACCCCTATTTCGTGCTGCCCGTGATCATGGCGGTATCGATGTTCATCCAGCAGAAGCTGAATCCGGCACCGCCTGATCCCATGCAGGCAAAGATCATGTCCTTTCTGCCGCTGGTGTTCGGTTTCATGTTCGCCTTCTTCCCTTCCGGCCTGGTCCTCTACTGGGTGGTGAACAATATCCTGTCGATCGCCCAGCAATGGGTGATCACCAAGCGCATCGAGGAAGGTGGTAAGGCCTGACGGCGATACCATAGCGGCGGTCGCCACCCCACCGGGTCGGGGTGGTGTCGGCATCGTGCGGGTGTCGGGGCCGAAGGCGTTGCCGATCGCCGAGGCGGTCAGCGGTCGGGTACCGGCACCGCGGGAGGCGACCTTTGCCCGTTTTCGTGACGCTGCGGGCGAAGTGATCGACGAAGGACTGGTGCTCTACTTCAGGGCCCCGCATTCGTTCACTGGCGAGGAGGTGGTGGAGTTCCAGGGTCACGGTGGCCCCGTGGTCATGGATCTGCTGCTGGAGCGGGTGCTGTCGCTGGGTGCCCGCCCGGCCCGCCCGGGCGAGTTCTCGGAACGCGCCTTTCTCAACGACAAGCTCGATCTCGCCCAGGCCGAGGCGATCGCCGACCTGATCGACGCCGAGACCCGGGCCGCTGCCCGTCTGGCGGTGCGCTCGCTGGAGGGCGCCTTCTCCGACGAGATCCACGCCCTGGTGGAGGCGACCACGCATCTGCGCATGTACGTCGAGGCGGCCATCGACTTCCCCGAGGAAGAGATCGACTTTCTTGCCGACGAGCGGGTGGCGCGGGAACTGCAAGAACTGACCGCCCAGCTGCAACGGGTGCGCGACAGCGCCCGCAGCGGCTGCCTGTTGCGCGAGGGCATGCGTCTGGTGATCGCCGGCCGCCCCAATGCCGGCAAGTCCAGCCTGCTCAACGCCTTGGCCGGTGCCGAGCGGGCCATCGTGACCGAGGTGCCGGGCACTACCCGGGATCTGTTGCGTGAGCAGATCCAGATCGACGGCATGCCGTTGCATCTGATCGATACCGCCGGGCTGCGCGAGACCCGAGATGCAGTCGAGCGCATCGGCGTGGATCGTGCGCGCGCCGAGATCGCCGAGGCCGACCGCATCCTCTGGGTCTACGACGGTGCCGCCGATCCGGGCCATGCCGGCCTGGCCGAGGCGGAGCTGCCGTCGGATGTGCCGGTAACCCTGGTCCGCAACAAGGTGGATCTCAGCGGCGGAACCCCGGGGTTGGGTGAGCGCGATGGCCTGCCCGAGGTGCGATTGAGCGCCCGCACCGGAGCGGGTATCGACGCGCTGCGCGGGCATCTTCGCCAGGTAATGGGGCTGGAGCGAGGCAGCGAGGGGCAGTTTCTCGCCCGCCGGCGCCATCTCGAGGCCCTGGAGCGGGCCGCCAACGCCCTGGCCGCCGGTCAGCGGGCCCTGACCGAGGGCCAGGCGGGCGAATTGCTGGCCGAAGACCTGCGCCAGGTGCAGCTGGCCCTCTCGGGCATCACCGGGGAGTTCACCGCCGACGATCTGCTCGGCGAGATCTTCTCCAGCTTCTGCATCGGTAAATGAGCCCGCGGATCGGCGTCTTCGACTCCGGTATCGGCGGGCTGAGCGTGTTGCGCCACATGCAGCGCCATCTGGCCGGGGATTATTGCTACCTGGCCGATTCCGCCCATGCCCCCTGGGGGGAGCGGGCACCCGACTGGGTGCGGGAACGGAGTCTGACGATCGCCCGCTGGTTGTACCGCGAGGGTGCCGATGCCCTGGTGATCGCCTGCAATACCGCCAC
>RFHJ01000105.1 GCA_003696905.1 Gammaproteobacteria bacterium | reverse complement strand
GTGGTAGGTACCGGACCAGGGCGTCCGGATTCTCGGCGCGAATGCGCCGCACCAGCTCGGTGAGCGGCATGCGATGGCGTTCTTCCCAGCCGGGATAGAGATTGAGCACGGTCAGATCGGAATAGCGACCCAGCCGCTTCAACAGCAGGGGATCGGCAAACTGGGCATGGTTCCCCAGCAGATGGGCACCGATGCGTGGAAAGGGCGGACCCTGCCCTCGGCGCGGCGCTATCCTTTCGCCTGTGAGACCCAGCACCCTTTCGAGGTATTGCGCCCATGCCGCGCCGCTCGGCGCAGTGTCGCCTGGTGGCACGACCGCGACGAGAAGTACCCCGAGTACAAGGGCCAATCGCATGAGTTTCAAGGCCTTCCGAGACATGATCGATGGAGGCATCGGCGGGCAGCAAGACACGAGGAAGGGGGCCCACCCGACCGGATCACCGACCGGCCGGATGCGCCGTGCACTCGATCAGGGACGACCGGCCTTGCCGCGTCCCAGGGCGCGACCCTTACCCAAGGCAGCCCCTCTACCCCCGACCGTGCCCCGCCCGATCGCCACGCCCCGGCCGGAGACGGTACCGGTTCCCTTCTTGTAGTGGATCCTGCCGTCCTTGCCCTTGTAGAGGACGATGCCGGTACCGCTGGCCGCGCCCGAGCCCGTCACTACACCGGTGCCCTGGGCGATGCCAGTGCCCTTGACCCAGCCCTTGCCACCGACCTGACCGGCCGGTGCCGCTGCGGCGGCGAGGATACCGATGATGGCGATGATCGAGGTCGATACATTCCTGATGTTCATTGCTGACTCCTTTTGTCATGGGGGTTTGACTTGAATCCGGAGGCGCGTCTGAGGTGCCTCTCGTCTTTGTCAACGGGCCAGCGTCGAACGGGTTTACAGAGAGCCAGAACCAATTTCTCCAAACGCGGGAAGCGACATACGCGAAATCGACCAACAAAAACCCCGGCACGGTAGCCGGGGTTGGAGTTGTCCCTCGCCACCTCACCGCTCGCGGGGAGGGAAGCCAGGGGCGGAGTGCGGCAGTGACCTCAGAAGTCCATGCCCGCGTCCATGCCGGGTGCGGCCGGAGCCGCTTCCTTCTTGGGCTCTTCGGCGACCATGGCCTCGGTGGTGAGCATCAGGCCGGCGATGGAGGCGGCGTTCTGCAGTGCAGAGCGGGTCACCTTGGCCGGGTCGATGATGCCCATCTCGAGCATGTCACCGTATTCCTCGGTCTGGGCGTTGTAACCCCAGGCGCCCTCCTTCTCGCGCACCGCCTGAACCACCACGCTGGGCTCGCCACCCGCGTTGGCGACGATCTGGCGCAGCGGCTCTTCCATGGCCCGCAGGGCGATCTGCACGCCGGTCTCCTGGTCAGTGTTGCCGGTGTCCACGCCCTTCTCCTTGAGCGCGCTGGCGATCCGCACCAAGGTCACACCACCGCCGGGCACGATGCCCTCCTCGACCGCCGCACGGGTCGCGTGCAGGGCGTCGTCCACCAGGTCTTTCTTCTCCTTCATCTCCACCTCGGTGGCGGCACCGACCTTGACCACCGCCACCCCGCCGGCCAGCTTGGCGACACGCTCCTGGAGCTTTTCGCGGTCGTAATCGGAGGTGGTCTCCTCGATCTGGGCGCGGATCTGCTCGACCCGGGCCTCGATCTCGTCCTTCTTGCCATCACCGTCGACGATGGTGGTGTTGTCCTTGGTGATCACCACCCGGCCGGCCTCGCCCAGCTCGTTGATCGTGGCCTTCTCGAGGGTCAGACCGACCTCTTCGGAGATCACGGTGCCACCGGTGAGAATGGCGATGTCCTGCAGCATGGCCTTGCGGCGATCACCGAAGCCAGGCGCCTTGACCGCGGCGGCCTTGAGGGTGCCGCGCAGGTTGTTCACCACCAGGGTAGCCAGGGCCTCGCCCTCGACGTCCTCGGCGATGATCAGCAACGGCCGACCGGTCTTGGCGGTCTCCTCGAGCACCGGCAGCAGGTCGCGGATGTTCGAGATCTTCTTGTCGTGCAGGAGGATGAAGGGCTTCTCCAGCTCGACATGCATCTTCTCCTGATTGTTGACGAAGTAGGGCGAGAGGTAGCCGCGGTCGAACTGCATGCCCTCGACCACCTCGAGCTCGTTCTCCAGCGACTTGCCTTCCTCGACGGTGATCACCCCGTCGCGACCCACCTTGTCCATGGCCTCGGCCAGGATCTGACCGACGTCCTCGTTCCAGTTCGCCGACACGGTGGCCACCTGGCGAATCGAGGTGCTGTCGTCGCAGGGCTTGGCGATCTCCTTGAGCTCGTCCACGGCGGCCTTCACGGCGGCATCGATGCCCCGCTTGAGGTCCATGGGGTTCATGCCGGCGGCGATCGCCTTGTGGCCCTCGCGGATCATACCCTGGGCCAACACGGTGGCGGTGGTGGTCCCGTCACCGGCCACATCGGCGGTCTTGGAGGCGACCTCCTTGACCATCTGCGCCCCCATGTTCTCGAACTTGTCCTTCAGCTCGATCTCCTTGGCCACCGAGACGCCGTCCTTGGTGATCCGCGGCGCGCCGAAGGACTTCTCCTGCACCACGTTGCGGCCGTTGGGCCCCAGCGTCACCTTGACCGCATCGGCCAGGGTGTTCAC
>RFHJ01000104.1 GCA_003696905.1 Gammaproteobacteria bacterium | reverse complement strand
TCGGTATTCAGGATGGTTGCAGTCATGATACTGGGCACGGACGGCCTGTTGACCCATGCCTGGGTCGAGATCATCTTCTGGAGCCTGATCGGCGTGGGCGCGGCCTTCTCGCTGGTCAACCTGGCCTGGGAGTGTCTCCCCTGCCGCCTGTCGCGCATATCGCACAACCGCCGCCTCATCGAGCGGCTGTGTCGCAAATCGCCCTGCGCACACTGACGCGGACTGTGCCGGCTACCGCGTGACCAGCTCCGCGGGGAGGCTGGTCCGTCGTGCCTCGGTATTCGGGAAACCCCGATAAAAGCCGGCCCTGGCTCTATCAGGGCAGACTGCGCCGCAAACGGGGTTTGCGGCTGGCTTCAAAATCAATCGCTTCCAGCGATCGATTTTGGCGGCTCGGCCGATGCCACCCCCGCCCCCGCAAGGCCTTAGGCCAATATTCGTGACTTTCCTTCCTTGAAACTTTATTAGTATCTCCTAACCTAATGATTGAGAGTTCATGATCGACGATAGGAGGACATAGCCATGATACCGATGTCGATGATTATTGGCGTGCTCCTGGCCGTGGTGTTCAGAACCGTCGCCGTCGGCGTCCTGGGCGCAGACGGACTTGTGACCGAGATCGTCTTCTGGGCCCTGATCGCCGCCGGCGCCAGTTTCTGGTTGATCAGATGGGCCTGGCGATGCCTGCCCTGTCAGGCGGTGCAATCACCCCATCATCCGAAGTGGATGGAGCGGCTTTGCCACAACGTACCCTGCAACGACTGAACCACCGATCACAGGGGATTGTCGGCAGCTGCTGAAAGGTCTTCTTCCTCGGCCTCCTGCTGCTGCAGTTCCCACATCGCCTGATAGATGCCGCCGGCGCGGACCAGCTGGGCATGGGTGCCCTGCTCCACGATCCGCCCCTGTTCCATCACCAGGATCCGGTCGGCATCCACCACGGTGGAGAGACGGTGCGCGATTACCAGGGTGGTATGGTTCATCGCCACCTCCGACAGGGTCTGCTGGATGGCCTTCTCGGTATGACTGTCCAGCGAAGAAGTCGCCTCGTCGAAGATCAGGATCCGCGGCCGCTTCAGGATGGCCCGCGCGATTGCCACCCGCTGCTTCTCGCCCCCCGAGAGCTTCAGGCCCCTTTCACCCACCACCGTGTCCCAGCCGTCGGGCAACCGCTCGATGAAATCGAGGATACAGGCCATGCGCGCCGCCTCGACCACCTCTTCCCGGGTTGCATCCGGCCGGCCATAGGCGATGTTGAAATAGATGGTCTCGTTGAACAGCACCGTATCCTGCGGCACGATGCCGATCGCCGCACGCAGGCTCTCCTGGGTCACCGAGCGGACGTCCTGGTCGTCGATACAGACACAACCGGACCAGACGTCGTAGAAGCGGAAGATCAGGCGCGACAGGGTCGACTTGCCAGCCCCGCTGTGTCCCACCACCGCCACCTTGTGCCCGGGTGGCACCTCGAAGCTGACATCGTGCAGGATCTGCCGCTCCGGCTGATAGCCGAAGTCCACGCCCTTGAAGCGAATCCTGCCCTCGCGCACCGCCAGCGGTCGGGCATCGGTGGCATCCTGGATCTCGGGCGGGGTCTCCAGCAGCTTGAACACCAGGTCCATGTCCGCCAGGGCGTATTTGATCTGGCGATAGACGATGCCGAGGAAGCCCAGCGGAATGAACAGCTGCAGCAGAAAGGCATTGACCAGCACCAGATCACCGATACGCATCTCGCCGGTGGAGACCGAATGTGACGCCAACACCATCACCAGGGTCACGCCGAGGGCGATGATCGCGCCCTGGCCGAAATTGAGCAGCGACATGGAGCTCTGGCTCTTGACCGCCCAGTGCTCCCAATCGGCCAGGGTGCGGTCGTAACGATCGAGCTCCAGGCGTTCGTTGCCGAAGTACTTGACCGTCTCGTAGTTGATCAGGCTGTCGAAGGCGATGGAGTTGCCGCGCGAATCCAGCTCGTTCATGCGATGGCGAAAGTCCATGCGCCACTCCGTGATCAGAAAGGTGAACAGCATGTAGACCGCCACCGAGCCGAACATGGCCGCGGCAAAGATCGGGTCGTAGCTGTGCAGCATGATCGCCGCGACCAGCCCGAACTCGACCACGATGGGCAAAATGCTGAAGGCCATGTAGTTGAGGATCTGGCTCACCGAGCGGGTGCCCCGCTCCAGGTCGCGGCTGATCGCGCCGCTCTTGCGCTCCAGGTGGTAACGCAGCGAGAGCTTGAGCAGGTGCTCCAGCACCCGCGTCGAGAGGCGCCGCATGGCACGATAGCGCACCTTGGCGAAGACCACGTCGCGCAGCTCGTTGAACAGGCTGGCACTAAGTTTCAGCAGGCCATAGGCCGCCAGCAACGAGAGCGGCATCGCCAGCGCCAGTCCCGCTGCCGAGGCCTGCTCGAAGTAGTCGATGATCGCCTTCAGCGCCACCGGCACGCCCACATTGGCGGCCTTCGACAGCACCAGACAGGTCAGCGCGAACAGCGCGCGCCCGCGGAACTCCCAGAGGAAGGGCAGCATGGCCCGCAGGTTGTGCCAATCCCGGCGATTCTTGTGGACTTGGGGCGGCGGCCCGGATGCATGCACCATGGTAGAATGACGTCGGCGATGGGGCTCGTCCGAGCCCTGGAAAGCGCGAGAGCATAGCAAATCCAACCCATGAGTAGCCCCACGGACATCAACCAATTGGACTTCGGCGGCGGCGCCTGCAGCGAACTCGAGCCCTTCGCCCTGCAGGTGCTGGGTGACAGCATGGAGCCGGAGTTTCCGGATGGCTGCATCATCCTGATCGAACCCGCCCGTCAGTGCGAACACGGCATGTACGTGATGTGCCTGGTGGAAGACGCGCGCTGGTTCCGCCAATACCTCAACGACGAAAAGGGCGAGCGACTTGTTGCCCTGAACGACCTCTATCCCGAGATTCCACTGGAAGGCCTCGACTGGAAGGTCGAGGGGATCATCACCCAGCGCACCCTGCTGCGCCACCAGAGCCCCACCGGGCGTCGCCAGAGCAAGCATTACGATTACCTCTGAGGCCGAGCGGCGCTCGAGACCTTCCTTCCCCTCGGTTTCTTTGACTCGGTGGGCGGAATTGACCTGGATCAAGCGTGACGGCTTGCCCTCATCAATGACAATGATTATCATTTTTCGCCCATCTTATGGTGATTTTCTGATGAAGGCGCGCTGCACCGAAAGCAACCACACCCTTGCCGACCTGCTCCCCGGCGAGACGGGCACCATCGTCGAGGTCCGAGGAGAACCGGAGCTACGCACCCGCATCCAGTCGGTAGGGCTGCGCCCCGGCCGGCGGGTCGCGGTCGTCCGGCGCTCCCGTTTCGGCGGCCCACTGCAGGTCCGCCTGGGCACCAGCGACCTGATCATCCGTCCGCAACAGGCCGCCCAGATCGTCCTCGCATGAAGCGTATTGCCCTGCTGGGAATGCCCAACACGGGCAAATCCACCTTCTTCAACCGCCTCACCGGTGCCTCCGCCAAGGTCGGCAACTGGCCGGGGGTCACCGTCGATCTGCTCTCGGCGAAGATCCTGCTCGACAGCGAGATGGTCGAGGTGGTCGACCTGCCGGGTATCTACAACCTGCACGGGTTCGCCGAAGACGAGCGGGTGGCCCGCACCTTCCTGGAGGAGCAACCGGTGGACCTGCTGGTGGTGATCACCAACGCCACCCAGCTGGACCGCCAGCTCGCCCTGGTGCTGCAACTGCAGGCGCTCGGCCAGCCGATGGTGCTGCTGCTCAACATGATCGATGAGGCAAAGCGTCTCGGCATCCAGATCGACCAGGAAAAACTGTCTGAAGCGCTCGGTATCCCGGTGGTCGCCATCAGTGCCAAGCATGGTTTCGGCATGGGCAAGGCCCGCGATACCATCGCCGAGGCGCTGCGTAGCGCGCACCCGCCCCGCCACGCCGACATCGAGAAGACCTTCAGCGAGGACGACGCCATAGAGGCGCGGCTGGAGCAGGTCCTCGCGGGCACCGTGGAGGTGCCGCTGACCACCACCGACCGACTCAGCGATCGCCTCGATCGCATCCTGCTGCATCCCTGGTTCGGACTGCCGCTGTTCTTTCTCGCCATGCTGGGCATGTTCGAGGCGGTCTATACCCTGGGCGCCCCCCTGCAGGACGGTGTCGCCTGGCTGCTCGAGGTGATCAAGCGCGACGCGATGACGCCCGCGGTGGCCGGCTGGAATCCGCTGTTGCAGAGCTTCGTGCTCGACGGCCTGTTCGACGGCATCGGGACCATCCTGTCGTTTCTGCCGATCATCGTGCTGTTCTTCCTGTTCATGGCGATCGTCGAGGACAGCGGCTACATGTCCCGCGCCGCCTTCCTGATGGACGCCTTCATGTCGCGGCTCGGACTCGATGGGCGGGCCTTCGTCATGCAGTTGATGGGCTTTGGCTGCAATGTGCCGGCCCTGATGGGGACTCGTGTCATGCGCTCGCGGGGCCTGCGCCTGTTGACCATGATGATCATCCCCTTCTCCCTTTGCTCGGCGCGCCTACAGGTCTTCGTCTTCTTCACCACCGCGATCTTCGAGCCCTGGGCCGCTCCCCTGGTACTGTTCAGCCT
>RFHJ01000103.1 GCA_003696905.1 Gammaproteobacteria bacterium | reverse complement strand
GATTCAATGCCTGCAGCAGGCCGTTCAGCCCTGGCGCTGCTTGTGCCGGGGATCCGTGCAGATCACCCGCACCACGCCATGGCGCTTGATGATCTTGCAGTTACGGCACATCTTTTTGACGGATGCTCTGACTTTCATTACCAAACTCCGATCTCTAGGCAGTCAGCGCAGCGAACCCGCGCCACCGACATTCTTCAAATTCGCCTTCTTCATCAACCCCTCGTACTGGTGCGACATGATGTGCGCCTGCACCTGGGCCATGAAGTCCATTACCACCACGACCACGATCAGCAGCGAGGTGCCACCGAAATAGAACGGCACGTTCCAGCCCGAACGCAGAAATTCCGGCATCAGGCAGACCGCCGTTATGTAGAGCGCGCCTGCCAGGGTCAGTCGCGACATCACCTTATCGATATAGGCGGCCGTCTGCTCGCCCGGGCGAATCCCCGGGATGAAGGCGCCCGACCGCTTCAGGTTGTCTGCCGTCTCCTTCGCATTGAATACCAGCGCGGTATAGAAAAAGCAGAAGAAGATGATACCGGCGGCGTAGGCGACCATATAAAGCGGTTCACCCGGCGAGACCAGCGCGATCAGATCCTGCAGCCAACGCATGTTCTCGGTCGACCCCGCCCACTGGGCCAGGGTGGTAGGAAACAGTATGATGCTGGAGGCGAAGATCGGCGGAATCACCCCGGCCATGTTCAATTTCAGCGGCAGATGGCTGCTCTGGGCTGCGAACATCTTGCGCCCCTGCTGGCGTTTGGCATAGTTCACCGTGATACGACGCTGCCCCCGCTCCACGAACACCACGAAGCCGGTCACCACCACCGCGAGCATCAGCAGGAACAGGGCGAACAAGGCATTCATCTCCCCGTTGTTCACCAGTTCGACCACGGACCCGAAGGCCGCCGGCATGCCTGCCACGATCCCCGCGAAGATGATCAGCGAGATGCCGTTGCCCAGGCCCCGCTCGGTGATCTGCTCGCCCAGCCACATCAGGAACATGGTGCCCGTTACCAGCGAAACCGTGGCGGTGAACACGAAGCCCGGTCCCTTGTTGACCACCAGGCCCTCGCCGAACTGTCCTTGCAGGGCGATGGCGATGCCGATCGCCTGGAAGGTCGCCAGCACCAGCGTCCCGTAGCGCGTGTACTGGGTGATCTTGCGACGTCCCGACTCTCCCTCCTTCTTCAACTCCTCCAGCTTGGGGATGACCGAGGTCATCAACTGGACGATGATCGAGGCGGAGATGTAGGGCATGATCCCCAGCGCAAACAGGCTCGCCCGCTTCAGTGCACCACCGGAGAACATGTTGAACATGTCCAGAATGGTGCCCTGCTGCCGCTCGAACAGGGCCGCCAGTGCGGCCGGATCGATTCCCGGCACCGGGATGAAGGTTCCGATACGGAACACGATGATGGCTCCCAACACGAACAACAGCCGGCGGCGCAGCTCGCTGAGCTGGCCCATGGAAATACCTGCTGCGGGATTCTGTGCCATCGGTATGCCTTTAATCCTCGACCTTGCCGCCGGCCGCCTCAATGGCCGCCCGCGCGCCCTTGGTCACCCGCAGCCCCCGTACCGTTACCGGCCGAGACAGCTCGCCGGAGAGGATCACCTTGGCCCGCATGACATTACTGGGCAGCACATCCGCCTGCTTCAGCGCATCGAGATCGGCCACGTCACCCTCGACCTTGCCCAGCTCGTTGAGCCGCACCTCGGCCGTCACCTTCGCCAGGCGAGAACGAAAACCCACCTTGGGCAGCCGACGCTGCAACGGCATCTGGCCGCCCTCGAAACCGATCTGCACCTTGCCACCGGAACGCGACTTCTGGCCCTTGTGACCCCTGCCCGCGGTCTTGCCCAGGCCGCTGCCGATACCCCGGCCGACCCGCTTGCGGCCGGGCTTGCTGCCGGCGGCTGGTTTTAGCGTATTCAGACGCATCTCAGGACTCCTCTAGCACCTGGACCATGTAGTACACCTTGTTGACCATCCCACGGGTGGCCGGCGTGTCCTCGACCTCGACGACCTGGTGCATACGGCGCAGACCCAGCCCGCGGACGCATTCCTTGTGGCCTTTCACCCGGCCGTGCATGCTGCGCACCAGCTTCACCTTCATCATCTTCCTGTCTGCCATGGCGCTCACCCCAGAATCTCTTCGACGGTCTTGCCACGCTTGGCCGCCACATACTCGGCGTCGATCATGTTGGCGAGGCCATTCAGCGTAGCCCGGACAACGTTGATCGGATTGTTCGAGCCGATGCACTTGGCCAGCACGTTGTGCACGCCCACCACCTCGAAGATGGCACGCATGGCACCACCGGCAATGATGCCGGTACCTTCGGAAGCCGGCTGCATATAGACCTTCGCCGCGCCATGCCGGCCCACCAGCGGGTACTGCAGCGTACCGTCCTTCAGCTTCACCTCGATCATGTTGCGGCGTGCCGCCTCCATGGCCTTCTGGATCGCCACCGGCACCTCTTTCGCCTTGCCGGTACCGAAGCCGACCCGGCCGTTGCCGTCGCCCACGACGACCAGTGCGGCAAAGCCGAAGACGCGGCCACCCTTGACCACCTTGGCTACCCGGTTCACCCCGATCAGCTTCTCGATCAGGTCATCGCCCGCAGGCCTGGTTTCATAATTTGCCATTGTTCAGACTCCTCAGAACTCGAGGCCGGCTTCACGCGCGGCATCGGCCAGCGCCTTCACACGCCCGTGATAACGGAATCCGGAACGGTCGAAGGCGACCCGCTCGATCCCCTTTGCCTTGGCCCGCTCGGCGATGGCCTTGCCAACAACCGCGGCGGCGCTCACGTTGCCCGTGCTTCCTTCGATGTCAGCTGCAACCGACTTGTCAACGGTGGAAGCCGCCGCCACGACCTCGGAGCCGTTTGGCGCAATGACCTGGGCGTAGATATGACGGGGCGTGCGATGAACCGTCAGGCGTGGCACGCCCAACTCCCGAATCTTGGCACGCGCCCTCTTGGCACGGCGCAGGCGAGATGCTTTCTTATCCATCGTATCAACCCCTTACTTTTTCTTCGCTTCTTTGCGGATGATCCGCTCATCCGCGTAGCGAACGCCCTTGCCCTTGTAGGGCTCGGGCGGACGGAAGCTGCGAATCTCCGCTGCCACCTGTCCGACTTTTTGCTTGTCGCTGCCAGAGACCACCACCTCGGTCTGGGACGGCGTCTCGATGGTAATGCCCTCGGGTACCTGGTAGTCCACGGGGTGCGAGAAACCCAGCGTCAGGTTCAACACCTTGCCCTTGGCCTGCGCCCGGTAACCGACACCCACCAGCTCCAGCTTTTTCTGGAAGCCCTGACTGACGCCGGTCACCATGTTGTTGACCAAGGCCCGCATGGTGCCCGCCATGGCCCAGCCGTTCTTGGTCTCGCCCGCCGGCCGGACGGTGATCACCCCGTCGTCGATGCTGACAGAGGCATCGGGGTGTACGTCCATCTCCAGGGCGCCCTTGGGCCCTTTGACCGAGATGTGTTGCCCCTCGATCTTCACTTCGACCCCGGACGGTACCGTAATCGGTGCTTTCGCTATGCGTGACATGCTCTACCCCCGATCAGGCTACGTAGGCGATGACTTCACCGCCATGGCCCAGCTCACGGGCCTGCCGGTCGGTCATCACGCCCTTGGACGTCGATACGATGGCGATACCCAGACCCGCCCGCACACGGGGCAGTTCGTCGCGGCTCTTGTAGATCCGCAGACCTGGGCGACTCACGCGCTTGATGAACTCGATGACCGGCCGCCCCTGGAAATACTTGAGCTGAATCTCCAGCACGGGCTTGCCATCCACTTCGAGTTGCTGATAATCGTTGATATAGCCTTCGTCCTTCAGGACCTTGGCGATGGCCAGCTTCTTCTTGGAAGCTGGCATTTGCACAGACGCCTTGTTGGCCGCCTGGCCGTTGCGGATACGCGTCAGCATGTCCGCAATCGGATCCGACATACTCATGATTGAGTCTCCTTTGGGTCAGCCACCGTCCTGCGGTGCGATACCCTGCATGTAACGAAATGCGGCCCCCGGAATTCAGGGAGCCGCGCAATATAAAGGATCGCGGCGAAAAATTCCAGCCGCGTCGCCGGTGATTACCAGCTGGCCTTCTTCAGGCCCGGAACATCACCACGCATGGCCGCCTCACGCAACTTGTTGCGGCACAGCCCAAACTTGCGGTAAACCGCGTGCGGACGCCCAGAGACCCGGCAGCGGCGCTGCTGCCGCACCGGGCTGGCATCGCGCGGC
The DNA here is from genome assembly GCA_003696905.1 of Gammaproteobacteria bacterium. Lineage (GTDB taxonomy): Bacteria > Pseudomonadota > Gammaproteobacteria > Chromatiales > Chromatiaceae > MONJU. Next base: position 7,627 of record RFHJ01000103.1, on the reverse strand, counting down.
AGCTTCTGCAGGGCCATGACCGCTGCGTCGATCTCTTCCACGGAGCGACTGCGGTCGTTGATGATCGCCTTCAGCTCGGCGCGCTTCGCGGCATACTTTTCCGCAATCTTCTTGCGCTTGGCCTCGCGGGCCCACATGCTCTTCTTTGCCATGTTCTCTGCTCGATTACTTGAACGGGAAGTTGAAACCATCGAGCAAGGCGCGGCCTTCCTCGTCGGTCCGGGCGGTGGTGGTAATGGTGATATCCATGCCACGCAGCGAGTCGACCTTGTCGTATTCCACTTCCGGAAAGATGATCTGTTCCTTCACGCCCAGGCTGTAATTCCCTCGCCCGTCGAAGGACTTGGGACTGACCCCACGAAAATCTCGCACGCGCGGCAGTGCGATGTTGACCAGACGGTCGAGGAACTCGTACATCCGCTCGCGCCGCAGGGTCACCTTGCACCCGATGGGCCAGCCCTCGCGGATCTTGAAGCCCGCAACCGACTTGCGGGCCTTGGTGACGATCGGCCGTTGTCCGGCGATCTTGGCCATGTCGTTGACCGCGAACTCCATGTTCTTCTTGTCGCCGACTGCCTCGCCCACGCCCATGTTGAGCGTGATCTTTTCGATCCGCGGGACTTCCATGATGCTCTTGTAGCCGAACCGCTCCATCAGCTGGGGGACGACCTGCTCTTTGTAGTGATCGTGTAAACGTGCCATCGCTTCTGCCTCAAACGTCCACGACTTCGCCGTTGGACTTGAATACGCGCACCTTGCGACCGTCTTCCAGGATCTTGAATCCGACCCGGTCGCCCTTGTTCGTCGCGGGATTGAACAACGCGACGTTGGAGATGTGCAGCGGCATCTCCTTGTCCACGATGCCGCCCGGCTCACCCTTGTTGGGGTTCGGCTTCTGATGTTTCTTGGCCAGGTTGATGTTTTCGACGATCACGCGATCCTCGAGCACGGCGAGAACCGTGCCGCGCTTGCCCTTGTCCTTCCCGGCAAGGACGATCACATCATCGCCTTTGCGAATGCGTCGTGCCATGGCGATTACCTCAGAGTACTTCCGGAGCGAGCGACACGATCTTCATGAAACGCTCACTGCGCAATTCGCGCGTTACCGGGCCAAAGATACGGGTGCCGATCGGCGCCAGCGCATTGTTCAACAACACGGCGGCATTACCGTCGAAGCGGATGACAGAGCCGTCCGAGCGACGCACACCCTTGCGGGTCCGCACCACGACGGCATTGAAGACGTCGCCCTTCTTGACCTTGCCGCGCGGAATAGCGTCCTTGACCGACACCTTGATGATGTCGCCTATTCCCGCGTAACGGCGATGCGAGCCGCCCAGCACCTTGATGCACTGAACACGTTTCGCCCCGCTGTTGTCTGCAACGTCCAGCATGGTTTGCATCTGGATCATGACACTACCCCAACATTCCGATTATTGATTGATTCAGTTCGGCCGCTCGACCAGTTTGACGAAACGCCAGCTCTTGGTCTTGGACAGCGGCCGACACTGCTCGACCACGATGACATCGCCGACCCGGCATTCGTTGTTCTCGTCGTGCGCATGTACCTTGGTGGAGCGGCGAACGAATTTGCCGTACAGCGGGTGCTTGACCCGACGCTCGACCACCACGGTGACGGTCTTGTCCATCTTGTCGCTGACCACGCGACCCTGGAGGGTTCGGTTGGCTGCTGCTTGTTCGCTCATGCTTCACCTGCCCGACGCTTGGCGTTCATCACTGTCTTCACGCGCGCGATGTTGCGGCGCACTTCCTTCATCAGATGCGGCCGACCCAGCTGGCCGGTACCGCGTTGCATGCGAAGGTTGAATTGCTCCTTGAGCAGCTCGTGCAGGGTATCGCGCAATTCGGCCTGCGTCTTTTCCCGAAGTTCACTCGCTTTCATCAGAAAACCGTCCGTTTAACAAAGGTGGTGCTCATCGGCAGCTTGGCCGCGGCCAGTTCGAAGGCACGCCGGGCCAGCTCCTCGGGAACACCTTCAATCTCGTACAGCATGCGACCTGGTTGGACCTGTGCCACCCAGTATTCGACGTTGCCCTTGCCCTTGCCCATCCGCACTTCCAGCGGCTTCTTGGTGATCGGCTTGTCCGGGAAGACCCGAATCCACAACTTCCCGCCCCGCTTGACCGTGCGCGTGATGGTCCGGCGGGCCGCCTCGATCTGGCGCGCCGTCAGTCGGCCGCGACCGGTCGCCTTGAGGCCATACTCGCCAAAGCTGACCTTGTTGCCGCTCTGCGCCAGCCCTCGGTTGCGACCCTTGTGTTGCTTGCGGAATTTGGTACGTTTCGGTTGCAGCATGTCTTACCCCCGGGCTCCTGCCGCCTTGCCCTTCTTCTTCGCCTCGGCGGGTTCGGCTTCGCCACGCGGCTGGTCCCCGAAGACCTCGCCCTTGAAGATCCAGGTCTTGATTCCGATGATGCCGTAGGTGGTCTGCGCCTCGGCAAAGCCGTAGTCGATGTCGGCACGCAGGGTGTGCAGCGGCACCCGCCCCTCGCGATACCACTCGCTGCGCGCGATCTCCGCGCCATTCAGCCTGCCTGCCACGTTGACCTTGACGCCCTCGGCACCGAGCCGCATGGCGTTCTGAACCGCGCGCTTCATGGCGCGACGGAACATGATCCGTCGTTCGAGCTGCTGCGCGATGCTCTCGGAAACGAGCTGGGCATCGAGTTCCGGCTTGCGGATCTCTTCGATACTGATATGCACCGGGATACCCATGCGCTGGGACACCTCCTTGCGCAACTCCTCGATGTCCTTGCCCTTCTGGCCGATTACCAGGCCGGGACGCGCGGTATGAATGGTGATCCGCGCATTCTTCGCCGGACGATCGATCTGGATGCGGCTCACCGATGCCTGCTTGAGACGCTCCTTGAGGAAATCGCGCACCTGCAGATCGGTATTCAACAGGTCTGCATACTGCTTGCTGTCCGCATACCACTTCGAGGTCCAGTCGGTGACGATACCGAGACGGAACCCATTAGGATGTACTTTCTGGCCCATAGTTATGCCCGCTTATTCGTCCGCCACTACGACGGTAATGTGACTGGTGCGCTTCAGGATCCGCGTACCACGACCCTTGGCCCGTGCCCGCAGCCGCTTCATCGTCGGCCCTTCATCCACGCACACGGTCTTCACCTTCAGCTCGTCGACATCGGCGCCTTCGTTGTTCTCCGCGTTGGCGATGGCCGAATCGAGCACCTTCTTCATCAGCGTGGCGCCTTTCTTCTTGCTGAACGCAAGGATATCGAGCGCCTGCTCCACAGGCAGGCCGCGGATCTGGTCTGCCACCAGACGACCCTTCTGCGCCGAGAGACGCGCAAAGCGCAGTTTTGCTACAGCTTGCATTGCTTATCTCCCCTTCTTGGTCTTCTTGTCCGCATCGTGGCCCCGATAGGTGCGGGTCAGCGCGAACTCACCGAGCTTGTGCCCGACCATGTTTTCGGTGATCAGAACGGGCACGTGCTGCTTTCCGTTATGAACCGCTATGGTCAAACCCACCATCTCGGGAATGATCATGGAGCGGCGCGACCAGGTCTTGATCGGCTTGCGATCATTGTTGGCGCGCGCGGCCTCCACCTTTTTCTGCAGATGGAGATCCACAAATGGTCCCTTGCGAATTGAACGTGGCATAGCCTTCTACTCCACCTGTTACTTGCGACGCCGGTCGCGAACGATGAACTTGTCGGTGCGCTTGTTGGAGCGCGTCTTGTGGCCCTTGGTGGGCACGCCCCAGGGGCTGACCGGGTGCCGGCCACCGGAGGTGCGGCCTTCACCACCACCATGCGGGTGGTCCACCGGGTTCATGGCGACGCCGCGCACCGTCGGGCGAATGCCGCGCCAGCGCGACGCGCCGGCCTTGCCCAGCTTCGCCAGGTTGTGCTCGGCATTACTGACCTCACCCAGGGTGGCACGACAATCGGCGTGCACCTTGCGCATTTCGCCTGAGCGCAGCCGCAGGGTGGCGTAGTCACCTTCCCGCGCCACCAGCTGCGCCGAGGTGCCCGCACTGCGCGCCAGCTGCGCACCCTTGCCGATCTTGAGCTCTACGCAATGGATCACGCTACCGATCGGCATGTTACGCAGGGTCATGCTGTTTCCCGTCGCAATGGGCGCATCCTCGCCGGACTGCACCTTGTCGCCCGCCTTCAGCCCGGCCGGCGCGATGATGTAACGATATTCACCATCGTCGTATTTGATCAGCGCAATGTGGGCAGTCCGGTTCGGGTCGTATTCCAGGCGTTCTACCGTGCCGACCACGCCGTCCTTGTCACGCTTGAAGTCGATGATCCGGTAGCGCTGCTTGTGACCGCCGCCCTTGTGCCGCGTGGTGATGCGGCCGCTCCCATTACGTCCACCAGTCTTGCTCTTCTTGTCCACCAAGGCACGGAAGGGGCCGCCCTTGTGCAACCCCTCGCGCTTGACCCGGACCACATGCCGCTGACCGGGGGAGGTAGGTTTCGATTTCGCTATCGCCATAGTCTTGTCCGCTTGGCTGTGGGATGGCGCTTATGCGCCCTCGCCGAAGTTGATGTCCTGGCCTTCCTTCAGCCGCACATAGGCCTTGCGCACGTCCGCACGCCGACCCATGCGCTGACCGAAGCGCTTGCGCTTGCCCTTGACGTTGAGCACCTGGACCTTTTCCACGTCCACCTCGAACAGGAGTTCGACCGCCGCCTTGATCTCCGGCTTGGTGGCATCGGAAGCCACCTGGAAGGCAAACTGATTCGCGCTCTCGGCGGCGTTCACGCTCTTCTCCGAGACGATCGGTGCCAGCAGGATCTTCATCAAACGCTCTTTGCTGAACTTGCTCATGCCAGTTTCTCCTCGAGCGCCTTGAGCGCACCCGCGGTGATGACCACCTTATCGAAGCCAATCAGGCTGACCGGGTCCACTTCCTGCACACCACGGGCATCCACGTGATAGAGGTTGCGCGCCGCCAGCATCAGGTTCTCGTCCAGTTCCTCGACCACGATCAGCGCCTCGGCGATCCCCATGTCGTTGAGCTTCCCGACCAGCTCGCGGGTCTTGGGAGCCGAGACACCGAAGCGCTCGACCACCACCAGACGATCCTGCCGCACCAGTTCGGAAAGAATAGAGCGCAGCGCACCACGGTACATCTTCTTGTTCACTTTCTGCGCATAGTTGCGCGGCGAGGCGGCAAAGGTCACCCCACCATGGCGGAACAATGGACTGCGAATGGTGCCCGCGCGCGCGCGCCCGGTACCCTTCTGGCGCCACGGCTTGGCTCCACCGCCACTCACTGCGGAACGATTCTTCTGCGCCTTGGTACCAGCCCGGGCGCCATTCATGTAGGCGGTCACCACCTGGTGGATCAGCGCCTCCTTGTAATCGGCCCCGAACACGGCGTCAGACACCTGGATATTGGAGCCACCCTGTACACTCAGATCCATGTCTTACCCCTTGTTCTTCAGCTTGATCGCCGGGGTGACGATGACATCACCGCCGCGGGCACCCGGCACCGCGCCCTTGACGAGCAGCAGATTGCGCTCGGTGTCGACCCGCACCACCTCGAGGTTCTGGGTGCATACCTTCTCGTTGCCCATGTGTCCGGCCATCTTCTTGCCCTTGAACACACGGCCGGGGGTCTGACACTGACCGATCGAGCCGGGGGCACGGTGCGACAGGGAGTTGCCGTGGGTGGCATCCTGGGTGCGGAAGTTGTGACGCTTGACGCCGCCCTGGAAGCCACGCCCCTTGGAGATGCCGCGCACATCCACCTTTTGCCCGTCCTGGAAGATGCTCACATCCACGGTGCCGCCGACCTCGGGAGTCTCCCCTTCGTGATCGTCGAGCCGAAATTCCCACAGTCCGCGACCGGCCTCGACACCGGCCTTGGCGAAATGCCCGGCCATGGGCTTGTTGACCCGCGAAGGCTTGCGCGTTCCGGTCGTCACCTGGATGGCGCTGTAGCCGTCGTTGTCGACCGTGCGCACCTGGGTCACCCGGTTCGGTTCCACTTCGATGACGGTGACCGGCACCGATGCCCCATCTTCAGTGAAGATGCGGGTCATGCCGACCTTGCGTCCTACGATTCCAATTGCCATTTCTCTCGCCTCAGTTGAGCTTGATCTGGACGTCGACGCCGGCCGCCAGATCGAGCTTCATCAACGCATCCACCGTCTTGTCGGTCGGGTCGACGATGTCCATCAGGCGCTTGTGGGTACGGATCTCGTATTGATCGCGCGCGTCCTTGTTGACGTGCGGCGAAATCAGCACGGTGTAACGCTCCTTCTTGGTCGGCAGCGGGATCGGCCCGAGCACCTGCGCGCCGGTGCGCTTCGCGGTCTCCACGATCTCGCTGGCCGACTGGTCGATCAGTCGGTGATCGAACGACTTGAGACGGATTCGAATACGTTGATTGGTCATTGCACTAAATCACTCAAATTATGGATCGATCGACTCACTCGATGATCTTGGAGACCACGCCGGCACCCACGGTACGGCCGCCTTCGCGAATCGCGAAGCGCAGACCCTCTTCCATGGCGATTGGCGCGATCAGCTTCACCGTCATCTGCACGTTGTCTCCCGGCATCACCATCTCCACGCCCTCCGGCAGCTCGCAGGCCCCGGTCACGTCGGTGGTGCGGAAGTAGAACTGCGGACGATAGCCGTTGAAGAACGGGGTATGACGGCCACCCTCGTCCTTGCTCAGCACATAGACCTCGGCCTCGAAGTGGGTGTGCGGGTTGATCGAGCCCGGCTTCGCCAGCACCTGGCCACGCTCCACCTCGTCACGCTTGGTGCCACGCAGCAGTACGCCCACGTTGTCGCCTGCAACACCTTCGTCCAGCAGCTTGCGGAACATCTCGACACCGGTCACCGTGGTCTTCTGCGTCTCGCGCAGACCCACGATCTCCACCTCGTCGCCCACGTGCACCTTGCCGCGCTCCACACGACCGGTCACCACCGTGCCGCGACCCGAGATCGAGAACACGTCCTCGATCGGCATGATGAAGTCGCCGTCGATCGCACGCTCCGGGTCCGGAATGTAGGTATCCAGCGCCTCCACCAGCTTGTCGATCGACGGGGTGCCGATCGGCGAGGTGTCACCCTCCAGCGCCTTCAGCGCCGAGCCGATGATCACCGGCGTGTCATCGCCGGGGAAGTCGTAGGAATCGAGCAGCTCGCGGATCTCCATCTCCACCAGCTCCAGCAGCTCCTCGTCATCCACCATGTCGGCCTTGTTCATGTACACGATGATGTACGGCACGCCGACCTGGCGCGACAGCAGGATGTGCTCGCGGGTCTGCGGCATGGGACCGTCAGCTGCGGACACCACCAGGATCGCCCCGTCCATCTGGGCGGCACCGGTGATCATGTTCTTCACGTAGTCGGCGTGGCCCGGGCAGTCCACGTGCGCGTAGTGCCGCTTCTCCGACTCGTATTCCACGTGCGCGGTCGCAATCGTGATGCCGCGCTCACGCTCTTCCGGGGCATTGTCGATCTGGTCGTAGGCCCTTGCCTCACCACCGAATTTCTTCGCCTGGTGGGTCGTGATCGCCGCGGTCAGCGTTGTCTTGCCATGGTCAACGTGACCAATGGTCCCGACGTTGACATGCGGCTTTGTACGTTCAAATTTTTCCTTTGACAT
>RFHJ01000102.1 GCA_003696905.1 Gammaproteobacteria bacterium | reverse complement strand
GCCGAGCAGCCGCTTCGACATCGAGATCGAGGTGGATCTGATCGAGGAACTGGCCCGCATTCATGGCTATGCCAATATTCCAGCCAGTCTGCGTTCTGCTCCAGTGACGGTACAGGCCCGCCCGGAGGCCAGTTTCCGACTGGCGCGCGCCAAAGAGCTGCTGGTGGATCGCGATTTCCACGAGGTAATCACTTACAGCTTCATCAGTCCGGAACTGGCTGCGCAGGTTACGCCGGACATGGTAGCGGTGAAATTGAGTAATCCAATCTCCGCGGATATGTCGGTGATGCGTGCCAGCCTGTGGCCGGGGTTGCTCACCACGGCGCGGCACAATATCGCCCGGCAGCAGGAGCGGGTGCGGATCTTCGAGAGCGGGCTCACCTTCGAGCGCATCGCCGGCGAGATGGTCCAGCAGCCAAGGCTTGGTGCATTGATCTGTGGCAATTCGACCGAACCCCAATGGGATCAGCCGGCGCGGATGGTGGACTTCTTCGATCTGAAGGCCGACCTGCAGGCAGTGTTGGGACTGGCCGCCCCCATCGAGACCTTCGATTTTGTTCCGGCCGAGCATGCGGCCTTGCACCCCGGCCAGACCGCTCGCGTATTGCGGGATGGCAAGGCGATTGGCTGGATCGGCGCTCTGCATCCGCAGTTGCAGCAAGGTCTGGATCTCCCCGCCTGCTATCTTTTCGAGGTGAGCCTGCAACAGCTGGAGGTCGGGCAGCTGCCAGCCTTCGAGCCCCTCTCCAAGTTTCCATCCATTCGTCGCGATTTCGCGATGGTGGTGGACGAAGGGATTGCCTGGGGACAGATCCTCGAGGTGGCTAGGGAAGCCGCAGGGGATGTCGTGCGGGAGATTCGACTTTTTGACGTCTATATCGGGGAAAATGTAGAACCAGGTCGAAAAAGTCTTGCTTTAAGCTTGATTTTACAGGATTCTTCGCACACTCTTACGGAACAGGAAGTCGAGCAGGCGAGCGCTGCGGTATTGCAGGCGTTGGCCGATCGTTTGTCCGCTACACTGAGAGACTAGGTGAAGTGCTATGGCATTGACCAAGGCTGATATGGCCGAACATCTGTTCGAGGAACTGGGGCTGAACAAGCGAGAGGCCAAGGAGATGGTCGAAATGTTCTTCGAGGAGATCCGCCAGGCCCTCGAGGATGGACGACAGGTCAAGCTCTCTGGATTCGGCAATTTCGACCTGCGCGAGAAGCGCCAGCGTCCGGGGCGCAATCCAAAGACGGGCGAGGAAATTCCCATTTCGGCCCGCCGGGTGGTCACCTTCCGTCCGGGGCAAAAGCTCAAGGCACGCGTGGAGGCCTACACGGCGCAGCGGGTGGCGAGCGAAGAACAGCAAACAGGCTAAGGGGCTGAGCAATGCTGGACCCAGAAGGCAGCCGGGTAGAATTGCCTCCTATTCCTGGAAAGCGTTACTTCACCATTGGCGAAGTCGCCGAACTCTGCCAGGTGAAGCCGCATGTGTTGAGGTACTGGGAACAGGAATTCCCGCAGCTCAAGCCGGTGAAACGACGTGGCAACCGGCGCTACTACCAGCGGCACGATGTGGAGCTGATCCGGCAGATTCGGGCGCTGCTCTATGAGCAGGGATTCACCATTGGCGGTGCTCGTCAGCGGCTCGAGGGCGAAGTGGAGGACGGCGTCCTGGTGGGCTCGATGCGTAAGCGCATCATCAGTGAGTTACGACAGGAACTCGAAGAAGTTTTGAAGTTATTGGAGGCCTGATGGCTTGACCTCCTGGTCAGAGATGATCGGCTCGATTGACAAACGTGGCGTGCGTCACTAGCATGCCCACCTCTTTTTCGGAGCGTAGCGCAGCCTGGTAGCGCACCACAATGGGGTTGTGGGGGTCGGGAGTTCGAATCTCCCCGCTCCGACCAATACGATCGAGGGCCCGCGAGACATCCTGGGCCCTTTTCTTTTGCCCTGTCCCAATGCCCTTGACACCGCCGGCGAAGGCACCCGCCTTGATCTGGATTAAGCCGCCGAGGATTGTCACCACTAGGGCGTGACGGCTGTGTTAGCTTCCGCATTTTCCGGCCGGGCCAGTACAAGAATCTCACGGAGGCCGGCCCCATATCACGCACGGAGGAGGAAGCCGATGGGTAAGTATGTTCGCTGGTTCGATGAGCTGCGTATCGAGGATGTGCCGCTGGTGGGGGGCAAGAACGCATCACTCGGCGAGATGTACCGGGAGCTCACACCCCAGGGCATCAAGGTCCCGAACGGGTTCGCGGTGACCGCCGAGGCCTATCGAGACACCCTGACCGCCGCCGGTGCCTGGGAGGCACTGCACGAGGCCATCGATGGCCTGGATCCGGATGACGTGGAGGACCTTGCACGCCGCGGGCGCCAGGCACGGGCCATCATCTACGGCGCCCCCTTGCCCGATGCCATGGCGCAGGAGATTCTCGAGGCCTACCATCGGCTGCAGGAGGAATATGGTGCCGACCTGAGCGTTGCGGTGCGCTCCTCGGCGACTGCCGAAGACCTCCCCACCGCCAGCTTCGCCGGCCAGCAGGAGACCTATCTCAATATACACGGCGACGAGCAACTGCTCGACTCGGTACGTCGCTGCTTTGCCTCCCTGTTCACCGATCGTGCCATCCACTACCGCGTCGACAACGGCTTCGATCACTTCAAGGTCTACCTTTCGGTGGGCATCATGAAGATGGTGCGCTCGGACCTCGCTGCCAGTGGCGTCATGTTTTCCCTTGATACCGAGACCGGGTTCCGCGACGTGGTCTTCATCACGGGGGCCTATGGGCTCGGCGAGAACGTGGTACAGGGTGCGGTGGAGCCAGACGAGTTCTATGTCCACAAGCCGACCTTTGAACAGGGACATCGTGCGGTGCTGCGCCGTCACCTGGGAAGCAAGAAGATCAAGATGGTCTATGCCACCGGAGGCAGCAAGGAGATGACCCGCAATGTGCCGGTGCCCGAGGCGGACCGGCGCCGATTCTGTATCGACGATCAGGACGTGCTGGTACTGGCGGACTATGCCATCAAGGTGGAGAAGCACTACAGCGCCAAGGCCGGCCAGGACCGTCCCATGGATATGGAGTGGGCCAAGGACGGGCTGGATGGCGAGCTCTACATGGTGCAGGCACGTCCGGAGACGGTCGAATCCCAGAAGCAGGGCAGCATCCTGCGCCAGTATCACCTGAAGAAAGAGGGTGAGGTGCTCGCTCGCGGCTACGCCATCGGCACCAAGATCGCCGTGGGCCGGGCCCGCTATATCCACAGTGTGGCGGATCTGCACGAATTCCAGGCGGGAGAGGTATTGGTGGCCGACACGACCACGCCCGACTGGGAACCGGTGATGAAGATCGCCGCGGCCATCGTGACCAACCGGGGCGGTCGCACCTGCCATGCGGCCATCATTGCCCGCGAACTCGGCATCCCTGCGGTGGTGGGCACCGACAATGCCACCGAGACGATCCCCGATGGCGAGACGGTGACCGTCTCCTGTGCGGGCGGCGACGAGGGGCGGGTCTATCGCGGCGAGTTGGCCTTCGAGGTGACCGAGGTGGATCTGTCGGATCTGCCCCGCCCCAAGACCAAGATCATGATCAACCTGGGCAATCCCGATCTGGCCTTTGGCACCTCTTTCCTGCCCAACGATGGCGTGGGTCTGGCGCGGCTGGAGTTCATCATCAACGAGTACATCAAGGCCCATCCCATGGCATTGCGCTATCCGGAGCGCCTCTCCGATCCCAAGGTGCGTAAGGCGATCCAGGAACTGATCCTGGGTTATGAGGACGGCAGCGACTACTTCATCCAGCGCCTCTCCGAGGGGGTAGCCACCATCGCGGCGGCCTTCTGGCCAAAACCGGTGGTGGTGAGGATGAGCGACTTCAAGAGCAACGAATATGCCAGCCTGCTCGGTGGCAGCGACTTTGAGCCGACCGAGGACAATCCCATGATCGGCTTCCGCGGTGCCGCGCGCTATACCCACCCCGCCTATGCCGATGGCTTCGCGCTCGAGTGTGCGGCCATGAAGCGGGTGCGCGACGACATGGGGTTGACCAATGTGCGTCTGATGATTCCCTTCTGCCGGCGCATTCCCGAGGCCGAACGGGTCATTGCAGCCATGGCCGAGCATGGCCTGAAGCGGGGCGAGAATGACCTGCAGATCTATGTCATGTGCGAGATCCCCAACAACGTCATCCTGATCGACGAGTTCGCCAAATTGTTCGACGGTTTCTCCATCGGATCGAACGACCTGACCCAGCTCACCCTGGGAGTGGACCGGGATTCTGAAATCGTCTCCTTCGACTTCGACGAACGCGACCCGGGGGTCAAGGCCTTCATCCGTCAAGCAGTGGAGGGCGCCCGCCGCAACAAACGACATTCCGGTCTTTGTGGCCAGGCGCCATCGGACTACCCCGAGATGGCCGAATATCTGGTGGAGATCGGGATCGACTCGATGAGCCTGAACCCGGACACCGTATTGTCCACCACGCGGGTGGTGCTCGAGGTGGAGAAACGATTGGGCAGGACCTGAGGCAGTGCGATGCAGCAGGACAGGAGCCTCACGCTCACCGAGGCGGTCTCGCTCGCCGGCAGCGTTGGAGCCGAATGGCTCTATTTCCGCGCCACCCGCTGCAGGCTGCACAAGGCGCTCTGAGCGAGCGAGGCAAGCCGCGGTACTACTGGCTGCCCAGTCCCTGCGATCAAGACCGCCGATCCTGGCGCAAGATTCCCATCTGGCACTTCAATTCGGCCTCACCGTGCCGATAGCAACCTTGGATCGGGCAGCAACGACGCTGCTCATTCGTCTTTTCGATCGTAAAAGGGAGCCGCGATGAACAACACGAACCGCCACAATCCGGAGACCCGGGTCAGTGCCTACCTGTCGGTGATGGTGAAGAACGGAGGGGCCGATCTCTTCCTGCATACGGGGGCCAGGCCGACCATCAAGGGCCCGTTTGGGTTCAAGGTGTTGGACGAGGTGCTGGAGCCGGGGACCACCGAGCGGATGCTGCGCGCCATGCTCTCGGACAGCCGCATGGTGGAATTCGAGGAGAATGGTGAGGTGGACTTTTCCTTCTCCATTGGTTCCGTGGGACGATTTCGGGGCAATGCCTTTCGCCAGAGGGGTGATGTCTCCATCGTGATGCGTCACGTGAAGGGAGACATTCCGACCATCGATGGTCTGGGTTTGCCCCAGGTCCTCAAGCAGCTGGTGGAGCAGAAACATGGCCTGATCGTGGTTGCGGGTGCCACGGGCTCTGGCAAGTCGACCAGTCTGGCGGCCATGATCGACCATCGCAATAGCCATCAGCCAGGGCATATCATCACGCTCGAGGATCCCATCGAGTTCATCCATGCCCACAAGAAATCGCTGGTGGCGCAGCGCGAGATCGGGACCGATACCCTGAGCTTCGAGAGCGGCATGCGCGCTGCCATGCGGGAGGCGCCCGATGTCATCCTCATGGGCGAGATCCGAGATACGGTGAGCATGGAATACGCGATCAAGTTCGCCAATACCGGCCATCTCTGTCTCTCTACCATCCATGCGAACAATGCCGTCTCCTCCCTGGAGCGCATGCTCAGTTTCTTCGATCGTGAGGTGCTCGAACAAGAGGCCAAGCGTCTATCCCAGAACCTGCGAGCGGTGATCTGCCAGCGCCTGGTGCCGGCGAAGAACGGCAGCAAGGTGGCGGCCATAGAGATTCTGATCAACACACCCCGGATGGCCGACCTGATTGCGAAGCTGGATTACGAGAACATGAAGCTGACCATGGAGCAGGGCGGAAACTACGGCATGCAGACCTTCGACCAGGCATTGTGCAAACTGTATGACGAAGGTCGCATCGACGAGGACAATGCGATGGAGTTCGCCGAGTCGAAGACCAGGATCATGCAACACGTGCGCTTCCAGTCGGCCGCGGCGCAACAGCGGGATCTCACTGCCGGCCTTGCGTTGCAGGACATCGAAGAAGAACAGGTAGAGGGCGAACACCTGGCCTTCTGAGAGCCGGGGCCAGGGGCGGCTCAGGAAGCCTTGAGCCAATACCAGAGTCGCCCCAGATACTCGTGAATGGCGAGATAGCTGCGCATCAGGCTCCGGGCACCTGGGAGGAAATCCTCGGCCATCAGACCCTGTTCGTGGCGCCGTGTCTCGAAGGCGGTGGGCGCCGGGATCACCTCGATCCCCTGGCGCTCGAATTCGCGAACCGCGCGGGGGAGGTGCCAGGCGCTGCTCACCAGCAGTATCCGGTTCAGCTGTCTTCGATGCAGGAGACGGGCAGTGAAAGCGGCATTCTCCCGGGTGTTCAGGCTTTGGTCCTCGACCCCTGCCACCGGCGCTTGCAGCTCATCTTGCAGAACCCTCGCCATCAGGCGGCCAATGGGAGGTGATTGGTGCGCCGGACTGCCGCCGCTGACGATCAGCGGAAGCCCCGTGCGACGTTGAACGAAGGCGGCATAACGCACACGCTGCAGGCTGATGGGGCCGATGCTGTCGCCGCCATATTCCGGCGCATCGGTATAGCGACCTGCGGCGAGCACGACAATTGCCTGGGCACCGGTGTCTGAGAGACCGTTCGGCAGCAGCGCCGGGTAGGGCTCCAACGGCGCCATCAACGAATGAGAGACGATCGGCAGGCTCAACGCCAACAGCAGCACGATGGCCGATCCCGCCAGTCCACGTGCCCACGGGCGTCTCCAGGCGATCAGGGCCAGCAGGAGGCACAGGAGAAGGCTCACCGGCGGGAGCACCAGGCTTTTCGTCAGCGCGTATAGCAAGGTGAACCCTGATTCAGATAAGGGCCAAAATCGAAGAGTTTGATGTTTTCACCAGCGATCCTTTGCCGTGGGGCGTGCCACCACATCAACGCACCGAGAGGATCAACAGCAACACCAGAAGCATCACGGCAGAAAGCGCAAAGATAGCCGACGCCCAGTCGCCTTTCTTTGCCTTTGGGCTGTTCTTGCTCCAGTGCCTGTAGGCAGGCCACAGGAATACCAGCATCATGATGCCGGCAACCAGCCCCAGGATCCGAGTCCAATCCACTTGGTCACTCCTTACGATAGTCTCCAGTCGGCGCATTGCGACTCGCCAATACCAATTGTCAGCGCTTGCCGGGAAGAGTGCAAAAAAAAGCGGCCCGAAGGCCGCAACGTCGCACGAGGATTTTCTTGTGAGCATTGACGACTTCAATGCTCCGAATTTGCGTCAGGGCTTGATGGTGCTCAGCCCGAGGATCTCCCAGTCCTGCATGCCGCCGCGATACCACTTGATCTTGTGTGCGGGATAGCCGAAACGCAGCAGGTTCTTGATATTGTTGGGCGACTGGCCGCACCACATCCCATTGCAGAACATGACCAATGTCTTGGCATTGCTGAAGTCCCAGAGCCCCTCGTTCTCCTTGACGTTGAACTCGTTGGTCAAGATCTCGCCAATGGAGATGGGATCGGCGCCCTTTGCAGGATTCAGTTTGGTCCAGGGGATGTTGACCGCACCCGGGATGGTGCCGCGCGCCACCCAGTCCGGCGTCCTCGAATCGACCAACATGATGCTCTTGTCGCCTTCAGCCATGCGGCGGATATAGTCGATCACTTCGAGCTCCCCAATGGTTTCGACACCAGGCGCCAGCTTGATGGGCTGGATACAGAAGGGCGGGCAGGGCCGGGAGGTCCTGGCAAAAGCCGGATTGACGGTATTCTTCGTGTTCTGATTACGCATGATCGTAATCTGCTTGCCGTTAACCGTCCCCTGGAATTTCTTCAGGCTCGGCGTGATGCCGACCTTCAGGCCGTCACCGGCCGCCAGCACGCCACCGGTTAAGGCGAGGGATGAGGCCAGCAGGCCGGTCATCAGCAAGGTCTTGAGCTTCATTGTGGTATTACCTCCTTGGGGTGTATTTGCGTTTTATGTATAGAAGTGCCGCACTGTGCGCCTATTGGAGCAGGGCTGTGCAGGGGCGACATCAGTCACATTCGGGTTCTTCATCCTCTTCGCCTGCAGGCTGCCTCGTGCCATCCTGTTTGCCATCACCATTTGCGGCGATACAGTCCGAAGGAGTGGAAAGGGAAGCCATGGTTGCGGCATGCCAAAGGATCGAGAAGAACAGCAGTGCGACGATCAAAAGGTGCAACGGTTTCATGTTTCAACCTCCGAATGGCCTGGAGTCACGAGGCCGTGGGCGGATTGGACAGGTCTGCGCCTGCTTTCTGAGTCGAGCCATTCGGCAAGGCATTCCCCCAATTGCCAGGAAATACGTCTCGTCAAGACTCGAGCGGCACTATAACCGAACCGGCGCTGGTGTCAACAAACAGTAGCATGGCCTAATACACTGAATATTAAGGGAAAAATGCCAAATATGACATACGGCCAGGTGTCATGTGGCAGAAGTGGCAGTCATGCTTGCGACATTATTGCGGGTCGGTATGATGCGGGTTGCATACATCGCACGTCACTCGCAAAACAGGGGGACTCCGTGAAACACAGGGTTTGGGCAATGGCGCTCTCCGTCATCATGCCGACACTCGCATCAGCGGCCTCTCATCCGGATATCGAGCGCGAGAAGCGTATGGCGAGCGAGATCGTCGACAGCATCCTCGACGGCGAACCGGTGACACTGGAGGCAGGCGGTCACGAGTTTCTCGGGATCTTTACCGAGGCGGAGGAACCGCGCGGCAGCGTACTCGTTCTCCATGGCCGTGGTTTTCACCCGGATTGGCAGACAGTGGTTCAGCCTATGCGGGTGGGGCTGGTTGAGCATGGCTGGAATACGCTTGCAATACAGCTGCCGGTGCTGGAAAAACAGGCCAAGTATTTCGACTATGTCCCAATCTTCCCCTATGCCATACCGCGCATCGAAGCCGCGCTGGATTTCCTGGCGAAGAACAGCCGGCGTCCAATCGTGATCGTCGCGCATAGCTGTGGCTCGCACATGGCTCAGCATTGGATCAACGCAAAAGGTGACGAGGCGCTACGTCGGTTCGACGGCTATGTTGGTATCGGCATGGGCGCCACGGACTATCGCCAGCCCATGGTGGAGCCTTTCGCGCTGGACAAGATGAGGATGCCGGTACTCGACCTGTACGGCGAGGAGGACTATCCCGCCGTGCTGCGCATGGCGCCGGAGCGAGCCGAGATGTTGAAGGAAGGGGGTGATCCCAGGTCACGTCAGCTGGAGGCCCCCGGCGCCGATCACTATTTCGTGGACAAAGGTGATTTGCTGGTGGAGCTGGTGGCGGGGTGGCTGGACGAGGTCTGGCCCCGTCTCAATGAGGCGAGATCAGGATGGTCTCAGGTGATCAGCGCTGAGGTGCGATCTCAGGTCCACTACAGGCCAATCGCCGCGATGGCTGCCATTCAGCGGTGGCGGCAGCGCGTGCTGGCACCTTCGCGCAACTGCGCCGGGTTCACCCATATCTTGCCGTCGGCCACCGCCACCCGATAGCTGCAGACCGGCTCGTCGGCCGGTTCCTCGTCGGGCTCGCCGGTGGCCAGGTCGAAATAGCTGCCATGCAGTGAGCACTTGATCCGCCGCCCCTTGATACAGCCGAGGGCGAGTGAGTAGTCCTCGTGGGTGCACATCTCGTCGATGACGTAGTAGTCGCCCTCGGCATGCACCAGCAGCAGGCGTCGGCCCTTCAGCTCGAAGGGCTTCATCTCGCCTTCGGACAGCTCGGTGATATCCGCTACCTGGACGAAGTCTTGTGACGGCATCAGATCACCCGCTCCGCCGCACGTCCCGAATCGAGCACCGAGCGGACCTGAGCGGCACCCTCCTCGAGGGATGCTGTCCGACCCAGATGGTGCAGGATCAGGGCCGCCGAATACACCAGGGAATCGTAGGTGCTGCCTTTCTGGCCGCGCAGGGCGGCCAGGCCCAGCTCTGCGGCCCGGCGCGCGCCGGCCTCGGTATCGGTAATGGTGACCGTTCCTTCGCCCTTGGCCGTCTGCGGCACGTCGTCGGGCACCGGCACGCAACGGGTTTCACTGGTGATGCCGATGGAGCCCGGATCGATGTCGTGTCCGATCTCTTCGCCGCCATCATGGTAGGCAAAGTATTTACCTGCCTGGCGCAGAGAGGGGACCACGCCGCCCTCCACGCCCCGAATCAGCAGCGCACTGTTGAAGCCCGCAAAACGGGCGAGGTCTGCATAGACCGGCGGGTAGGGCTTGTGCACATAGCCGGTCACGAAATGCGTCTTCTCGCGACCGGTGATGGGTTTGGCGAGCACCTCCACGGTGGTGATCACCGAGCGCTTGATCATCTTGCGCCGCAGTCCGATCAGATTGTGCAGGCGTGGGTTGTATTGGGCTTGATCGACATAGGCCCAGCCGGGCCCGCCACTGCCCAGACGTGCGACGGCATCACGCGTGTTCAGGTCCACGGGCACGCCCGCTGCCGCCAGGACGTGTCGATGGGTGATGCCGTACTTCGGGCCGACCTTGTCCAGTCCATGGGTCACTACCGGCACGCCCATCTCCGCCAACAGCGGCGCCAGAAAGGGCGAGGCGGGCAGGGTGCGGTTGTAGCCGTCGAACGGCTCGGCCAGGTCGACCAGTTCATCCACCTCGGCGGTGACACGGTCGGTGGTTTCCATGATCGCCTGCAGCGCGCCGCGGTTTTCGTCACGGGTCTCGCGCTTCATCCGCAGTGCGATCAGGAAGATGGCCGCTTGTACTGGATCTATCGCGTTTTCGAGCAGTCCCAGCATGCCCAGACGCGCCTCTTCCTGTGAGATGTCCTTGGAAAGATCGGGGCCGGTGGCGATGCGCTGGATGATGGAGACCATCATCTCTTCCAGTTGCTGCGGTTCGGGCAGGGCGATGTCGTTCATGGCGGTTGAATCAGGTGAAACAAGAAAGCGCGCAGTATAGGAAAGGGAGCGGCAAAATTAACCCCGCATTTTTCGCGAGACCGGCGACGGGGGCTCACTCGCCCAGGTAACGCTCGAGCAGGCCTTCGTAGGCATCGATTCGCCGATCGCGCAAGAATGGCCAGATCCGGCGGACCTGCTCGCTGCGGTCCAGGTCGATCTCGGACAGCAGTAATGTTTCCTCTGTTCCTGCCTCTGCCAACAGCTCTCCCTGGGGGCCGCAGACGAACGAATGTCCCCAGAAATCGATACCTGGGTCGCTGGCCAGGGCGGACGGCTCGAATCCCACCCGGTTGCAGCTGAGCACGGGCATGCCGTTGGCCACCGCATGGGCGCGCTGGATGGTCTGCCAGGCAGCGAGCTGGCGCTGCCGTTCGGCCCCATCGTCGTTGCGATCCCACCCGATGGCGGTGGGGTAGAGCAGCAGTTCCGCACCGGCCAGGGCCATGAGGCGCGCTGCCTCGGGATACCACTGGTCCCAGCAGACAAGGACGCCGAGCCGTCCCACTGTCGTATCCACCGGGCGAAAGCCGAGATCGCCTGGGGTGAAGTAGAACTTCTCGTAGAACCCCGGGTCGTCGGGAATGTGCATCTTGCGGTAACGGCCGGCTAGTGCACCGTCGGCGTCGAGTACCACGGCGGTGTTGTGATACAGACCGGCGGCGCGTCGTTCGAAAAGGGAACCGACGATGACGAGGTGATGCTCAGCGGCCAGTTGGCCCAGGAATTCGGTACTGGGACCCGGGATGGGCTCGGCCAGATCACAGAGCGCCGGATCCTCCTGCTGGCAGAAGTAGGGGCCATTGTGCAGCTCCTGGAGCAATACCAGGCGGGCGCCTGCATCGGCCGCCCCGGCCACCTGCTCGGCAATGTGGGCAAGGTTGGCCTCGCGGCTGCCACGGTCACGGTGCTGCACGAGGGCGACGGGCAGGATGCGGTTCATCGGGCGATCTCCAACGGGTCCTGGCGGCAGAGCGGCACGGCCTGTGGGAACTGCATGGTCAGGCAATGCAGACTGCCATTCTGGCGGATGATGGGACGACAGTCGATGGGCACTACTCGCCTCGTCGGAAAACACGCGGCCAATATGTGGATGGCCTCCGCGTCGGCCTCGACCCCATAGACCGGCAGCAGCACCGAATGGTTGGTGATCAGGAAGTTGGCATAGCTCGCGGGCAGTCGGCGGCCGCCATCGTCCAGGTGTACCCCGGGAAAGGGAAGCGGTATCAACCGGTAGGGGCGCCCGCTCCGGTCACGGAAGCCCGCCAGTTGTCCAGCCATGGCAGTCAGGGATGCGTGATCCGCGTCACCCGGCGGCGCCGTGCTGTGGACAATGGTCTGGGCATCGGCGAAGCGCGCGAGGACATCGATGTGGGCGTCGGTATCGTCACCGGTCAGCTCGCCATGATCCAGCCACAGCAGCCGGTCGAACCCCAGATTGTCGCGCAGGTATTCCTCGATCTCCGCAGTGGACCAACCGGGATTGCGGGTCGGATCCAGAACGCTCGAGCGGGTTGCCAGGAGGGTGCCCGCACCGTCGGTTTCGACGGCGCCCCCTTCCAGTACCAGCCTATGGGTCCGCAGGGGGCTATCATCAAAGGCATACTGCTGGTGCAGCGCGGCGGTGATAGTGTCGTCGAGGTCGGCGGGAAATTTCCTGCCCCAACCATCGAAGCGGAAGTCATGCAGCTCGGCCTTGCCATTTCGGTCGAGGGTGGTGAGGGGGCCGTGGTCTCTGGCCCAGCTGTCGTTACTGGGCGCCGTGGCCCAGCAGACCCGTCCTGAGGGAATTCCGGCCATTTGGAGTTGTTGGTCGATGTGTCGGCGATGGGTCTCGTCACGGGCCACACAGACCAGGCGTTCGTCCCGAGTGATGGCGGTGGCGATCGCCACCATCACCGCCTCGGCACGGTCGAGCTGGTCGGCCCAGTCGGTCCAGTCGTGCGGCCAGGTGAGCATGACGCCGGACTGGGGCTCCCATTCGGCCGGGAGTCGGATCCGGTGGTTCATGCGTGTAGCGAGGAATTCAGGGGTCGACGACGCTGTGAATCACCCGGTCATACTCGAAGAACACGCTGAATTTGGGATAGTCCCAGCGCGTGATCGGGGGGTCGCCAACGGGCCCCTTGATGGCCTTGGGCTTGCCGAATCGGGTCTCGACCTGGGACATGGTTTCCCCGCCTCGAGGCCGCAGCAATCCCTCCGGGGTGTTGGGTGGTTCCTTTTCTATCGCCTCGATCAATAGTGTATCGGCCAAGGCCTGGATACCCGAGAACATCAGAACCAGCAACAGGGCCAATCGTGTCAACATGCGAACTCCCGCAAGTGATTGGAGCGGATCTCGCCGCCTTCGCACTCAAGTGTACAAGTGCACGCGGGCAAGGCAAGTGCCTGTGTCACGCTTTGTTCAGGTCGGCCCCGGTGTGGTCTAATGCGCGCCATGTTCCGACCGGTATCCCTTTTCGTTGGCCTACGTTATACCCGTTCACGTCGGCGCAATCATTTCATCTCCTTCATCTCCCTGTTTTCGGCGCTGGGGATCGCGCTGGGTGTGATCGCCCTGATCACCGTGCTCTCGGTGATGAATGGTTTTCACAAGGAGATCCGTGAGCGCATCCTGGGCATGGCCTCGCATGGTGATGTGCAGGCGCTGGACGGGCGCATGGAAGAGTGGCGTCAGGCCATGGACCTGGTCAAACGGCATCCGGAGGTGATCGGCGCCGCGCCCTACATCCAGGCCCAGGCCATGCTGACCCATGGCGAATACGTTGCGGGTGCCCTGGTCCGGGGCGTCGACCCCGCGCAGGAACCGCAGGTGGTGGATGTGGCGGCGCACATGCGGGAAGGATCGCTGGATGATCTCCGGCCCGGACGCTGGGGCATCATCCTGGGGAGCGAGCTGGCCCAGTCGCTGGATGTGGAGGTCGGCTCGAGGGTGACCCTGGTGGTGCCACAATTGACCATGACCATTGCGGGCAGCGTGCCCCGCCTGCGCCGGTTCACCGTGGTGGGCATCTTCGAGGTCGGAATGCACGAATACGACAGTGGTGTGGCCATGATCCATATCCGGGACGCTGCCAAGCTGTTGCGCATGGGGGACGCCGTAACCGGGGTGCGCATTCGTATCCGCGACGTGTGGCAGGCGCGGCGGGTATCGCTGCAGCTGGCCAATCGACTGCCCGGCATCTATCGAGTACTCAACTGGACCGATTATCACCGCAATTTCTTTGCTGCGCTGAAGATGGAAAAGCGCATGATGGGGCTGTTGTTGTTTCTCATCGTGGTGATCGCTGCATTCAACATCATCACCACCCTGGTCATGATGGTGATCGACAAGCAGAGCGACATCGCCATCATGAAGACCTTTGGTGCGCCACCCGGCATGATCATGCGGATCTTCATGGTCCAGGGCACCACCTTGGGAATGGCCGGCACCGTCATGGGAACCCTGCTCGGCTTGCTGCTGGCATTCAACGTGGAACAGGCGGTTGCGGCCATCGAGAAGGCATTCGGCATTCACTTCATCGATCCGAGCATCTATTACATCAGCAAGCTGCCGTCGGACGTTCAGGCTCCGGATGTCCTCATGGTGGCCGGCGGATCACTGCTGTTGAGCGTGCTGATGACGCTATACCCGGCCTGGCGCGCCTATCGCACCGAACCGGCGGAGGCGCTGCGTTATGAGTGAGCCGGTGCTTCGCGTGACGGACCTGCACAAGTCTTTCCAGCTGGGACCATCGGAGATCGCGGTACTGCGCGGCGTGGATCTCGAGGTGCCTCGCGGTCGGCAGCTGGCCATCGTCGGGGCATCGGGATCCGGAAAGAGCACCCTGCTGCATTGCGTTGGCGGGCTGGAACGACCCGACCGCGGCAGGGTGGAGTTGATGGGGCATCCGTTCAGCGAACTGACCGAGACCGAGCGTGGCAGACTACGCAACCGGCATATCGGCTTCATCTACCAGTTTCATCATCTCCTGCCGGAATTCACCGCGCTGGAGAATGTGGCCATGCCGTTGTTGATCCGGGGAGAAAAGACCACCCGTGCGCGGAAGGCGGCAGGCGCCATTCTGGACCGCGTCGGTCTCGGTGCGCGCATCGACCACAAGCCAGCCGAGTTGTCCGGTGGTGAGCGCCAGCGGACGGCCATCGCGCGTGCGCTGGTAACGAGGCCCGCCTGCGTGCTTGCGGACGAACCCACCGGCAATCTGGATCCGCATACCGCCGAGTCGGTCTATCAATTGTTGCTGGAGATGCATCGGGAGCAGGGCACCGCCTTTGTGATCGTGACCCATGATCACGGCCTCGCCGCTCGCATGGAGCAGCAATACGAATTGCGCGACGGGCGCCTGGCGCGGATCTGAGGGTCGCCTAGGGGCGGGCTCGGGACACCTATCCCGATTCGGTTCCCCGAGAATCGCGATGTCGGCGCCTGCGCCAGTGCTGTACCACGTGCCAGCGCCAGAAGAGTCGCATACCGATATAACCTATTAGACCGGCCACCACGCCGACCACGAAGCTGCCGAAATAGAGTGGGAGCCAGATGGCATGCAGTTGGGAGCCGATCCATTCCAGCGTCATGTGGAACTCGCCGACATCGGGCGGCTTGCCGAGTATCCAGGTGCCCACCAGATAGTTGAAATAGAACACCGGCGGCATGGTGATCGGATTGGTCAGCCACACCAGGGC
>RFHJ01000101.1 GCA_003696905.1 Gammaproteobacteria bacterium | reverse complement strand
CCGCGACAACTCCCTCCGACGATACGTAGTTGATTGCGCCCGCGACTCACTCGGGCTTGCCACCCACCACGACAGTGATATTGCGCTCGGGATCGATACGTCGCAGAAAGGCATCGCGCACATCGGCAAGGGTCACCGCTTGGATGCGCCTGGGCACCTGCTCCAACCAGTCCAGCGGCAGATCGTAGAAACCGATCATGGCGATGTACCGAACGATCTTGCCGTTGTTGGCGATCTGCAGGGGGAAACCGCCCACCAGGTTCTTCTTGGCAGCGTCCAATGCCTCCACACTGGGGCCCTGCTGCACGAAGTCGCGCAGCGTCTGCCGCATCACCTGGAGCGTCTCATCGGCCTTGTCGTTCTTGGTCTGTGCCGCCATCACGAAGGGACCGGCGGCCCGCATGGCGCTGAAGTAGCTGTACACGCTGTACGACAGGCCGCGCTTGTTGCGCACCTCGTCGCCCAGGATCGACACCAGGGAACTGCCTCCCAGGACATGGTTGCCCACGTAGAGCGGGAAATAGTCGGGATCCCCACGCCTGATCCCGAGCTGCCCCATGAGGATATGGGTCTGGGAGGAGGGAAAGACCTGGCGCAGCTGACCACCCTTGACGGTCTTCGGCTGCGGCAGTTCCGGCGCGTGTTGCCCCCTGGGCAATTCCCCGATGACCCGTTCGGCGATCTGCTCCGCGGCCTTGCGGTCCACTGCGCCCACCATGGCGATCACCGCATTGCCCCCCACGTAGTAACGCCGGTGGAACGCCTGCAGCTGCGACCTCCCGATCTGCTGCAACGACTGCTCCGTGCCACCCGGCGGATGGGCATAGGGGTGGTCGCCATAGAGTGTCCGATAGAAGCGCTCCGAGGCGATGCCGCCGGGCTTCTGCAGCAGCTGGCGCCGCGCCACCAGCATCTGCTCGCGTACCCGCGCGATGGCATCGCCGTCGAAGCGCGGGGCCGCCAGCACCTTGGCCAGGGTGGAGATCGCCACCTCCAGAGTCGGCTGCTCGGTCAGGGTACGCAGCGACACCCAGGCCATGTCGCGCAGCGAACCCGACCCCATGTCGATACCACGATTCTCGAGGCGGGCCGCCAGGGTGTCGGCATTCCACTCGCCCGCCCCCTCGGTGAGCATCGCGTTGGTGAAGGCAGCAAGCCCCGCCAGTTCGCCATCGCGCGCACTTCCGGCATCGAATACCACACGCACGTCCAGCATCGGCAGTGCATCGGTCTCCACGAAGATGACCCTGGCGCCGTTGCTCGTGGTCCAGGATTGCAACTGTGGCGTCGCCGCCAGCAGCCCACCAGTCAACAAGAAGAAAAGCAGCAGAAAACAGCAGCGCACCAGCGGATGGAATGCCCTCGTCATCGATCGCCTGTCAATTGCCATACATCACCCCCTTGGTCACAGGCATCGCCACCCCTGGCCGCGCCTTGTCCGTGGGCTGCGGCACCAGGGTGGCAACCGTGAGGTTGTCTTCCACCAGATACTTGCGTGCAACCGCCTGCACCTGCTCGGGCGTCACGGCACGCAGCCGCTCGATCTCCTTGTCCAGCAGCCGCCAGTCGAGCCCCACCGTCTCGAGCATGCCGATCTCCATGGCCTGATAGAAGATCGAATCGACCTGATAGACCTTTGCCGCCACCGCTTGGGTGACCACGCGATCCAGTTCCTCACGGCTCACGGGGGTCTCCTGCAGACGGCGGATCTGTGCCCGCAGGGCCTGTTCGATTTCGGCGGTGGTATGCCCCTCGGTCGGGGTCCCGTCGAACAGGAACATGCTCGGCAGCCGCGCATAGGGGTCGTAGGAGGCCCCTGCCGAGGCGGCAATCTTCTGGTGCCTGACCAGTTCGCGACTAAGGCGGGCACTGGCCCCGCCGTCCAGCACCGCGGCAGCCACCGCGAGGGCATAGGGCTCCCAATCGGGCTTGGCAGTAGCCACGTTGGGAACCTTGAACCCCATCAACAGATAGGGCTGCTTGGCCGGCGCCTTCACCACCACCCGGGTTATCCCACGCTGCACCGGCTCCACCGGGCGGCGGGGCTCGGGCACCTTGGCGGCGGGGAGGCTGCCGAAATGCTTCTTTGCCAGAGCCAGCACCTTTTTCGGGTCCACATCGCCCACCACCACCAGGGTGGCATTGTTCGGCTGGTACCACATGTCGTACCAGCGTTTGAGGGCGGATATCTTCATATTTCGGAGATCGTCCATCCAGCCGATGACCGGATTCTGGTAGGGCGAGGCACGCCAGCCGACAGCCATCAGTTGCTCATAGGTCAGGCCTGTAGGACTGTCGTCGGTGCGCATCCGCCGCTCTTCCATGACCACTGCCAGCTCCTTTTCGAACTCCTTGGGATCGAATACCACGTTGCGCATTCGGTCCGCCTCCAGCTCCAGAGCCCTCTCCAGGTGCTGTACCGAGAGCGTCTCGAAATAGGCGGTGTAATCACGCCCGGTGAAGGCATTCTCGGTGCCGCCGAGCGCGGCGATGATGCGTGAGAACTCGCCCGGCGGATAGGTCTTGGTGCCCTTGAACATCATGTGTTCGAGCAGGTGCGACAGACCGGTGCGCCCGGCCTCCTCGTAACTACTGCCGATCTTGTACCAGACCTGGCTCACGAAAACCGGCGCGCGATGATCCTCCTTGACGATCACCTTCATGCCGTTTTCGAGTTTGAATTCGTGGATCGGCGCACTGGCAGACAACACCGGACCGGAAAACCCGATCAACAGCACCAACAACAACATTCGCTGAAACATGACGTGCAGTTACTCCTGACAGGGCCACAAAATGGTAGGATGCGGCGGCATATAAACAGGGTCGGGTCCAGGCCGCGACATTCTTCCAAGCGGCGTGGACGACTGCAAGGAAAATCCGGTTTTCAGACACCCCCACCCGGCGGTGGTTCCCCATTCCCTGGATGCTTGAACGACGATGTTTGGATTTGGCAGAAAGAAGCAGGCCGAGGCCGAGAAACCCGAGAACAAACCGGGCCTGTTCGCGCGTCTCAAACAGGGACTGTCGCGCACCCGCGCCACCCTCAGCGATGGCCTGGCGGCCCTGCTGCTGGGCAAGAAACAGATCGACGACGAGCTGCTCGAGGAGCTGGAAACCCTGCTGCTCACCGCAGACGTGGGCGTCGATACCACGCGCAAGATCATCGACGAGCTCACCGACCGGGTCCGGCGCAAGGAGCTGTCCGATCCGCAGGCCCTGCGCGGGGTGCTGCAGGAACTGCTGGAAGGCATTCTCGAGGCCGCCGACAAGCCGGTGCGCCAGAGCGCCCCGGGCAGGCCGCAGGTGATCCTGATGGTGGGCATCAACGGCGCCGGCAAGACCACCACCATCGGCAAGCTGGCGAAGCGGCTCAAGGACGAGGGGCAGAAGGTCATGCTCGCTGCCGGCGACACCTTCCGCGCCGCCGCGGTCGAACAGCTGCAGACCTGGGGAGAGCGCAACGACATCCCCGTGATCGCGCAGGCGACGGGCGCAGATGCCGCCTCGGTGATCTTCGACGCCCTGCACGCAGCCCAGGCCCGCGGCATGGACGTACTGATCGCCGATACGGCGGGCCGTCTGCACACCAAGAACAATCTCATGGAGGAGCTGGCGAAGATCGCCCGGGTGATGAAGAAGCTCGACCCCGATGCCCCCCACGAGGTGATGCTGGTGGTGGACGCAGGTACCGGCCAGAATGCCCTGGCCCAGGCGGAACAGTTCAATCAGGCAGTGCCGCTGACCGGCATCACCCTCACCAAGCTCGATGGTACCGCCAAGGGAGGCATCCTCTTTGCCATCGCCGACCGACTCAAGATCCCGATCCGCTTCATCGGCGTGGGCGAGGGCCTCGAGGATCTGCGGCCCTTCGACGCCCATGAGTTCGTGGAGGCGCTGTTCGAGCAATGACGGCCAGGCGGCGGCATACCCCCCGATGATCCGCTTCGACAACGTTGCCAAGCGCTATCCCACCGGCCGCGAGGGCCTGGCCGGGGTCAGCCTGGAGGTGGCCCCCGGCGAACTGGTCTTCGTCACCGGCCACTCGGGGGCGGGCAAGAGCACCCTGCTCAAGCTGATCGGCCTGCTGGAGCGAGCCACGCGCGGTCAGATCTGGGTGAATGGCCGCAATCTCAACCGGCTCAGCGAACGCAACATTCCCTATCACCGGCGCGAGGTGGGCATGATCTTTCAGGACCACCGGCTGCTGCACGATCGGACCGTGTTCGACAACGTCGCCCTGCCGTTGGTGGTGGCCGGCATGGGGCACCAGGAGATTCAGCGGCGGGTACGTGCAGCCCTGGACAAGGTGAACCTGCTGGGCAAGGAACGCAGCCTGCCGATTGCATTGTCGGGTGGCGAGCAGCAGCGGGTCGGTATCGCCCGCGCCCTGGTGAGCAAGCCGCCGGTACTGCTGGCGGACGAGCCGACCGGTAACCTCGACCCGGAGCTGTCACGGGAGATCATGGATCTGTTCCTGCAGTTCAGTCAGGTGGGCGTCACCATCCTGATCGCCACCCACGATATCGAGCTGATCAGCCGTCTGGGCCGACGCATCGTACAGCTGCGGGAGGGACGTCTTCAGCACGATAGCGGCCTGGCCCAATGAAACGGCGCAACCCGAAACGGCCCGGCTTCCGGCGCAACCGCAGTCCGCTGCGCTGGCTGTTGCACCATGCCCAGAACGCGGTGGCCGCGCTGGGCCGGCTGGTGCGGCACCCCCTGGCCACCCTGATGACCGCCTCGGTCATCGGCATCGCCCTGGCCCTGCCCAGCGGACTCTATCTGCTGATCGACAATGTCCGCACCCTCACCGGCAACTGGGACGGGGGTTCCAGCATCTCGCTCTTTCTGGCCCAGGACCTCGACGACCGTGAAGCGGAGTATGTGCGCAAGACGATTGCGGCGCGGCCAGACGTGGCAGAGGCGCGGCTGATCACCCGTGAGGAGGCACTGACAGAATTCCGCCAACGCTCCGGTTTCGCCGAGGCGCTCGACCTGCTGGACCACAACCCCTTGCCCGCGGTGGTCGTGGTAAGGCCCTCTGCCAGCGCCACCTCCGCGGCTGCCACCGAGCGACTCGCCCAGGCTTTGCAGGGCTATCGCGAGATCGACCAGGTGCGTGTCGATCTGCAGTGGGTGAGACGCCTGGAGGCCATCACCCACACTCTCGAACGTGGTGTCTATCTGCTCGCCGGCCTGCTGTCGGCGGCCGTGCTGCTGATCGTCGGCAACACGATACGCCTCGAGATCCAGAACCGGCAGGGGGAAATCGAGGTGGTGAAGCTGGTGGGCGGCACCGATGCCTTCATTCGCCGCCCTTTTCTGTACGAAGGTTTCTGGTACGGCCTGCTGGGTGCACTGATCGCACTGCTCCTGGTGACCGGCGGGTTGGCGCTCATGCAGGCCCCCGTGCGGCGCCTGGCCGGACTCTACCAGTCGGCCTTTCGGCTCGACCTACTGACCGCAGAGGCCGTCGCGGCCGTTCTGGTGGGCGGCCCGCTCCTCGGATTGGCCGGCGCCTGGCTTGCCGTGGCAAGGCATTTGTCGCGTATCCAGCCCGAATGAGGCAGCGATCGACTGATCAGGATCAATATTCCCCGGATTTTGTGCAGAAAAAACTTTTCAACCCCGGAACTTCTGCCAAAATTAGCACTCGAAGGATGCGAGTGCTAAATGGACGTTCGATCGAAACGAACGCCCCGATGAACAGCCAAGAGGAGTTCACAACAATGACGAATCCATCCGCAGGATTTCCGGCCCTGCTGCCCACCGGCAGCATGGAATCCTACATCAGTGCCGCCTTTCAGCTGCCGATGCTCAGTGCGGAGGAGGAACACGACCTGGCCGTACGCTGGCGCGACCACAAGGATCTGGAGGCCGCGCGCCAGCTGGTGCTCTCCCATCTGCGGTTCGTGGTGCGGATCGCCCGGGGTTACAGCGGCTACGGCCTGCCACAGAACGACCTCATCCAGGAGGGCACAGTGGGCCTGATGAAGGCCGTACGCCGTTTCGATCCCGACATGGGGGTGCGCCTGGTGTCGTTCGCGGTGCATTGGATCAAGGCCGAAATCCACGAGTACATCCTGCGCAACTGGCGCATCGTGAAGGTCGCCACCACCAAGGCACAGCGCAAGCTGTTCTTCAACCTGCGCAGTGCCAAGAAACGTCTCGGCTGGTTCTCGCAGGAGGAGATCGAGGGCGTCGCCGAAGACCTCGGCGTGAAACCGGAAACAGTGATCGAGATGGAATCGCGCATGAGCAGCCACGACCTGGCCTTCGATCCGCTGGAAGCCGACGAAGACGAGGGCGCTGCCTTCTCGCCGTCGGCCTACCTGGCCGATCTGCGGGAGGAACCTTCGACCGTGCTGGAGGCCGAGGATACCGAACGGCACGAGCATGAGTTACTGACCCAGGCACTGCGGGAACTGGACGAGCGCAGCCGCGATATCCTGCAACGCCGCTGGCTCAGCGAGAAGAAGGAGACCCTGCACGAGCTGGCGACCGAATACGGTGTCTCGGCCGAACGCATCCGGCAGATCGAAAAGGCGGCGATGAAAAAGCTGCGCAAGGCAATGGAGAAGAAAGACGCACTGGCCGCCTGAGTGATTTCCAATCCGACGGAAAAAGCCCGCGCCATGCGCGGGCTTTTTCCGTTGAACATGGCTCGGATCCCTCAGCGCATACCCGATGAGCCTATCGAACCAACCCGCCTCAACCGGAAAGAATCACCGAAAAGAAGCTCAACCAGGCGACCACGATCAGTGCAATCACAATGGTGAGGGGGAAATTCTGAAAGCTGAACATAACGGCTGCTCCCTTCTGCAATATTGGTTCATTGTGCGGCCGGCAAGGCCCGCCAGTCCGTCAGTCGGCGACCTCTTTCCCGGCACCCTTGTCATCCCCCTTGGCCTGTCGCTTGCGATTGCCGGGAATGAGCGGATCATCATCGTCCATCAGAATCCGATAGGCCGGCCCTTCCATGTCGTCGTACTGGCCGCTTTTCACGGTCCACAGGAAGAAAACGACAGCCACCACCATCAACCCGACTGCCAGTGGGATGAGCAGAAACAGAATTTCCATCGGCGACCTCGTTTTTCAGTGTATGCTAATATACCGCATTTATCCCTTTCCGTAACCCCCGTTGAATCGGCAGGTCTGGCCCTATTTCAACCGTAGTGCATTGACCACCACCACCAGGGAGCTGAACGACATGCCGATGGCGGCCATCCAGGGCGCCACCCAGCCGGCGGCCGCGAGGGGCACCGCCAGCAGATTGTAGACCACCGCCCATGCCAGGTTCTGGCGGATGATGGCGCGGGTGGCGTGGGCCTTGCGCACCCCTTCGGGCAATACCTGCAGGCGTTCCGACAGGGCCACCATGTCGGCGCTGGCGTGGGCCAGCTGCGCGCCCTGCCCCATGGCGATGGAGACATCGGCGCCAGCCAGTACCGGGGCATCGTTTACCCCGTCGCCCACCATCACCACCTTGTGCCCCTGCGCCTGGAGTTCCCGGACCCGGGCCAGCTTGTCCTCGGGACGCATGCGCGCCGCCCAGTCGCCGATACCCAGCGTGCGCGCGACCGCCGCCACCGCCGCGGGCGCATCCCCGCTGAAGATGTGCGGCTCCAGCCCCTGTTCACGCAGGGCACGGATCGCCTCGGCGGCGTCGTCGCGCAGACGGTCGCGCAGCTCGAAGCGCGCCAGCCAACCGCCTTCACTCCCCAGATAGACAGGGGTACCGTGCGCCTGCCCGGGCTCCGGCGGCGGATCGCTGCCCACCAGCTCGGCCACGAAGCCGGCATGGCCGAGACGATAGAGTCTGCCGTCGATTCGCCCCTCCAGGCCCTGGCCCGGGCGGGAACGAATCGCCTCCACCGGGCGCGGCGCACCACTGTGCATCGCCAGCACCCGGGCCACCGGATGCTCCGAGTCGCGCGCCAGGCTGGCGGCGATGTCGAGCACCTCCTGGCGATCCAGCGCGCCCAGGGGCCGGACCTCGGTCAGGCTCAGCAGGCCCCGCGTCAGGGTACCGGTCTTGTCGAAGACCACCTGATCGGCCACCGCCAGGGTCTCGAGCACATGGCCCCGGGTCACCAGCAGGCCCAGCCGGGTGAGCGCGCCGATGGCCGCGGTCACCGCCGCCGGCGTGGCCAGGGAGAGCGCACAGGGACAGGTGACCACCAGCACCGCCAGGGTGATCTCGAAGGCGCGTTCCGGTGCGGCCAGATACCACCCGATCGCCACCAGCACCGCTACCGAGAGCTGCGCGGCCACGAAGTAGCCCGCCACCCGGTCGGCCAGCCGGGCGATGCGGGGCTTTTCCGCCTGGGCGCGATCGAGCAGACGGACGACGCCTGAGATCATGGTGTCCTCCCCGACCGACCGGACCTCCACCTCCAGCGGGCTCTCGACGTTGAGGCTGCCGCCGACCACCTCGTCGCCCAGGGCGCGATGCCGTGGCAGGCTCTCGCCGGTGAGCAGCGACTCGTCCACCGAGCTCTCGCCACTCACCACCCGACCGTCTGCCGGGATGGTCTCGCCGGGCCGCACGATCACGATATCCCCCGGCGTCAGACTGGAAACCGGCACCGCCTCGGTGCGGCCGTCGACCAGTCGGGTGGCGGTGGCGGGCAACAGCTTGACCAACGCCTCGGCCGCCTGCCCGGCCCGGTGGCGCGCGGTCATCTCCAGATAGCGACTGGCCAGGAGAAAGAAGGTGAACATGCAGACCGAGTCGTAGTAGATCTCGCCCTGCCCCAGCACCGTGTGCCAGAGGCTGGCGGCGAAGGCCGCGCCGATCGCCAGCGAGACCGGCACCTCCATGCTCAGCTGGCGTCGGCGCAGATCACGCCAGGCGGTGGTGAAGAAGCCACTGGCCGAATAGAGCACCACCGGCAGCGTGAGTACCAGGCTGACCCAGCGCATGAACTGCTCGATCAAGGCATCCATGCCGTAGGCGTCGCCCGCATACATGGCCACCGCCAGCATCATCACCTGCATGCCCCCCAGCCCCGCCACGAACAGCCGCCGCAGGGCCCGGGATTTCTCCTTCTTCTGCACCTGCTCCTGGCGGCCCGGATCGAAGGGATGGGCGATATAACCGATACTGGCGATGGCCTTGAGGATGTCCGACAGGTGCAGCTGGCTGTCGTCCCAGGTCACATGGGCACGGTGAGTACTGTAGTTGACCTGGAAGTCCTGCACCCCGGGCAGGGAGCGCACATGCCGCTCGTTCAGCCAGACACAGGCGGCACAGGTGATGCCCTCGAGGATCAGTGAGGCGTGCTTGAGATCGTTCTCGTCCACCGCGACGAAGCCGGCCTGCAGGGCAGGCTGGTCGTACAACTCCATCCGGGCCAGTTGTTCCGGAATCAACTCCTCCGGCCGCCCGGAGGGTGCCTCGCGATGCTGATAGAAGGAGGTGAGACCACCGTCGACGATGGCCTGGGCCACCGCCTGGCAGCCGTGACAGCACAGGTTATGGACACGGCCGTCGATCTCGACCGGATAGTCTGCCCCGGGCGGGACCGGAAGACCGCAGTGGAAGCAGGTCTCTTCGTGGGCGGGGTTGTCGCTGCTGTTACTCAAATGGCAACTACCCTGATGGCGACACCGAGGTCATGGCGCGGATCTCGTGCCGGGCCTCGCCCTTGCGAACCTCCAGCACCAGGCGCCACAGCCCCGGCAGCGGCATGCGGAAGGTCCCACGATACTCGCCGCCCCCGATCTCGGACAAGCGGAAGTCGAAATCGTCACGACTGTTCGATGTACGCAGGAAGCGCCCATGTACCTCGGCCCCGGAGATCGGTCGCCCCTCGCGATCTTTGACCACCACGATCAAATCGGCAGGCTCGCCCACCCGCGGCTTGTGCGACCAACCCTTGCGCACCTGCCAGCCCCGCTCCCGCTGGGCCTTGACCTGCTCGAGATACTGGTTGTAGAGCGCCTCCTTTTCCTGAAAGTCGTGGGACACCACGCCGGGGAACTCGGAATCGGCGACCCGCGCCGTCCTGGGGCTCGGCAACAACTCGGCAAAGATCCCGGTGATCCCCTTCTCGGCAACGGTGACGAAGATGATGTTGAGGGTGATCACGCCGACGAAGAAGGCCACGATGAGCGCCGGCGCCCAGTGCCAACCCTTGCCCACCCGCGATCCGATCATGCCCAGCGCATAGGCGAAGGTCAGATAGATCGCCAGGTGGACCGCGAAGATATCTGCACCGGGCCAGTGGATGGCCGCCCAGGGCACATAGCCCAGCACCACCAGCAGCCCGATCGCCATCGCGGCGGCCTTGCCCGACAGGCGGAACAGTCGGGTCAGGCCAAGGTAGGTCAGCAGTTCCAGCAGCACCCCCAGGCCGATGCCCAGAATGAGATCACCGGCATGCATGATCAACTCGCGGGTACATAGAACACCGTCTCGTGCCTCAGCGGCGGCAGTTTCGCCTCCGGATCGGGCCGCGCGACGATGGTAACGGGATGGGTCTTGCCGTCGAACACCCGAGGCCTGGCCTTGATCCGGGCACTCAAGCGCAGCCGCTGCCCGGCACGCAATACCACATGACGAAAACGCCCCATGTCCAATTCCGCATCGGGCAGCCCCTCGATCGAGAAGGTGAGACCCAGCCGATGACTGGTCTTGTTGTTCACCTTCACCTCGTAGGCGTTCTCGATGCGCCCGTCGGAGAGGCGAGTGAAGATCGGCTGGCGCACCTGACTCACGGTCAGGTCGAAGGGCGCCTGATGGCCGACGCTCCAGGCCAGCAGGGCCACCGCCACCGTCAGCACGGCCGCATAGCCGAGCACCTTGGGGCGCAGCAGGCGCGCCTTGTCGCCGCCTTCCTCTTCACGCTGTGAGGTATAGCCCACCAGGCCCCGCTCCCAGCCGAGCGAATCCATGATGGTGTCGCAGGCATCGATACAGAGCGCGCAGGAGATGCACTGGATCTGCAGGCCGTTGCGGATATCGATGCCGGTGGGACACACCTGCACACAGTAGCCGCAGTCGATGCAGTCGCCCACACCCACCGCCTGGCGTTGTTCCCGGGTCTTCAGTTCCCGCCCCAGCTTGGCGCGGCCCTTCTCTCCTTCACCGCGCGATCTGTCGTAGGAGACGATCAGGGTGTCCGGGTCGAACATGACGCTCTGGAAGCGAGCATAGGGACACATGTAGGTGCACACCTGTTCGCGCGCGATCCCCGCCATGACATAGGTGGTGGCGGTGAGGAAGGCGGCGGTGGCATAGGCGGCGAAGGGTGCCTGACCGGTGAAAAACTCGACGATCAGGTCCGGCGCATTGCCCCAGTAGAGGACAAAGGTCAGGCCGGTGGCAAAGGCCACCAGAAGCCACAGCAGGTGCGTAAGGCCAATCTTGAAGACCTTCTCCAGATTCCAGGGCTG
>RFHJ01000100.1 GCA_003696905.1 Gammaproteobacteria bacterium | reverse complement strand
TCTTCTTGCATGGCCTGCCCGAGGGTATTCTCGCAACCTGTACCTGGGGTGCCCGGGGCGCCTGGGGTCGTGATGGGCAGGGGCGGATCCTGCATCAACCGGCCCTGGCGCCGCCCCGGGTGGTCGACACCCTGGGGGCGGGTGATGTGTTCAATGCGGGAATGCTGCACGGGCTCGCGCGTCGCTGGTCGATGGCGGAGGCCCTGGCGTTCGCCAGCCGCCTGGCGAGCGAGAGTTGTGGTCGGGAGGGCATCGCACTTGACGACTAGCTGGTTCGACGCCGGTCCAGTGGATCGGATCGAGGAACCCGGGGCACGGGGTTTCGAGGTGCCAGGTATGGAGGGGGTGCCCTTTTTCGTGGTACGCAAGGCGGGGCGGCTGTTCGCCTACCGCAACCGTTGCCCCCATACCGGAGCGCCCCTGGAATGGCAGCCGCACCAGTTCCTCGATCTCGACAACGGCTTCATTCAATGCGCGATGCACGGCGCCCTGTTCCGCATAGGTACCGGTCAATGCGTGCGGGGGCCGTGTGTCAATCAGTCCCTTCAGACCCTGCCGCTTCGCGTGGTCGACGGACGCCTGCAGGTAGACCTCGCCCTGTTGGCCGCCACGTGCTGATCAGCCCTTCTGTGTCTGCCGGGCAATGAATACCTCGGTTGGGATGGTCAGCAGATCCAACGGCAGGCCGCCTGTAATCGACTGCCGTGCGGCGGCCGTATCCTCGACGATCTGCAGCCCGAGGGTGGTCCGCCTGGTCGGCCCTTCGACCGCGGCATCGGTCGTGGGTGTGCTGTCTCCGATTACCTGGCCCGTGGCCATGTCATAGTGAACGATCATCGTTGCCTCCCGATTTCTGTGTCGAGCCCCGAAATGGCGTGGTATCCCATTTGGCGACAAGGCGTTCGGTGGAAAACCGTCAAATCGCCCTCTACCCGCCATAACGGCATTCGACTGCTCTTCTTGAGAAGAGACCGGGCCTGGGGGCGATTCATCCCTGTCCGCAATCGCATATGGTGGTTTACACTCACCGTATCAAGTATCAGTAACTTCTGAAATACCCATGGAATTGTCTGCGAGCCTATTCCCTGCCGTGGGGCTCTGGATACTCGGCCTGGGATTGCTGCCCCTCTATTGGTTGGCGGCGCGCTGGGCCGACTTCGCGCGCCTGCAAAGGGAGGGTGTCTCCGGTGCCTACTTCGGCAGTGTTGTGGCGGTGATCGTGCTGTGGTTGCTGCGCACCGAGATCCAGCCAGGGCTGGTCTGGCATCTGTCGGGGGTGGTCTTTCTGACCCTCGCCTGGGGATGGTCGCTGGCATTGCTTGGCGGCGCGGTGGCGCAGGCAGCCCTGGTGCTCGCCGATGTCCACGACTGGGTGTCCGTTCTGCCGACCCTGTGGGTGTTGGTGGTGTTGCCGGCCTCGCTGACCCAATTGGTGTTGGGCCTGGTGCGTGCCTGGCTGCCAAAACACTTCTTCATCTATGTCTTTATCAATGCCTTCTTCTGTGGCGCCCTGATGGCGGCGGTGATGGTAGGGTCGTCGGTATTGTTGTTGCTCGCCGCGGGCCATGAGTGGGGCAGCCTGCGAGACGGCGTGGTCAGTCTGCTACCCCTGATGCTGTTTCCCGAGGCCTTTCTCAACGGCGCGGTGATCACGGTACTGGCAGGGTTGCGGCCAGAGTGGGTCTGGTCTTTCCGCGACGAGGAGTATTTGCACCGTTGAAGGAGGAAGCGGTCCGATGAGTTGGTGGGGAAAACTGGTTGGCGGCACCCTGGGATTCATGATCGGCGGGCCGCTCGGTGCCATTCTGGGCGTTGCCCTCGGGCACAATTTCGACAAGGGGTTGCAGGG
Source organism: Gammaproteobacteria bacterium (assembly GCA_003696905.1). Classification (GTDB taxonomy): domain Bacteria; phylum Pseudomonadota; class Gammaproteobacteria; order Chromatiales; family Chromatiaceae; genus MONJU. The sequence continues at coordinate 2,974 of RFHJ01000100.1, read as the reverse complement.
CATGCCCGAGGGGGGATTCGGTCGCGAGGATTTCTCCCCGGACGAGCGTGAGCGTATCCAGACCGTCTTTTTTACCGCGACCTTCAGCGTCATGGGGGCGGTTGCCAAGGCCGATGGCCGTGTCTCACCGGAGGAGATCCATCTCGCCGAATCGGTCATGGCGCAGATGAATTTGTCGCCACAGATGCGCAAGACGGCCATTCGCCTCTTTAACGAGGGCAAGCGCGCTGATTTCCCTTTGCAGGAGGTGGTCCAGCAGTTCCGTCAGGAGTGCCGGCGACGCACCACCCTGCTGCAGATGTTTCTCGAGATTCAGATCCAGGCGGCCTACGCGGATGGGCGCCTGGATACCGCCGAGGATGCCCTGCTGCAGCGGATCTGCCGTCTGTTGGGGGTTTCGGAGTTCGAGTATCGGCGCCTGCAGCGCATGATCGGTGCCCGCTACGGTGCCGGGGCAGAGGGCGCCGGCTATGCCCGGCCGGATACCGGCGTGCCCAGCCTGGAACAGGCCTACCAGATCCTCGGGGTGGAACCCACGGCCACGGACGCGGAGGTCAAACGGGCCTATCGGCGGCTGCTCAGCCAGCACCATCCGGACAAGCTGGTCTCGAAGGGATTGCCGGAAGAGATGATGCAGGTGGCGACACAAAAGACCCATGAGATCAAACAGGCCTGGGAGCGCATCCGGCGCGAGCGTGGTCTCAAGTAGCGGACCCGCTGCCCCTTCAGGAGCCCTCGAGTTGGATGGTGCCCACCTGGCTTGGCCCTTTTGCTCCCTTGAATAATGTCGCCCCAGCGCCTAAGCTCAGGCGCTGCCCTGGGCGGACGGGAAGCCGGCTCGATCCCTTTCTTCATGTGGAGGCACAACCGATGAGCGACGGTCTGGATCCGTTGATTCTGAATATCCTTTACGCCTGTATGGGTGGCTTTCTCACGCTTCTGTTCATGTGGCTGGGCTGCAAGGTGTTCAGCCACATTGTCAGCTTCTCCATCCCCGAGCAGCTCTCCAACGGCAACCAGGCGGTTGGTCTGATGATCATGGGCATGTTCATCGGTATCGGCACCGCCATGGGCCTGGTCATCGGTCTGGGATTGAACTGAGGCATCGGGATGCGTGGCATCTGGGTGTCGCTGGTCCTGATACCCGTCCTGGCCTGGGCCAGCACGGAGAGACACGTGGACCACAAGCACTGGCCGAGGGATTTCGATCACCTGTTTCGCAAGTACGCCAAGCACTATTTCGGACCACACGTGAACTGGCGATGGTTCAAGGCACAGGGTATTGCCGAGTCGGGGCTGAATCCGCGCGCCAAGAGCCCAGCCGGTGCGGTCGGGATCATGCAGATCCTGCCCTCGACCTATCGCGAGATTCGCAAGAAGAATCCCCTGATCAAGGATATCCGCGATCCGCGCTGGAACATTGCCGCCGGAATCTTCTATGACCGTCAGTTGTATCGCAAATGGAAGCGCAAGACGGTGCTCAGCACTGGTGACCGCCTGAAATTCACCTTTGCCAGCTACAACGCCGGTTATGGCCGTATCCTGCGTTCTTACAAGCGGGCGCTCAAGCGTAAGAAGCAGGTACAACGCTGGGAACACGTCGCCCCCTTCGCGCCGCCGGAAACACGGGCCTATGTGGCGCGTATCCAACGGCTGGTCGCCCTGGCTCCCTGAACCAGGGCGACCGAGGCGCGGCCTTCCGCCGCCCGATTCGAATTCCCGTGCTCAGTACCAGTAAGGTGGACGAGGTGTTGCCGCCGGCGACTGCCGATTCTGCGGTACTGCAGGTTGGCGGGGCCGTGGTGGCATCGGTGCCTGGCGCGGAGGCGCCGGCCAGGCAGGACGGGCCGGGGTCGGTGGCCAGGGTGTGGCTGGGAGAGGTGGTCGCTGAGGGGGCATGGTCCAGGGCCCTGGGGCCGGCATGGGTGGGCGTGCATAGGGCGCCGGCCGCTGGGGCTGGGTCTTGCGCTGCGCCTGCAATTGGCGCAAGCGTTGTTCCCGTGCGCGACGCTCAGCCATGTAACGCTCGAAGCGACGGCGCATTTGCTCTCGATACAGGCGCTGGGCCCTGCTCAGTTCTTGTTCGGTCTGTCCGCTGGGCTCTCGGGTGGCCGCGGCCTCGGCGGTTGCCGCCTGCTCGATGGTCTGGCGGTGCTTGCGAATCAGAGAGGGCATCTCAGCTGCCTGCTTTTCGGCGGGGGGCTCGGCCTGCCGGCTCGTCTGTTCCTGGTCGCTGCCCGTTGGTGGAGTCTGCTCCGCCATGGCCGGCTTGGCTGAGCTAGTGGAGCCGCCGGTTTCGCTGGTGCCGGTCTCCTGCACAGGCTGGTTCACTCCTTTATCTGGCGTGCTGGCAGGAGCTGTTTCGCCGGCCTGAGCGGCAGCGGGGGCCGTTTCGACCGTGGTTCCGCCAGCTGCCTCGTTCGCGATCGCCGTTGCGGCGACATTTGCCGGCGATTCTGTCGTCGCTTGGCCCCTTGTCTCCGAAGCGGGTTGCGAGGCCGTGACGGTTGGTGGCGTGTGCTGGGATTGCGCCGTCGCCCAGGGTGGCGTGGCCGGCATCAGGTAGCCATGCTGGCGGGCCCGCTCGCGCAACAGGTTCCAGGTGCGGTTGCGATACTCCTCCCGTTCCTTGCCTTTCAAGGTAGCCATGGCCTGGTTGTGTCGCGCCATCTCGGCCTGGGTCATGATCATGAAGCCCTGCTCGGCCATCGCGGTGGCGGCCAGCAGCGGCAGGGTGAAGCTCAACAGGGTGCGCAGTTTCATGGGTGAATCCTTGGCTGATTGGAGAGTCCTCGTGCGCCGATTCTAGCAAGCAGCACCGTGGGTGTGTCGCTGGCTTGTCGATCGGCAGCTTGTTGAATTTTGTCGCTCTGTCCTCACCTGCCGGCATACCTGGCATGTGTCAGCAATGGAATTGAAGGAAAAACGACGGTGAAAAGACCAGTTGTATGGTGCGCCGTGCTCGCTGCCAGTA
>RFHJ01000099.1 GCA_003696905.1 Gammaproteobacteria bacterium | reverse complement strand
TGCGGCGACCAGATCTCCCCGGTGGGACGGCGACCGACGAACACCGCCCCCGATGGGCAGCCCGCCCCGATCTTGAGGCGGATCCGGTGCCAGCCCAGTGGCGTGCACCCCGATCCCATGGCCTGGCCAGGCCCGTTCGAGGCGGTCGATACCGGATAACGTGCCTGCTCGTGTCCACCCTCCCACAAGACCAGCTGTTGCCTGGTGAGATCGACCTCGACGTAACGTCCCTGTCGCAACCCCTGTTTCATCGTGCGGCCTCCCCCGGTTCTCCGGATTGCCAATGAACCTGCTCCAGGAAGTGATAGCTCCCATCCGGCAATGGCGTCACCGGCACCACCCGCCGGCTCAGCAACAGGTTGTGTTCGTGCCACAGCGGCACATACACCAGTGCCTGGTGGACGATCGCCTGGACGCGATGGTACAAGGTGCGCGCCTGTTCCCGGGGCAGTCCCTCCGCGTGCTCGATCAGTCGATCCACCTCGGGCGAACGGTAGCGCCCCCGGTTCGCCCCACCCGGCGGCAGCGAACCGCTGTGGAAGACGTGGCGGAAGATGTCGGGGCTGCGCACCCCCACCCAGCTGAGGCTGTACATCTGAAAGCGTCCGGCCTTGATATCGCCGAAGAAGGTGCCCCATTCGTTACTCTGGATCCGCAGATCGATGCCCACCTTGCGCAACTGTGCCTGCAGCACGGCCGCCACCCGCAGGCGAAACGGGTCGGTGGAGGTCTTGTAGTGGATGACCAGTGGATGGCCAGGCCCATAGCCCAGTTCCGCGAGCAGGGCGCGGGCCCGCGCCGGGTCGTGGGGCCAGGGCTTGAGGCCGGGATGCGCCGCCCAGTGACCCGGCGGCAGCACCGTCTCGGCGAGCCGGGCATGACCCATGAAGAGATGGCGCACGATGGCCTCGCGGTCGATCGCGTGGGCGATCGCCTGACGCACCCGATGATCCCCGGTGACCGGATCTTCGAGGTTGAACCCGATATAGCTGAAGGTCGTGCCGGAACGCTCGCGCAATGCGATGTCTCCCCGGCCTTGCAATACCGGGTACATCTCGAACGGCAGGTCGTTCTGCACGATATCCGCCTCCCCGTGCATGAGCTTCAAGGCCCGCATGGTGGGGTCCCTGACCACGGCGAACCTGACCAGCAGACCGTCTCGACGGCGCTTCAGGGTCAGTCCGCCATCGTCCTCCCATGCGACGAAACGAAAGGGGCCATTCCCGAGGGGATGTCGCGCCAATCGCGCTCCCTGGGCAAGGCGTTCCGCAGGCGCCACTCCCAGGTGCAAGCGTTCGGGAAACCGGGGGTCGTCACGTGAGAGGGTGACCACGAGATGGCTTTCATGGACCTCGATCCGTTGCAGATGCCGCAAGGCCCCGGCATGGGGCGATGCCGGGTCGTCACGGGCGGCCCGCAGGGTCGCCGCCACGTCGCCGGGATCCACACGACTGCCATCCCAGAACGGCGGCACGCCGGCCACCAACTGCAGCCGATAGCGGCGATCGTCGAGGCGCTGCCACCGGATCACGCCGGGCACCGGGCGTGCCTGGGCATCGAATTCCACCAACGGGCGATAAAGCAACCCATTGATACGTTCGGAGACCGCATCGGTCGCCAGCACCGGGTGCAGGGAGGCCGGCGCCGTGGCAATGGCGAACACCAGGGTATTCGAATCGGGGGACCGACAGGCGGCCAGGAGTACCAGGACCAGCAGCGAGCCGGCGCGAATCAGTCGGCCCATCGACCGAAGGGATGGGCGGCGAGGTTGGCATTGTAGTAACGGGGATCACTGGAGACCTCCTCGCCCAGCCATGGCGGGCGCTCGAAGGGCTGATCCGCCGATGCCAGCTCGATCTCGGCCACCACCAGGGGGGCGTTGTCTCCGAGGAACTCGTCGATCTCCCACCGATGGCCGCCAAAATGCAATTCGTGACGCACCTTCTCGAGCACGTCCCCCCGCACCACCTGCTCGAACAGCGCCTGCGCATCGGCGAGCGGTATCGGATACTCGAACTCGTGGCGATGGATGCCGTCGTCGCTCGCCTTGATGTTCAGATGGGCCTGATCACCGAAGATGCGCACGCGAATCGCCGTGCGATCATCGCGGTGCAGATAACCCTGGCGCATCGGGATGCTGCGTTCGATCTGCTCGCGCCAGCTGTCGTCGCGCACGAGGAACTTGCGTTCGATCTCCACGGCCATCAGTCCTGCCTCTCGAACAGCGCAATGGATTCCACATGGGCGGTGTGCGGAAACATGTCCATCACCCCCGCTCCCAACAATCGATATCCCAGTCTGCCGACCAGAATGCCGGCATCCCGTGCCAGGGTGCCAGGGTAGCAGGAGACATAGAGGATTCGCTGGACACCCAGTTGCGGCAGCAGCGGCAGCACCTCCTGGGCACCGCTGCGGGGTGGGTCGAGCAATGCCTTGTCATAGCGGCCCTGCAGCCAACCGGCCCCCTCCAATGGTTCGTAGAGATTGGCGACGTGGAAGCTCAGATTGTTCAGTCCATTCCGCTCGGCATTCTCTCGCGCCCGTTGTACCAGTCCCGCATCGCCCTCCACGCCGACCACCGAGCCAGCGCGTCGTGCCAGTGGCAGGGTGAAATTGCCGACGCCACAGAACAGGTCCAGCACCCGCTCCCCACGCTCGGGCGCCAGCAGCTCCATGGCACGGGCGACCATCTGCCGATTCATCCCGGTGTTGACCTGGGTGAAATCCCCGGGCAGGAAGCCGAGTTCCAGACCCTCGTCGGGCAGCCGATAATGCAGATCGATGCCTGGCGGTTGCAAGGGCACGACGGTATCCGGCCCGCCCGGCTGGAGGTAGGGCACGATGTCGTGCCGGTCGCCAAAAGAGAGAATCCGCGCCCGGTCGTCCTCGTTCGGGGACTCGAGCACACGGAAGATCAACACGCAGCGCGCATCGTCCATGGCCATCTCGATCTGCGGCAGCCGGTCGCGAATGCTCAGGCCGCCGATCAGCTCGCTCAGCGCCGGCAGCAACCGCCCCACGCGCGGGTGCAGCACATGACATGCCGACAGCTCGGCTACCTTGCTGCTGCCCCGTTCGCGGAACCCCACCAGCACCCGGCCCTTCTTGGGGACCCATTTCACACCCAGACGGGCCTTGCGGCGATAGCCCCAGGGGGACTCATTGACCAACGGGGGATAGACGCGCTCGGGCTCGACTTGGCCGAGCTGCCGCAGATTGTCCAGCAGGATCTCCTGCTTGGCCCGGATCTGTGCCTCCGGGGCCAGGTGCTGGAGACTGCATCCGCCACAGAGCGCATAGTGGGCACAGCGCGGTGCCACGCGATCGGGGACCGGCTCCAGCACAGAGGTCACCACCCCCTCGTCGTGACTGCGCTTGACCTTGAGGTAACGAAAGCATACCCGCTCACCCGGCAAGGCGCCCTGGATGAAGGTCGCCTTGCCGTCGATGCGCGCGACACCGCGACCATCATGGGCCATGTCGCCGATCACCGCCTCGAATTCCCCTTCCGGTCGACGGGCCCGTCGGCGCCGACGCGTCATGGCTGGCTTTCCCAGGCCCGAAGCAGCGTGGCGTGTCGCGGGGTCTGCCGCAACACATCGCGCAACCCCTGCCGCCACCCATCCACCTCGCCGAGGGCATAACGCCCCTGGAGATGGAAGATCTCCAGTGCCAGCAGACCGGTGTTGATGGCGGCCGTCTCTCCGTAGCGCAGCAGTGCCTCGTGATCGCCGGCCAGCCACTGTTCCCAGAGCTGCGCCTCGTGCAGGCCCAGCATACCGGGCAAGCCCAGGCGCCGCGCCATGTCGTCCAGGGAGGGAAAGCGATCGATCTGCGGCAGCCACTCGAGCTGCAGGTCGAGATGCGGGTCACGCCGATCCTCGAAACGCGCCCAGTAGTCGACAATGGCCCGACGATGCTTCAGACAGCGGAATTGCAGCAATGGCATGAGCTGGCGGCGACCACCCCAGGTGACCAGCGGCGGCGCGGTCTGCATCATCTGAAAGACGGCATCCAGCAACATCAGCTCGGGAAACTCGGCGACCGAGAAACTCTCGATATGGACCTCCTGTTCGCTGCCGAAGCGGACCATGGAGACCGCTCCGAGGGTCAGCTGATCCCAGTCCAGCTGCTCGCTGCCGACCCGCTGCTTGCGTCGATGGAACAGGACCTTGGCCACGTCTTCGTCGCTCAGACCCTGCAGATCGAAGTTCTGCCGTGCAGTCTCGACGTCCGGCAAAGGGGCGACGGCCAGGGCGGTGAAGTACATTTCAGCTCTCCGGAGAAAAGACACCGGTGGAAAGGTAGCGGTCTCCGCGGTCGCATATGATGGACACGATCACCGCATTCTCGACCTGAGTCGAGAGCTGCAACGCCGCGGCCACTGCACCACCCGAGGAGATGCCGCAGAAGATCCCCTCCTCGCGCGCGAGGCGACGGGTCATCTCCTCGGCGGTTTCCTGATCGATGTCGATCTCGCGATCGACCAGCGAGGCATCGAATATCTCCGGCAGATAGGCCTCGGGCCAACGCCGGATACCGGGTATCGAGGCCCCTTCGGCAGGCTGTACCCCGATCACCTGGATGCCAGGATTGCGTTCCTTCAGGTAGCGGGCCGTACCGGTAATGGTGCCGGTGGTTCCCATGGCGCTCACGAAGTGGGTCACGGTGCCGTCGGTATCGCGCCAGATCTCGGGACCGGTGCCCTCGTAGTGGGCGCGCGGGTTGTCGGGATTGGCGAACTGGTTGAGCACCTTGCCCTCGCCCCGCGCCTCCATCTCCAGCGCCAGGTCCCGCGC
>RFHJ01000098.1 GCA_003696905.1 Gammaproteobacteria bacterium | reverse complement strand
CTGGTTGCTGGAACACGAAACGGCGATTCGCCTGGGCGTATTCCTTGGCCTGTTGTTGGCGATGGGTCTCTGGGAGACGGTGTCCCCTGCGCGTCCCCTGCAATTGCCGCGGCTCCTGCGCTGGACCAACAATCTCGGGCTGGTGCTGCTCAATGGTCTGTTGCTGCGGCTGCTGCTGCCGGTCGCGGCGGTGGGGGTGGCAGCGGCCGCACAGCGGCGAGGTTGGGGCCTCTTCAACGTGACGGACGTGCCGGCCTGGGTGGCGCTCCTCGGGTCGGTGGTGATACTGGACCTGGTCATCTGGCTGCAACATGTCATGGTGCATGCCATTCCGGTGTTGTGGCGCCTGCATCGGGTGCACCATGCGGATCCGGACTATGACGTCACCACGGGTGCGCGTTTCCACCCGCTCGAGATCTTCCTCTCCATGGGGATCAAGTTCACTGCCATACTGTTGCTGGGCGCGCCGCCCGTGGCGGTGGTGGTCTTCGAGGTACTGCTCAACGGCATGGCCCTGTTCAACCACGGCAACGTGCGTCTTCCCCGGCGGGTCGACCAGATACTACGCTGGCTGATCGTCACCCCGGACATGCACCGGGTGCATCATTCGGTGGAGGACGACGAGGCCAACAGCAATTTCGGCTTCAATCTCTCCTGGTGGGACAGGTTGTTCGGTACCTATCGGGATCAGCCGCGCGGTGGCCACGGGGGCATGGTCATCGGCATCCGAAAGTTTCGGGATCCCGCTACGGTCTCCTGGTTGCCGGGATTGCTGATGCTGCCCTTTCGCGGCGGCATATCCGGCTATGCCATCAATCGCCGCCGCTGGGAGGAAGAGGGGGATGCCTGAGCGGGTAGGCCGCCTGTCGTTGTTGGGCCTGTTGTTGGTGGGTATCGCCGTGGTCTGGGTCTGCCGCGACGACCTGAACGCCGCCAGGCTCTACAGTTGGATCGACCATGGCGGAGCCTGGGCCCCGATGCTGTTCATGCTGCTGTATGCACTAGCGACGGTGTTGTTCGCGCCCGGTTCGGTCATCACCCTGGCGGGCGGCGCCCTGTTCGGACCAGTGTGGGGAACCCTCTATAACCTCGTCGGGGCGACGCTGGGCGCGACATTTTCTTTTCTGATAGCCCGCTATCTCGCGGGAGACTGGGCGGAGCGCCGGGCCGGCAGGCGCCTGCGGCGTCTCAAGCGCGGTGTGGACGCGGAAGGCTGGCGTTTCGTGGCCTTGGTGCGCCTGGTGCCGCTGTTGCCATTCAACCTGTTGAACTATGCGCTGGGGCTCACGGGCATCCGGCTCTGGCACTATGTACTCACGTCCTTTGTGTTCATGTTGCCAGGTGCCTTGGCCTATACCTGGCTGGGCTACCTGGGCCGCGAGGCCGTCGCCGGTGGCAGCGGCCTGATCCAGAAGGGATTGTTTGCACTGGCATTGTTGGCACTGGTGGCGTTCCTGCCGCGCCTGGTGGGGGCGATGCGCAGGGGGAATGCCATCGAGGTCCAGAGCCTGCGCGACCGGCTGGCCTTGCCTGGGGCGCCGCTGGTGCTGGACGTGCGCCGTGCCGAGGATTTCAATGGCCGGCTCGGCCACATCCCCCGGGCGGTCAATATTCCCCTGGAGCAGCTGCCGCAGCGGCAGGAACTGCTTGAGGAATGGCTGGAGCGGCCCATTGCGGTGGTCTGCCATACCGACCGGCGCTCGGAGCAGGCAGCGGCCCTGCTGGAGCGAGAAGGCTTTGCCCACGTGCAGGTGGTGAAGGGTGGCATGGTGGCCTGGCATGCCATGGGCGGCCCGGTGGAATGGGGTTGATCCGACCGGTTGCAGAAGGGTCGCAGTGCGTCGTCCCGGACATTGCGATCGTTGGCCGGGACGAGGAGGGGTGCCTCAGCCGTCGCCGTGGCCCCGATAATCGGGGTCGAGCCAGCAGCGGGGCAAGGGCTCGCCCGAGGGAAACACCAGGCTGGCCTTGGCGAATTTCTGCGGATCCGGCAGATCCTCGCCGGCGTTGTAGCGGCCCACGATCTCCTTGTGGAAGGGATCGATCAGGTCGCGCATGGACAGCACTTCCACCAGTTCGCCCGAGCTGCTTTCCTTGAGAAACATGCGGTCGTCTCCTCTTGTTCGATTGCCTGCGGTCCTTTTTCAGTATGGACCAGCAGCGCCTCTTTGCAATCGCCAAAGCGCCCCTCGTTGATGTCCGTCAGGGCAGAGCCGATTGGTGGACTCAGGCGCTGACCGGCATCGCACAAACCCGGATGCGGCGGCTCTCCTGGGCGCGGTAGACCTGCCGATCGGCGGCCTCCAGCAACTCGCGGGCCTGCTCGTCGAGTGTGCCTTTCTCAAGCCCTGCCAGCGTGGCGACACCGATCGACACGGTAAGGGGGATGACTGCCCCGTCGGTGGTCTCCACCGGCGAGGCAATGACCGCTTCACGGATGCGTTCGGCCAGCCGGGTGGCATTGTCCAGGTCGGTTTGTGGCAGCAGTACGGCGATCTCCTCGCCGCCGTAGCGTGCCGCCAGGTCGGAGGTGCGCAGCTGATCGCGAATGCGCTTGGCCAGGGCGATCAACACCTGATCGCCGGCGGCATGCCCGAAGCGGTCGTTGATCTGCTTGAAGTGGTCGGCGTCGATGAACAGGCAGGACAGCGCGAGGCGGTGTCGCCGGGCACGCGCCACCTCCTCGGCGAGACGGGTATCCAGGTGGCGGCGGTTGTACAGACCGGTCAGGCCGTCGGTGAGTCCCGCGAGCCGCAGTCGTTCCCGGTTCACGGCGTTCTCCAGACAAACCGCGGCGAGTCGCCCGAGGCGGTCGAGAAATTCCGTGCCCTGGTCGGGGTGGAACCGGTGTGGATCGGCGCTGCCCAGGTGCAGAAAGCCGGCAATGCCGTCGGGTTGCCGCAGCGGCAACAGGGCCTCGCTGCGTACCGGCGTCTGGGGCGAGGGAAAGGGTTGGTGCCTGCGCACCCAGGGACCGAGCCAGGGGCGGTGCAGATCGGGGTAGCGGTCCAGTGTCCTTCGCACGTCGCGTTCCAGATAAAGATGCGGAATATGGCAGCTCTGCACCCCCAGGGCCGCAAGCAGTTCCTCGATCACCCCATAGGGGTCGAGCAGCACCAGACGTACGCTCTCCAGGCCGAAGGAGGTGCGCAGCCCACTGGTCAGACGTTCGATCAGGTCCGGCAGATCCTGCGCGCTCAGCAGTCCGAGCTCGCGTTCCTGAAAGCGTTGCATGACACTTTCGTTGTAGGCGGCATCGCTGGTCAGCTTGTGCAGCAATTGTCTCAGGGCCTGGTTCTCGGCCTCGAGTTCATCTACTCTCTGCATGCCTTTGGTCGCCGCGGATGTGGGGAAGGGGGTTACGCTCTGCCTGGCCATGTCTCTGATTAGCGGCCGATCCGAATAGAACTTTAATTCCAGGGAGGGAATATGTTCGTATCCGGCTTTTCACGGGCCTGTACGCTCGTCTCCATTCTCCTCTTCGCGCCTGCGGCGGGCGCCGCCATCTATCGTTGTGACGGCGCCGAAGGGCCGGTGTTCCGGGATTGGCCCTGCAGCGCCGGACAGCGACCAGAGACGGTAACCCCGCAGATCGCGCAGGGTGCCAGCCTGCGTGCCAGCGAGCGTCAATGGCTGAAACGGCGCGGCGCCGAGCGGCGAAACAGGCGCGATGCGAAGATCGCCCCTGCACGCGGGCGAGAGGACAAGGCCCAGGCACGGCGTTGCTGGAACAAGCAACAGCGGCTCGAGAATGTGCGCGCCCGACTACGCCGGGGCTACAAGCCATCCCAGGGCGATCGG
>RFHJ01000097.1 GCA_003696905.1 Gammaproteobacteria bacterium | reverse complement strand
TCCGGCCTGCAACGCGCCCGCCAGGGCATGCGCACCGCTGCCAATGAGATCGCCCGCTCACCGATCAAGGACAGCCGGCGACCAGTGGACCTGAACCGTTCCCTGGTGGAACTCAAACAGCATGAAAACGCGGCCCGCGCCAATATCAAGACCTTGAAGACTGCTTTCGACACCGTGGGGACCTTGCTCGACGAAATGGCCTGACCCTGGGCAGGGGCGGTTCAGAGGAACCGCATGGAAAGATCCACCGCGTGTAGATCCTTGGTCAACGCTCCCACCGAGATGTCGTCGACCCCGGTCTCCGCAATGGCGCGCACCGTCTCCAGGGTGACGCCCCCAGAGGCCTCCAGGCGCGCCCGCCCCGCGTTCACTGCGACCGCTTCGCGCAGGGTGGCAAGATCGAAGTTGTCGAGCAGGATCCGTCGCGCGCCGCCGGCCAGTGCCTGCTGCAACTGCTCCAGGTCTTCCACTTCGATCTCGATCTCCACGGTACGCTCCAGCGACCGGGAGACCCGCTGCGCAAGGGCCAGCGCCTCGGCGATACCGCCGGCGGCCTGAATATGGTTTTCCTTGATCAGAATGGCATCGAACAGGCCGATCCGATGGTTGCTGGCGCCGCCGCAGGTCACGGCATACTTCTGTGCCAGGCGCAAACCGGGTATGGTCTTGCGGGTGTCCAGAATGCGTGTCCCGGTACCGGCTACCGCATCCACGAAGGCCCGCGTCCGGGTTGCGGTGCCCGAAAGGGTCTGGAGAAAATTCAACGCCGTCCGCTCGGCGGTCAGCAGCGCCCGTGCCGGACCCTCGATGCGGCACAGTACCTGGTCGGGGGCCATGGCGTCCCCATCGTCCAGCTCCCATTCCAGGACGGTTCCCGCATGGACCTGCCGGAACGCGGCGTCGAACCAGTCACGGCCGCAGAGCACCGCGGCCTGACGCGCCACGACCACCGCGACGCCCTGCGCGGCCTGCGGCACGAGCTGCGCCGTGAGATCCCCCGATCCCACGTCCTCCGCCAGGGCCTCTCTGACCTGGCGCGCGATCTCCGAGGCCGCAGGCTTCATCCCTGAATATCGAGCAGTTCGACCTCGAAGATCAGGGTGGCGTTGGGTGGGATCACGCCACCGGCGCCCTGGGCGCCGTAGCCCAGCTGCGGCGGAATCGTCAGCCTGCGCTTCCCTCCCACCTTCATGCCGGCCACGCCTTCATCCCAGCCCCGTATCACCCGGCCCTTGCCCAGCGGGAATTGAAAGGGCTGATTACGGTCGATGCTGGAATCGAACTTGGTCCCATCCTGCAACCAGCCGGTGTAGTGCACCGACACCTGCTGTCCCGCCTCGGCGGCCGGCCCCTCTCCTTCGACCAGATCTTCGTAGCGCAGCCCGCTGTCACTGATTTTTTCTGCCATCTTGATGCTCTCCCGGAAAAAAACGCCGACCGGGAATCCGATCGGCGTGTGAATTATCCCAGACAATCCCAATGGGAAGACCTGAAAAATTCATCCCTTCCGCGACTCAGGGATGAGCCGCCGGCATCAAGGCTACGAGCGATTGATAATCAAGCCAGCCGCAAACCGCGTCTGCGGGGCGGCGTACCCTGTCAGTGCCGAGGGCCGTGCTCGTCAGGCTTTTCAGTGCGACCTGGCCTCGGGGTCCGTGCGCTTCAGTACATCCAGCATGGCGTTCAGTGCACGGTCCATCAGCGGCGTATCGAGATCTTCGAGGATGCGGCCGTTCCCGGAACGCAGCAAGGCCGCCACCCCCGGAAGGGTCATCTCCGCGATCTTCATGCCCCGGCGGTCGACGAAGACACAGTTTCCCGTCAGCTGGCTGCGCCAGGACAACTTGCCCCGCACTTCTCGCCCTTCCGCATCGGTCCATTCCAGCCAGGTGCCAGGCGCCATCTTTTCCGCCTGTTCGTGATATTCGTCTCGGGGCTCTTCAGACGCTGCGACCGGTGAGGAACTCTCGAGAACGATCTCTTCGACTTCCCCGCTGGCCTCTCCGGTATCCGGTTCCTCGACGTCGGCGACCGGCACTTCCTCGGCCCAACTACCACGGAGGGCAGCGATATGGCAGACCTGCAGCTCCTTGAACAAGGCAGCTGCCCGATGCTGATCGAACGAGATGTTGTTGAGCCCCTCGCGCAGTGCTGTCAGAAGATTGGGAATGGCTTCCAGCAGGCGTTTGCGTTCCGCCGGGTCCTGCTTGGGTTGAACACTCCAGACCAGCTCCTTGGCCCGAGTGCGAGCGTTTTCCCAGGCCTCGCTCTGTTCGCCCTCTCGCAACAGACTGAGCAGCATCACGTCTCGCCAACCAGTGTCCAACAGCTCCTTCACCGGCTCGGGCAGGCGACAATTTGGTGCCCTGCAGCTGTTGTAGAGCGCCTGCAGCTCCTCGTTGACCTGGCTTCGCGCCAGATGAAGATGCTCCTGTCCTTCCCGCGCCTGGGCCAGCCGCTTCTCGGCAACAGTCGCATTGCGCTGTTCCCGCTCGAGCCAGTTCCGGAACTCCTCATAGACCTGCTCGAACACCAGGACATCGTCGGTGAAATCGCTGAGGACCCGAGTGACCGCCGATTCGATCCGTCCGTATGCACTATTGGCCGAACGATCGCCATCGTCCGTCCAGGCCAGGGCAGCGCGCGCCAGACTGTTCAGCAGGCGCCGCGCCGGATGGCTGGGATCGCTGAAGAAGCGCCGATCCATCAACCCAACCTTCAGCATCGGAATCTGCAACCGACCCAACAGCGCCTTCATCGGTTCAGGCAGGTTTTCATCGCCCAGGATGAAATCGAACAGCAACTCGATCACATCCAGCATGCTGCGATCGCTGTCTGCCAGGCGTTTGGCCGGACGATCGGGCGAACCGACCTCGAGCTCACGCCCCAGGCTCAGCATCAATTCGGCCTGCAGCTCCCTTAGGCTTGCCATGTCCACCGGGGCGACATTCATGGAGTAGCGCTGCACCTCTCCCAGGGCGCCGAACAGATCATGGGTACTCACCACCGGCAGGTTGGGTGCGGCATCGGCACGCGCATACCAGGCCGCTCCCTCCTGACGCGGGTCCTCGCGGCGACGCGCCGCAACCAGTTCCCCCAGCGCCTTGAGCATGCCGCCGTCGAACAGTGGCTCGACCTCTGATGCGCCACCCTGGTCATCCAGATCACGCGCCCGTTGGACCGAGGGGGCAACCGGGTTTCGGCGCACCTTGCGCGCGATCTTGGGCAGCACCTCATGGGCCACGAGGATATCGTTCAATTCGTCGTAAAGTGCCCCCACGTAGGCCATGACATGGCGGTCGAAGGACTTGTAGACGATCAGACGGACCGCGGTTTCGCCCTCCCACTGGGCGAGCGCCTCGGCGAATGCCTCCGCGAGCGCCTCGGGCCCCACAGGGTTCGCCCTGGGATCGATTTCGGTGACACCGTGGACCACAGCGAACCGCTTGTTGAGGGCAAACAACGTGCGGTGATAACGGTTGTTGGCCTTCGAGACCAGGGTCTCGATCGCCAGACTCTCTTCGAGATCCGCCTCGTCGACCAGCGACATCTCCTGCTCACCCGGGACCAGCGCCTCGTTCGCAGGGGTCACCGGGACCGGTGCCGCTTCTTGCCAGAACCGCTCGAACGCCCGAAGGCGGCCCTCGACGAAGCCTCGTTCGATGGGTTGGCGCAACTTGCGCAACTCGCGCATGGCCTCGAAATAGCGGGTTTGCAGAAGGTCGTTGGCAGACTTGTCCGCCAACTCGTAGAACTCGTCGTCCAGACGGTCGAACAGGTCCTGGAACAGCTGCGGGAGAACGGCTTCCAGATGCTTGCGCATTGCCGCTACCACGCGCCGGTGGCGCTCGCTGGTCAGGCGTTTCTTTGCCGGTCCCGCATTCTCTTCGAAGGAGATCACATTGTGGTCTGCCATGATCCTGGTCCTGACTGTCCGAGGTATTCGCTACCTCTGCACACCTCTATAAGGTTAGCCTAGGCGATCCATTCATCCACACCTTGTGAGGCAAATCACTTTTTACCGCGCCGACCTGCCTGCCGATCGGCGATCGCGAAGGCCATCACACCCGGCAATTATCGCTATTCCCTTGCTCCCGCCAGCCGATGGCCGGCCTCCGTCTCCACCGGGGTCTGGGTGCATCCGTTAAACTCCCCTTGTCCGACCCGAAGGCATCCCACATGTTCCCGAAGCTGACCCAATTCGATCTCCATCACCGAATCGAGGCCAATCCTGCGCCCACCTTGGTCTTCTTCACCTCGGCGGCCTGTGGATCATGTCGGCAGCTTCGTGCAGCCCTTGAGGAACTGCGTCACATTCGACCCGACTGGCTGGTCTACGAGGTGGATGCCGAACAGGAAGGCGGCCTGGTGCGGGAGTTCGAGATCTTCCACCTGCCTGCCATGTTCCTGTTTCACCAGGGCCGGTTCCACCGGGAGATCTCCTGCCCTCCCACGCCCCAGGCAATCGAGTCTGCCATCGTGGAAAACCTGGCGCATCCTCCGGAAGAGGCACCATGACAACGGACTGTGACATCTGGCTGCCCGGCGTGCAACAGACACTCTCGCCAAATTTCGACGACCGGCCACCACAGACCACGGTCGACCTGCTGGTGATCCACAACATCAGCCTGCCACCCGGTCGCTTTGGCGGTGAAGCCGTCGAGGCCTTCTTCCAGAACCGACTCGACCCCTCGGCACACCCTTACTTCGCCGAGATTGCTCATCTGCGGGTATCGGCACACCTGCTGGTGCGAAGAGACGGCCACGCACAACAATTCGTCCCCCTGAACCGTCGTGCCTGGCACGCAGGAGCGTCCTGTTTCGAGGGACGGGAGCGATGCAACGACTTCTCCATCGGGATCGAACTGGAAGGCACCGACGACCAGCCCTTCAGCGACGCCCAATACGATCGTCTGGTGGAGCTGACCCGTGCCATCCAGGCCCGTTATCCTGCCATCACCCGTGATCGCATCACCGGTCACAGCGATATCGCACCGGGGCGCAAGACCGACCCCGGCCCCTGTTTCGACTGGCAACGGTACCTGAGTCGGTTGTGAGACTTGTCACCGGTTCCACCACGACACCGCGGCGACATGCCGCTGGAGCCGTTCGGCAACACGCCTTCGGCGGCATGCCACCGCTCGGCACATTATGGCCGCTACTGCTGCTCGCCCTGGCGACTGCGGCAGCGGCGAAGCCGCCCCAGCGTATCGTCACGCTCTCCCCTCACGCCACCGAACTGGTAATTGCTGCCGGAGGCCGGGAACGACTGGTGGCTGCGGCCGCTGCGGACGAGCCCCTGCCCGACGGCGTGGTGGTGCTGCAAACCTTCGGCGGTCTGGATCGCGAGCGCCTGCTGGCGCTTCGGCCCGACCTGGTGGTGGCCTGGACATCGGGCACGCGACCGGCCGATCTCGCCTGGCTGAGAAAGACAGGTGCCACCCTCTACCTCAGCGAGCCCGCCGACCTGGCCGGTATCGCCGCGGACATTCGGGCACTGGGGCGTCTGCTGGGTACCGAGGACATGGCCGACGCAGCGGCGGACCGCTTTCTCACCGCCGTTCGAACCCCCTGTCTTGCCCTCCCGAAACAGGCAGTCTATGTGGAGATCTGGCCGCACCCGCCGCTGAGCCTGGGTGGCCGACACTGGCTGAACGACGTGCTGCGCCGGCTGGGACTGCGCAATACCTTCGCCGCGGTACCCCGCGCCGTATTCAGTGTGGATCCGGAGTCACTGGCGAGCCGAGAGGCCCTGCCGCACCTGGTCCTGCGTGAGCCGGCAGGCCCCGACGAACTCGGCTCATCCCTGCTGGCACGCCCGGGCCCTGCCCTGGCGCGGGCCTTGCCGACCCTGTGCCAACAGCGGCTCAACCGGAAATGATGCCCCGCTTGCGCAGCATCTCGAGCACCTGCTCGACATTCTCCTCGACCGGATCCTCGCCGGTGTTGCAACGCAGCTCGGGGTTGATGGGTGCCTCGTAGGGCGAAGAGATGCCGGTGAAATCCGGAATCTCGCCGGCCCGGGCACGCCTGTAGAGCCCCTTGGGATCGCGGGACTCGCACACCTCGATGCTGGCATCGCAATAGATCTCCAGGAAGTCGCCGTGGGGGAACAGGCTGCGCACGCGTTCCCTGTCCTGACGCAGGGGCGAGATGAAGGCGGTCAGCACGATGGTGCCTGCCTCGATCATCAGCTTGGCCACCTCGCCGATCCGACGCAGGTTCTCGGCCCGGTCCTCCAGGCTGAAACCGAGATCGGAGCAGAGCCCGTGGCGCACATTGTCGCCGTCGAGGACGAAGGTGTTGCAGCCGTCGTCGTGCAATCGTTTCTCCACCGCATGGGCGAGGGTCGACTTGCCCGAGGCCGAAAGGCCGGTGAACCAGAGCACTACCGACTTGTGATGGTTGCGGCGCTGGCGGTCCTCGCGGGTGACCAGTGCCTTGTGCCAGACCACGTTGCTGGATTTTTCGCTCATTCCATTCCCTCTTGTTTCCTGAATTCCGTTTTGGCCAATTCTGGGTCAGGCATGGCGCCGTGTCTCGCCCTCACCCGCGACATTCTGGACACAGCGGCCGCACAACTCGGGGTGCTCGGGATTCGATCCCACATCGGCACGATGATGCCAGCAACGCACGCATTTCGCATGCTCGCTCGCACGCGCCTCGAGGGCCAGACCCGGCACATCGGTCTCCCCCGCCGAGGCAGGTCTTTCCGACATCGGGTGAACCCGCGCCTCGGAGGTGATCAGCACGAAGCGCAGCTCGTCGCCCAGTCGCTCCAGCTCCGCCAGCAGCTCCGACTCGCAATAGAGATCGACCTCTGCATCGAGCGAGGAGCCGATCTCGCCCGCCTTGCGCATCTCCTCCAGGCGCTTGCTCACCGCGGAGCGCACCGCCATGACCTGCGTCCAGAAGGCCCGCGCCCGATCGGCGTCGGGCATCTCGGCCAGCCCTGGGTACCAGGTCTCGAGGAACACCGACGCCGATCGCTCGCCCGGCAGAAAGCCCCAGGCCTCGTCGGCAGTGAAACTCATGATCGGCGCCAGCCAGCGCACCATGGCCTCGGCGATGTGATACATGGCGGTCTGGCAGGAACGCCGTCCCAGGCTGTCGGCCGGCATGGTGTATTGGCGATCCTTGATCACGTCGAGATAGAAACCGCCCATCTCCGCCACGCAGAAATTGAGAACCTTCTGGTAGACCAGGTGGAAGTTGTAGTCCAGGTAGGCCTCGCCGATCTCCTGCTGCAGCTGCCAGGCACGGTCCACTGCCCACTGGTCCAGGGCCAGCATCTCGCCATGAGGTACCGTGTTCGCCGCCGGATCGAAGCCATTGAGATTGGCCAGCAGGAACCGCAGGGTATTGCGCATCCGCCGGTAGGCATCGGCGGTGCGCTTGAGGATCTCGTCGGAGACGGTCATCTCCGAGCGATAGTCGGTGGCCGCGACCCACAGACGAATGATATCCGCCCCCAGGGTCTTCATCACCTGTTGCGGGCTGATCACGTTGCCCAGTGACTTCGACATCTTCTTGCCATCGGCATCCACGGTGAAGCCATGGGTGAGACAGGCACGGTAGGGGGCGGCCTCGAACATGGCCACCGAGGTCAGCAGCGAGGACTGGAACCAGCCCCGATGCTGGTCCGAGCCCTCCAGATAGAGATCGGCCGGGCGTTGCAGCTCCTCGCGACGATCCAGCACACAGGCATGGGTCACCCCCGAGTCGAACCACACATCCAGGGTGTCGCCCACCTTTTCGTAATGATCGGCCTCCTCGCCCAGCAACTCGCCCGGTTCCAGGTCGAACCAGGCCTGGATGCCCTCCTTCTCGACTCGGCGTGCCACCTCCTCGATCAGGCGTTCGGTATCCGGATGCAGTTCGCCGGTCTCACGATGGATGAAGAAGGCAATGGGCACGCCCCAGGTCCGCTGGCGCGAGATGCACCAGTCCGGGCGGTTGGCCACCATGCCGTGGATGCGCGCCTTGCCCCAGTCGGGAATCCACTTTACCCCTTCGATCTCACCCAGCGCGGCCGTGCGCAGGCCATGCTGATCCATGCCGATGAACCACTGCGGGGTGGCGCGGAAGATGATGGGCGACTTGTGCCGCCAGCAGCAGGGATAGCTGTGGGTCAGCTTCTCGGCGTGCAGCAGGGCCCCGCGCTCGCGCAGGATATCGATGACCTTGTCGTTGGCCTTGAAGACATGTTCACCGGCCAGCAGCTCGGTGCCCTCCACGAAAACGCCATTGCCCGCCACGGGATTGTCCACCGGCAGACCGTACTGCAGACCCACCACGAAGTCCTCTACCCCATGGCCGGGCGCGGTGTGGACCGCACCGGTACCCGCATCCAGGGTGACGTGCTCGCCCAGGATGATCGGCACCTCACGGTCGTAGAAGGGATGGCGCAGCCCGATGTGTTCGAGCGCCGACCCGCGGGTGATGCCCAGCACCTCCCAGTCATCGATGCCGTAACGATCCAGCGCCGATTCCAGCATGCCCTCGGCCACCACCAGCCGCTCCTCTCCCGCCTGCACCAGCACGTATTCCAGGTCCGGGTTCAGGGCCACCGCCTGGTTGGCCGGCAGGGTCCAGGGGGTAGTGGTCCAGATCACGACCGAGACCGGACCGTGACCGGGATTCTCGGGCTCGAACCGTTGGACCAGCGCCTCGGGGTCGACCGCCGCGAAGCGCACGTCGATGGCCCAGGACTCCTTGTCCCGGTACTCCACCTCCGCCTCGGCCAATGCCGATCCGCAATCGATGCACCAGTGCACTGGCTTGGCGCCTTGGACGATGTGACCCCGTACCGCGATCCGCCCGAGTGAGCGGATGATGTCCGCCTCCTGGCGATACTCCATGGTGAGATAGGGATTCTCCCAGTCGCCGAGCACACCCAGGCGCTTGAAGTCGGCCCGCTGTCGATCGACCTGCTTGAAGGCATAGTCGCGGCAGGCCTGGCGGAATTCGGCCGCACTGACCTTCTGCCCAGGCTTGCCCACCTTCTTTTCCACCTGCAACTCGATCGGCAGGCCGTGGCAGTCCCAACCGGGCACATAGGGGGCATCGAAACCCTCCAGGGTGCGGCTCTTGACGATCATGTCCTTGAGCAGCTTGTTGACCGCGTGTCCGATGTGAATGTCCCCGTTCGCATAGGGCGGACCGTCGTGCAATACAAACTTCGGCCGTCCAGCGAAGGTCTCGCGAATCTTCCGATACAGCCCCTCGGACTCCCAGCGCTGCAACATCTGCGGTTCGCGTTGCGCCAGATTGGCCTTCATGGGGAAGGCGGTCTTGGGAAGGTTGAGAGTATCTTTGTAGTCGCTCACGATGTTGCCTGATGGGTAATGCATTGGGATGCGCCACGCGCCAGGGCTGCCCGCGCCTGTTCGGCGTCGCGCAGGATCTGGGTACGCAAGGCGTCGAATGATTCGAATTTCTTCTCCTCACGGATATGTTCGATGAAGCGGACCCGCACCTGCTCGCCGTAAACCTCTCGGTCGAAGTCGAACAAGTGAACCTCGAGGAGATACCGGTCATCGCCTTCCAGGGTCGGCCGGTTGCCCACGTTGGCTACTCCGGGATAGGGCAGCTCACCCAAACCGTCGACCTCCACCGCATACACGCCGCGGATCGGACTGCGGCGTCGCGCCAGACCCACGTTCATGGTTGGAAAACCGATGGTCCGCCCCCGCTTGTGACCATGCGACACCCGGCCGCTGATACTGAAATCGCGTCCCAGGCAGCAGCGGGCCGTGGCCAGATCGCCGACCGCCAGCGCCTCACGGATACGGGTGCTGCTGATCCGACCACAATCATCGCTGACCGTTTGCAGGCTCTCCACCTCGAAGCTCCATTGCCCTCCCAGGCTGCACAACAACTGAAAATCACCGCGCCGCTGGTATCCAAAACGGAAATCGTCGCCCACATAGAGATGCCGCACGCCCAGCGCCTCTACCAGGTATTCACGAATGAAATCCTCTGCCGGCATCAGGGCAAGATCCTGATCGAAACGCAGCAACAATACCCGATCGATGCCGGCACGTTCGATGAATTCCAGCTTCTCCCGCACTCGCATCAGGCGGGGTGGCGCCTCCAGGGGACGAAAATACTCCAGGGGCTGAGGCTCGAAGGTGATGACCAAGGAGGGCAGGCCATACTCGTCCGCACGCCGCTTCAGGGCCTCGAACACCGCCTGGTGGCCCAGGTGCACCCCATCGAAGTTGCCGATGGTGGCAACGCAACCCCGGTGGGTCTCCCGCAGATTGTGCTGGCCGCGAATCAGTAACACGCCGCTTCCCCGAAAAACAAGCGCGTCATTATATCGTGGAAAAGCGGCGCGGATTCACCAAGAAGGCGACATTAAAAAAGCCCGTCCCCCTCCATGGGGTCGGGCTACACCGCCAGTCTACTCATTCCGTTGATGGGGCCTTCCTAGCTTCCGAACCTCCTGTTCGGTCTCCATCCCTGCAGCGGTAGATGAAGTATGCGGCCACATTCGGCCGGGCGGTATCGGACGATGCCGACGCTGTTTGTAGGATTTATCTGACATTGTCCTCACCCTGTCTGCTGCCGCGCAGACCGTCCAATAGCAGCAGCACCACGCCCAATGTGATCGCACTGTCCGCGAGATTGAAGGAAGGGAAATAATGCGGCCCCCAGTGCCATTGCAGAAAATCCACCACATGGCCCCGCAGCAGCCGGTCGATCAGGTTGCCTATGGCACCGCCGAGGATCAGCGCCAGCCCCCAGGCCTCCAGCACGCGCCCCCGCGGCAGACGCCACAGCCAGATCACCAGTACCAACGACACCGCGGCAGCCAATCCGACGAACAGATAGTGTTGCCAGCCACCCGCATCGGCGAGGAAGCTGAAGGCCGCCCCCTTGTTGAAGGCCAGGGTCAGGTTGAACACCGGCCAGACCACCACCACCTCGTGCTCGCGGAAGTGTTCCAGTATCCACCACTTGCTGAACTGGTCGAGCAGCAACACACCCAGGCTCACCAGCAGAAAAACCGGCATCAGTCTCCTCCCGAGCGACGCAGCAGGGTTGGCCGCACCCCGCTCGAGAAAAGTATCCCAAAATAGGCAGTCACTCCTGCCAGCACCCAGCCACCCAGCCGCAGGGCCCGCTCGGTGTGACTCGCCTCGAACCAGCCACTCAAGGCACCGGCGCCCCAGTGGAGCACCAACGCCATGCCACTACAGGCCAGCACGACCTTGGCCACCAGGCCCCGCCACCCTGGACGCGCCGTGTAGCGCCCGGCCTTCACCAGGCCCCGCCACAACAGCCAGGCGTTCAAATAGGCCGCCAGGCTGGTGGCCAGCGCCAGGCCCGCGTGTTTCAAGGGAAAGATGAGAACCAGATTGAGCGCCATGTTGGCCACCATGGCGATAACGCCGATGCGCACCGGGCTGCGCGTGTCCTGACGCGCGTAGTAGCCGGGCGCAAGCACCTTTATGAAGATGAAGGCCAGCAGCCCACTGGCGTAGGCCATCAGACTCAGTCGCGCCATGATCACGTCCCTTGCAGTGAAGACATCCGACTGGAACAGGGTGCTGATGATGGGGCCTGCCAGCACCCCCAGCCCCACTGCGGCCGGCAACCCGAATATCAATGCGATGCGCAGGCCCCAGTCCAGGGTTCGGTCGAACTCGCTCGCATCCTTTTCCGCCTGTTCCTGCGACAACCGGGGCAACAACACCGTCCCCAGGGCGACCCCCAGCACCCCCAAGGGAAATTCCATGAGGCGATCGGAATAATAGAGCCAGGAGATGCTGCCACTGACCAGGGTAGAGGCCAGCACCGTGTCCAGCAGCAGATTGATCTGGGTGATGGAAACGGCAAACAATGCCGGGACCATCAGGCGCAGGATCCGCCGTACCCCCGGATCGCGGAAGCCGGGACGAGGCCGCGGCAGCAGCTCTAGCCGATGCAGGAAAGGCAGCTGAAAGGCGAACTGACTGACCCCCGCAATCAACACGCCCCATGCCAGGGCAACCACGGGCTGTTCCATGAGGGGAGCCAGCCACAGGGCACAACCGATCAATGAGAGGTTGAGCAGGACGGGCGTGAAGGCCGGCACCGCAAAACGGTTCCAGGCGTTCATGATGCCGCCGGCAAAGGCGGTCAGGGAGATGAAGAAAAGGTAAGGGAAGGTCAGCCGCAGCATCTCGGCGGCCAGATTCAGGCGCTCGGTGGCGCCCTCCATGACCCAGCCGAAGGCAAACAGCCCCACCACCAGCGGCGCGGCCACCACGCCGAGCAGCGAGACGACGAGCAACACCAGCCCCAGGGTGCCGGCCACATGATCGATGAATTCGCCCAGCCTGCGAGGGTCGCCGCTGGTCTTGTATTCGGTGAGCACCGGCACGAAGGCAGTGGCGAAGGCGCCTTCCGCGAACAGCCGGCGCAGGAAATTGGGAATCTTGAAAGCGACGAAGAAGGCATCGGTGAGCGCATTAGCCCCGAAGACATGCGCCAGCACCAGGTCGCGCACGAAGCCGAGGATGCGCGAGGCCAGGGTGAAGACACCCACCGTGGACAGGGAGCGAAAGAGAGACAGGGGCCGGTTCTCCAGAGCAGGAACTGCGCGCAGGATTATCTCGGATAGTTGGGGTTGCCGACAAGCGTCCCCGGGGCTGGACAAAGGTCTCGGCATTGCCCCTAGCAGACCCACCCAGGGCCCCGTCATCTATCTTCGTAACCTTTTGAAAAGTGGAGCGGGTGTCTGCCCGGAAAACGTCGGCGGCAGGGATGCCGCCGTCGAGCCTACAGGGATGTATCTACGGCGTTTTTTCGCGCAGACACCCGCTCCGCACACGGTTAGTGTGGAAGAACATCCAGGATAACCCTTGCCATTTTTACAAAAAGGTTCTGCATTTTCAGCAGGGGTCGGAGTCGTTCGGCAGCACCAAAACCAACCCTCCGGTATGCTCGGAAACGACTCCGACCCCGGGGCAATGACTGGTGAGTAGACCTGATTTCCATGATCAGGGGTGTGGCCAACCAACAGCTCATGGCAGTTAGTGTGGAAGAACACACTGTATC
>RFHJ01000096.1 GCA_003696905.1 Gammaproteobacteria bacterium | reverse complement strand
GCCTAATCCGGGGTCGGAGTCGCTATGCCCGATCTCTGGAGAAGACTCGGGCCTCTCGGGTGCCGACTCCGACCCCTGGGGGATCGGAGCACCTGGAAGCGGGGGATGGCACAGCGTTCCGGGGTCCGCTACGCGGGCCCGAAGCCGCCTTGCTCAGCGCTCCGGCAGGACGATGTTCAGCTCCAGGATCTCCTGGCTGCCCTCGTTCTCCAGGTGTACGTTGACGGCGTCCTCGTCCACCTCCACGTACTTGCGGATCACCTTCAGCAGGTCACGCTGCAGCTGCGGCAGGTAGGAGGGGCCATTGCGCCCCCGGTCGTGGGCCACCAGGATCTGCAGCCGCTCGCGGGCGATGGCCGCGGAATTGCGCTTCTTGTTCTGGCGAAAGAAATCCAGCAGTGCCATATCAGCCTCCGAACAGGCGGCCGAACAGGCCTTTCTTCTCGACCTGGGTGAAGCGATGCGGCAGGTCCTCGCCCAGATAACGGTCGACCATGTCGCCATAGGCCTGACCGGCACTGCTCTCCTTGTCGAGGATCACCGGCTGGCCGGCGTTGGAGGCATTGAGTACCGCCTGGGATTCGGGAATCACCCCGATCAGATCGAGGGCGAGGATCTCCTGGACGTCTTCGAGTGACAGCATCTCGCCTTTTTGTACACGTTCCGGCGAATAACGGGTGACCAGCAGATATTCACGGATCGGCTCCAGCCCCTGTTCGGCACGTCGCGACTTGCTCGAGAGGATGCCGATCATCCGGTCGGAGTCACGCACCGAGGAGACCTCCGGATTGGTCACCACGATGGCATCATCGGCGTAGTACATCGCCAGAGTGGCGCCTTTCTCGATGCCCGCCGGCGAGTCGCAGACGATGTAGTCGAAGCTCTCCGACAGTTCCTCCAGCACCTTGCCCACTCCTTCTGCGGTGAGGGCCTCCTTGTCGCGGGTCTGCGAGGCCGCCAATACGAACAGGTTCGGGTTGCGCTTGTCGCGGATCAGGGCCTGCGCCAGCCTGGCCTCGCCCTGGATGACGTTCACGAAGTCGAACACGACGCGACGCTCGCAACCCATCACCAGGTCCAGGTTGCGCAGGCCGACGTCGAAATCGATGACCACGGTGCGGTGGCCACGCTCGGCCAGCCCCATGGCGAAGGCCGCGCTGGTGGTGGTCTTGCCCACCCCCCCCTTGCCGGAGGTGACGACGATGATTCTTGCCAACGGAGTACTCCTTGGGATTGCTCCCGGTTCAGATCGATGTGAATTCGAGGCGGTCGCCCCGTAAGGCGATCCGCACGCTATGTCCGAGGTGTGCCGCCGGCAGGTCTTCGCTCACCAGATAACGTCCGGCGATGGCCACCAGCTCGGCCCCCAGGTCACGGCAGAAGATGCGGGCTTCGGGATTCTCCCGAACCCCGGCGAGGATGCGGCCGCGTACCGGACCCCAGGCATGGATGTGGCCATCCGCCATCACCTCGGCGCCGGAGCTGACCCCGGCGCACAGCACCAGGTCCGTACCTTCCGCATAGATGCGCTGGCCAGAGCGAACCGGTTGCTCGATCACCAGCGGCTCGTGGCGCGCGGCAGGGGCGGCAGTCGTGGAACGCCTCGCGACGGCCTTCAGACGCGGCATCACCGCCAACTCCAGCAGGCGCGCCTGCTCGATCTGTTCCTGGGTGCCGGCGCGCACGCCAACCGGAACCATACCGTGGGCACGGATCATGCCGACGATCACCGGAAAATCGGGTGCCTCATCCCCCTCGAAACGGCTCAGGTCGATGACCAGCGGTGCCTGCTCGAAGAAACGCGGCAGGCGCGCCACCTGCTCGCCCAGGTAACGATCGAGCTCGTCCGGGTCGTTGCGGCGGATCAACAGCGAGGGCAGGGTGTACTGGCCGGCCTTCATGTCGAAGGCCGGGGTATCGGTCATGGGGTCGGTCTGTGCATTCATGCCTGCTGCTGCTCTGGCATTGCGGGAAGGAGATTCTAATCCAAATGGCGCCGGACCGCCGCCCGGCGGGTAGAATCGACGCCATGAAGCTCCTTGCCATCGATACCACCGAACAGGCCTGCTCGGCCGCCCTGCTGTTGGAGGGTGAGATCCATGAGAAGTTCGAGGTGGTTCCGCGACGCCATTCACAATTGCTGCTGCCCATGGTCGATGCCCTGCTGGCAGAGGCGGAACTGTCCCTGGGCCGGCTGGATGCGCTGGCGTTTGGGCGTGGCCCCGGGTCCTTTACCGGTGTGCGCATCGCCACCGCCGCGGCACAGGGGCTGGGGATGGCGGCCGATCTGCCGGTGGCGGCGGTCTCGAGCCTGCTGGCGCTGGCCCAGGGGGCGCTGCGGGAAACGGAGGCCCTACGGGTGCTGGCGGCTTTCGATGCCCGCATGCAGGAGCTCTACTGGCTGCCGGCACGCCGCGGTACCGATGACCTGGCCGAGCCGGCGGGGCCGGAACGGGTGAGCGCCGCGGAGGCCGTGCGCCTGCCGGAGGAGGGCCCCTGGTGGGTTGCGGGCAGTGGGGCGGCGGCCGCCGGAGAGGTGCTTTTGGCCGAAGCGGGACAAGGGGCGGTGTTGCTGCCCGATGTCATGGTGCATGCGGCGGATGTGGCCCGCCTGGCGGTACCGCTGGTGGCAGCGGGTGAAACGGTCTCGGCTGCCGAGGCCCAGCCGGTCTATCTGCGCGAGCAGGTGGCCCGCAAGATGGCAGGTTCCTGATGTGGTCACGTGCTTGCCGTATTGGCAAGCAGCGCGCGCAGGGCTGAATCCAACGTGCCGAGGTCGAAAGGTTCCGGGTCGATCAGTTGGAGGTGCGAGGCCGCCGGCGGTTCGATATCGGCGATCTCGGTCGGATCGTCAGCGCTCCGGTTGTAACGCAGTCCACTCCCGGTGCAGGCGAGTACGCCCTTGATTCTTTCGCTGGGCAGCGCCTCGAGCCAGGTGAGCAGGGCCGCCCGGTCGAAGCGGTGGGCGGGGCCGATCCACCAGCCGAGGCGGTGGTAGCCGTCTTCTTCACCCGTATAGCGCAGCCAGGCGTCTTGTGTCGGCGGCGGGTGTTCCTGGCGGGATTGCTGGCTCAGCAGGTAGGCATGGGCCTCGGGGAAGGCGGCGCGACGTTGGGTTGCACCGCGCGTCAGAACGGTGGGGTCGATCCGGCCATGGGTGGCCAGCAGCACTGCCTCCTTGGGTGGCTCCAGCGTGGCGGCGAAGGCCAGAAAATGTTCGATGGCGGTTTCGTCGCACAGGTCTGTCTTGTTGCCCACCAGCACGTCGGCCAGATGGATCTGGTCCTGAAAGGTCGGATGCGCCAGATGTCGCGGCGAATCGAGGTGCCGTGGGTCGATCAGGCACAGGGTGGCCTGCACCGCCAGTACCCCCTGGTAGGGCGGGGAGCGCAGCTGGTCGAGCACCTGCGCCGGGTGCCCCAGGCCGCTAGGCTCGATCAGGATGCGGTCGGGCCGGTGCTGACGAATCAGCCGGTTCAGCCCGGTGGTGAAGGCTGGGGCGGCGACGCAACAGAGGCAACCACCGGCGACCTCTTCGATGGCCACGCCGGTGTCGTCCAGCAGGGCGCCGTCCACGCCCACCTCACCGAACTCGTTGACCAGCACCGCCCACTTTTGACCGGGTGGAGGGTGTTGCAGCAGATGGCGGATCAGGCTGGTCTTGCCGGTACCCAGAAAGCCGGTGATGAGGTTGACCGGCAGGCTCATGGCCCCTTGGCGGTGTCGGGCTTGGTATCCGTATTCTCTTCGCGGAAGTAATAGTCGTAGTTGCGGTGCAGGTGGTTGGTGAATTCCCAGGCCTCGTTATAGGAGAGCCCGCTGTTCTCGGGGAAGATCACCTTCACGTACAGGCCATTGGGATGATCCTTCATGAGCCGGGTCAGCACCTTGTCGAGCAATCGGCGCGAGATGGACTGGAACTCGCCCTTGCCTCCCTCGCGCCAGGCGATCCGGTACTTGCCGTTTTCCTTCCAGTAGCGCACCTCCACCACGTAGCGACCCGCCGCGGAGCGCGCGGGACGCACCAGCTTGTCGTAGCGAACCTTGAGGCTATCGTAGTCGCCCACCAGTACCAGATACTTGCGCTCGATCTCCTTGGAGGCCTGGCGCAGTGCCTCCAGCTCCTGGCTCTTGGAGGCGAGTTGCTGCTGTAACTGGGTGGATTGTTGTTGCGAGCTGAGCAGGCTCTGTTGCAGGGTCTCGATGTTGGCCTGCAGGTTCTGCACGTCATTGCGGCTGGCCTGCAGTTCCAGTTCCCGATTCTTGAGGGACTGCGACAGGGTCTTGATCTGCGCCTGCTGGTCCTTCACCCTGGCCTGCAACTGCTGCTGTCCCAGGGTCAGCTGGGCCACCTGCTGGGTGAGATCGTCGCGCTGGGCTAGCAGGTCGTTGATGGTGGCGATCTGGTCTGTCAGGACCTTTTCCCGCTCCACGCTCTTCTCCTGCAGGCGCAGCAGTTCCAGGCGTGCCTGTTGCAGCTGTTCTTCGGCACGGTGCAGCGCCACGGCCAGGCTGTCCTTCTCCTCACCGGTGGCCTTGGCGAGCTCCGCTGCCACCCGTTCTGCCTCCATGGTGGAACGCAACTCGCGGACCAGTTCCATGTTGCGCACCAGGAGGACCACCATGGCGATCAGGAAGATCATCACCACCGTGGTCATGATATCGGTGAAGGAGGGCCAGAAGCTCTCGTTGACCTCGCCCTCGTGCGGGTTGACGCGCAGGTCTGTGAAGCCGCCGTCGCTCATTCGTCGTCACGCAGACGGAAACCGATACGCAGCAGGCGCAGCATCTGGTCGATCTTGCCACTGACCTCGTCCACGCCCTGGCGGTGGTGCTGCAGGGTATCGAGGATGTGCAGTTCGGTGTCTTTGAAGGTCTTTTGGGTGCTGTCCATCTCGGCCACCAGGCTCTGCAGGGAGCGGATCAGACCGGTGAACTCATACAGCACGGTATCGGTCTGTACCTGGAACTTCGGCATCAGATAGGCGCTGGTGACCTGCTCGATGCCGCTCACCAGGTTGGTCTGGGCATCGTTGAGCCGCAGATAGAAATAGCCGAAGAAGACATAGCAGACGATGGCCGTGATGGTCGTGGACAGGGCGGTGGACATGCCATGGATGACCATGCCCATGCCACTGGCACTGACGGCGTTCTCGAGCACGTCCGAGGCGCCGATCAGCGCGATGGAGAGCGACACGATGGTGCCGAACACCCCGAGCAGGATGAGCACGTTGTTGATGTATTTGGCCAGGCTGCTGCGGGTGCTCTCGGCGGCGACCAGGGTGGCGGCCAGGGCGTTCTGGTTGATCGGGGTGTGCGCATTGTGCAGATCCAGCAGGGTGCGATAGCGCAGGGCGATCAGGCTGCGTCTGGGGATTCCCTTCAGGGGCTCCTCTGGACGCTTGTGAAGGTTGCGCACGAAACGCAGTAGTGCGCTCTCTTCGCGCGCGTAGTTCATGAGGCTGAGGGCGATGCGCAGCATGCCCACCAGGAACAGGGCCACGATGGCGCCGTTGATGACCCAGCCCAATCGAGTGAGCTGGTCCTTGAAATAGATGTCGTTGACAAGATCCCATTTCCACGCGGCGAGGGCCGCGCCGACCAGTGTCAATATGACCAGGCGCAGCAGGGTGTTGCGGCTGTAGTGACGGTGGAAATTGATGTTGTCCAAAACCCTGTCCTCGATTGGGATGTTCGCCCAGGAAGCGCGAATATTACCATTGTCCGTCAGGTACTTCAGTCATTGTTAATATATCGTGTACGACTCCTTCATCTGGTTTTACGGGGCCCGTTTCCGGTTTGCCCGCCGCCTTGTGTCAGAATTCGACGATGCAGCAGAATCTCCACGCAGCGGCACAACGGTGCCTGCTTGCTACCGATATCACCGAGAAATTGGACCTGGCCACACGCCTGTTCGCCGATTGGCGGGCGGGACGACTGTGCGCCGAGCCGGTAGAGCTGCCCGACGTGGTCGAGCCGGGGAGGCCGGCACGGCCCGTGCTGGTGCCACCGTCCAGGGTGCCGCGCAGGCGACTTGGTTCCCGGGAGGGGCGGGCGGCGCTGATCCATGCGGTGGCGCATATCGAATTCAACGCCATCAACCTCGCCTGTGATGCCGTCTGGCGCTTTCAGGGACTGCCGGATGCCTACTATGGTGATTGGCTGCAGGTGGCGGCCGAGGAGTCGCGCCACTTCGCGTTGCTCCAGGCCCGGCTGCGGAAACTGGGCCACGACTATGGCGACTTTCCTGCCCATGACGGGCTTTGGGAGCTGGCGTTGCAGACGCGCGACGATCCACTGCGGCGCATGGCACTGGTGCCGCGGGTGATGGAGGCGCGGGGCCTGGATGTGACGCCGGGGATGATGGAACGATTCGCGCAAATCGGCGACCAAGAGACCGTGGCCATCCTCGGGATCATCCTCGAGGACGAGATCGGCCATGTGGAGGCGGGCTCGCGCTGGTTCCGCCATCTGTGCGAGGCGCGGGGCCTGGATCCCGAGCAACATTATTTCGAACTGCTGGAGCAGGCCTTCGTCGGTGGTATCCGCTGCCCGCTGCACCGGGAGGCCCGTCTCGAGGCCGGCTTCAGCGAATCCGAGCTCGATCGCCTGGAGGCACTATGCAAAAAGTCCTGATGTTCCTGCTCTTGACCATGACCGGTCAGGTCATGGCGCAGTCGGCCGCGCTGTTGGTCTACAAGGTGTGGGAGAAGGGAAGCGATCCCTATATCTCGCGTATCCTGGTCACCGACGACCATGTGCGGCTCGACGAAGGGAGTGATGGAGGCGATTTCACCCTGCTCGACCGCAAGGCCGGGGTGATCTACAACGTCTCGCCGGACGACCGCAGCATCCTGGTGATGGCGCCCGAAGCGGGCGAGCCGAGGCGCGAGGAGGCGCTGGTGTTGAGCATGACCGACGAGCCCGACGAGGAGGCGCCCAAGGTGGCCGGCAAGATTCCTCATCGACTGGAGCTGCTGGCCAACGGAGAGCGCTGTGCCACCCTGACGGTGGTGCCGGGGCTGATGGAACCGGCGCTCGAGGGGCTGCGAGATTTTCGCCGCGTTCTGGCGCGGGTGCAGGCAGCGAGCATGGCGGCGATGCCGCAGGAGATGCAGACGGCCTGCGAGCTGGCGATGCTGGTCCAGGCGCCGACCCGGTCACTCGATCATGGGCTTCCCTTGAGCGAGGAGTCGGCAGGGCGGGTACAGCTGTTGCTGGACTACGAGACCGCCTTTGACGCAGATGGCGTGCTGTTCGAACTGCCCAAGGATTACCGTCGGATCCGAATGTCGGACCTGGCAGGCAACTGAATGATCCGCTCCGGGTTGCCGACCCTGCGCGTCGTCTTCATTCGAGCCGGGGATTGTCCGACCCAGGGGTGATGGTCTCGCGTCGCAGCGCCTTGCCATCGTCCACCCAGCAGGCGGCATGGTCTGCATGCCATTCGTCCAGTACATAGCGCCGGGCCTGGGTGCCGTCGGCGAGAGGGTGCTCGTGAACCGCCGGACGGTGGGTGTGGCCGTGGATCAACTGGGTGGCACCATGCCGTTCAAGATAGCGGCGCACCGTCTCGGGGTTGGCGTCCATGATTTCCGCCGGTGTCATGGCGGTCTTCTCGCCACTGCGCCGGCGGTAGTCGGCGGCCATCTTTCGTCGCGCCGCGAGGGAGCGGCGCAGGGCGAGCCATTGGAACAGGGGGTTGCGCAATCGGCGACGCGCCTTCTGATAGGCGATGTCGTCGGTGCACAGCAGGTCGCCGTGCATCAGCAGGGTCGGCTCGCCCGCCACCTCCAGCTTGAAGGGGTCGGGAAGCAGCGTGGCCCCGATCGCCTTCATGAGGCGTCGACCCATCAGAAAGTCACGGTTCCCTCGCTGCAGGTACAGGGATATGCCGCGCCGACTGACCCCCCGCAGTGATGTCCTGACCCGAACCGCCAGCGGGGCATCGTCGTCATCGCCGACCCAGGCATCGAACAGGTCTCCCAGGATATAGAGCTGATCACCGGGATGGGGACGTTGGCGCAGAAAGTGCTCGAACAGCGCCAGGGTCTGTGGACGTTCTTCGGCCAGGTGCAGGTCGGAGATGAAGATCTTCTCGGGCATGGCGTCATTGTAGCGGGGAAGCGCTGGTACCATCGCCTCATGTGGCATGTCCTCGGCATCATCTTTCCGGTCTTCGCGGTGGTCGCCGTGGGGTTCCTCTATGCCCGCCGGCATGGCCCCGACATGGATTCGGCCAACCGCATCAACCTGGAGGTCTTTACCCCTGCATTGATCTTCAGCGTGCTCGCTGACCGGGATTTCGATCTGTCTGCCCATCTGCCATTGCTGCTCGGCGGCATCCTGGTGGTGTTGGGTTCCGGCCTGCTCGCCTGGCCGGTGGCTCGACTGTTCGGCTGGCGGGCCCGGACCTTCGTGCCCCCGATGATGTTCAATAACTCGGGCAACATGGGGCTGCCGCTGGCGGTGTTCGCGTTCGGCGAATCGGCGCTGGGGCCGGCGCTGGTCCTGTTCCTGGTGGAGAACACCCTGCATTTCACCCTCGGCAATGCCATGCTGATCCATCGGGTCGATCCGCGTGCCCTGTTGCGGCTGCCGATGCTTCGGGCCACCCTGGCGGGGATTCTGTTCAGTCTTGCCGGGTGGGATCTGCCCCGGCCGCTGGCGGAGGCGATCTCGCTCCTGGGGCAGGTGGCCATTCCGCTGATGCTGTTCTCACTCGGGGTGCGCATGATCGGGGTGCGCCTGGAGGACTGGCGGATCGGCCTGGCGGGCGCCCTGGTCTGTCCGCTGGCCGGGTTGCTGGCGGCCTGGCCGGTGACGCGATGGCTACCCATCGAGGGCGGTGAGGCCGCCCAGCTGATCGTCTTTGCGGCGTTGCCACCGGCGGTGCTCAATTTCATGCTCGCCGAGCGTTATGGCGTGGAACCCCGGCGTGTCGCCAGTATCGTGTTGCTGGGCAACCTGGCGAGCCTGGTGGTTCTGCCCCTCGTGCTGTACGCAGTCCTGTAGATCATGGTCCGTCGACGTCTCCTGCTGCTGGCGGTGCTGCTTGTCCTTGCGACCCTCAGTTGGGGAGTGGCGCCGCTGACTCTTACCCTGGCGATCAGCGACGTCGATCATCCGGCTGTCGTGGCCTCCGGCATTCGCCTGGTGCTGGACGATGACCGGGAGAAACGCTCCCTGCGCCTTTCGATCGCGAGCCTGGCCCTGCCGCCGTTCGATATCGTCCTGGGGACGGTCACGGTCGACTGTCCGGCATCGTCTGTTCCACTCCCGCGGCTGCGCTGTACCGGTGCCACTGCCGAGGTGGCCGATACGCCCTGGGGGAGGCAGCGTGTGAAACTGGATATCGACTGGCAGGACACCGCCCACTGGTCGCTTCGGTTTCGCGGTCTGCGGCACCCCGCCGGCCGGCTGCAGGGCCGAGTGCGAATGGGGAGGGAGGGATGGCGACTCGAGCTGCAGGGGCCGGCGCTGGTGGCGGAGCGGCTCCCTCAGTTGCGGGGGCGCCTGCGGGCGCTGGGCATCGTCTCGCTGAGTGGTCGCCTTTCGCTGGATGTCGAGGCGCGCGGACAGGGGGGTGAACCACGTTACCTGGCCGTCACCGCACGCGGCAGGGGACTCTCCTGGAGCGACGCGGCCGGTACGCAGGCGGCGGAGAAGGTCGAACTGCGACTGAGCGCGGCCGCCGGCAGGCGCGGTTCGGTCTGGGCGGGGGCGGTGAACCTGTCCGCGAGCGGAGGCGAGCTCTACAGTGACCCGATCTTCCTCGATCTGGCGGCGCAACCGCTGCACCTGGTGGCCGATGGCAGCTGGCGACCGGGCCGGGTGCAATTGAAGAAGCTGATCCTCGATGGGGGACAGGCATTGCAGGTGCAGGGAAGCGGCGGTCTGACCCTCGAACCGCCGGCGCCCGCGGATCTCGAGTTGCGTCTCGACAGCGCCGACCTGGCGTCTCTGTTCGCCACCTGGGTCCAGCCCTGGCTCCTGGAGTCGGCGCTCGGTGAGGTCGAGGTGAAGGGCAGGGGTGGCGTCCATCTCCGTTGGCGAGACGGGCGCCTTGCGGCCCTGGACCTGGCGCTCACCGAGGCCGGTGGCGAGCAGGTCGCGGGACGCTTCGGCATAGAGGGACTGACCGGCGACCTCCATTGGGTGGCCGAGGGTGAGGCGCCCGACAGCCATCTGCGTTTCGGTCAGGCCCACGTCGGGCCGCTGGATTTTGGGGAAGGACGGCTGGTGTTGAACAGCGCGGGGCGATACGCCTATCTGGTGCGACCCCTGGAGATCCCCTTCTACGAGGGGCAGTTGGTCGTACCCGAGGCGACCTGGCTGCAAACCGATGCCGGGGGTGAGGGCGGATTCGGGTTGCGGTTGCAGGCACTCTCCCTCGGGGCACTCACCACCGATCTCGGCTGGCCGAGGATGGAGGGACGAGTCAACGCCCGGATTCCGCGTGCCCGCTATCGCAACGGCGAGTTACGGGCCGCCGGCGATATCGTCGTCGAGGCCTTCGACGGTCGCGCGGTGCTCAGCGATCTGCGCCTCTCGGAGCTGGGGTCCGCGGCGCCGGTGCTCACCGCCAATCTGCGTCTGCGACGCCTCGACCTGTTGCAGCTCACCCGCACCTTTTCCTTTGGCGAGATCCAGGGACGGCTGGATGGCGAAATCGAAAACCTGCGACTGGTCGCCTGGGAACCCGACCGCTTCGACGCGCGGCTCTATTCGTCGCCGAACGACGACCGCCGTCACCGCATCAGTCAGCGGGCGGTGGATAACCTGACCGCGCTGGGCAACGGCGTCAGCGGCGCCCTGTCGAGCAGTTTTCTTCGGCTGTTCGAGAATTTTTCCTATGACCGGATTGAGCTGAAGATCCGACAACGGGGTGACCGCGCCTGGATCGATGGCATTCCGGCGCCCGATGGCGGTTATTATCTGGTCAAGGGGGCGGGTATTCCGCGGATCGACGTCATCGGTCGCAACCGGGAGGTGGCCTGGGAGGACCTGCTGGCGCGTCTGCGCAATATTCGCGTCGAAGGCATGCAGATGCGATGAAAAGGAGAAGGTACATGAAACGGTTCGTGACGGTCTGGCCGCTGCTGGCCCTGGTGCTGGCATCCTGCGTCACCATCAATATCTATTTCCCTGCCGCGGCAGCGGAAGAGGCGGCGCGTACCATCGTGCGCGATGTGCTGGGCAAGGAGGGCAAGCCGGCCGAATCACCGAAGCCCGACGAGAAGCCGCAGTCGTCGCTCGACCTGGAGGGGCTGGGGCGCAATCTGGCGATGGGCCTGCTGGATGCACTGCTGCCGGCGGCCCAGGCGGCCGGCCAGGCCAATATCGACATCAGCAGTCCGGCCATCAAGCGCCTGCGGGCCTCCATGGCGGCGCGCCAGCATGCGTTGGCGCCCTTCTACCAGGCGGGAGTAGTCGGCTTCGATCGCCAGGGTCTGGTGGCGATCCGCGATCTGTCCGCGGCATCGTTGCGCGATCGTGCCCGGGTCAAGAAACTGGTGGCGGCGGAGAACCGGGATCGCAATGCCCTGTATCGCGAGATCGCTCGCGCCAATGGTCATCCCGAGTGGGAAGAGGAGATTCGCGCCACCTTCGCCAAGGTATGGGTCGAGGAGGCGGCGCCAGGCTATTGGTACCAGGACGCCGACGGACGTTGGCGTCGCAAGTGAGCGGGCCGGTCGGCGACCGGCTACAACACGGTCCCCGGCTCGATCGGCGAGGTGGCGCCCTGTTCGGAATGCTCCGGTGCACGGTACCAGGAGAGCTTCTCATGCAGCCGGACCACCTCCCCGACGATGATCAGCGTGGGCGGCTTGGGCTGCTCGCGCTCGGCCACGGTGGGCAGCTCGGCCAGGGTGCTGGTGAACACCCGTTGCTGATGGGTGGTCCCCTGCTGGACCAGGGCGGCGGGGGTGTCGCCCGGCAGGCCATGGGCCTGCAGTTCCCGGCTGATCACCGGCAGGCCCTTCAGCCCCATATAGAAGACCACCGTCTGGGCCGGTTGGGCGAGCTGGGTCCAGTTGAGGTTCATGCTGTTGTCCTTCAGGTGTCCAGTCACGAAGGTGACCGACTGGGCATAGTCCCTGTGGGTCAGGGGAATGCCCGCGTAGCTCGCGCAGCCGGCGGCCGCGGTGATGCCTGGCACCACCTGGAAGGGCACGCCCTGTTCGGCCAGGGTGTCGATCTCTTCGCCGCCACGTCCGAAGATGAAGGGGTCACCGCCCTTGAGTCGTAATACGCGGTGTCCCTCCTTGGCCAGGTCGGCGAGCAGCTGATTGATCTCTTCCTGGCGCATGGCATGGTTGTCCCGCTCCTTGCCCACGTAGATGCGGCGGGCATCCCGCCGGGTCATGTCCAGTACCGCCTTGGCCACGAGGCGGTCGTACACGACCACGTCGGCCTGCTGCATCAGACGCAGGGCACGAAAGGTGAGCAGGTCGGGATCGCCCGGACCGCCACCCACCAGGTAGACCTCGCCCATGCCCTCTTCGCTACGATGATCCTGCAGCTCGCGCTCCAGCAGCACCTCCGCCTCGTCCATATGACCAGAGAACACGCGCTCGGCAACCCCGCCCTGGAGAATCCGGTCCCAGAATCGACGGCGCTCGTCGGGGTCGAGGATGGTGCGCTTGACCCGCTCGCGGAAACGCGATGCGAGTTCTGCCAGACGGCCATAGCCGGCGGGAATGAGGGATTCGAGTCGCGCCCGGATCAGGCGTGCCAGCACCGGCGAGGCACCGCCGGTAGAGACCGCGGCCACCACCGGCGAGCGGTCGATGACCGAGGGCATGATGAAGTTGCCTTCGCTGGGGTCGTCCACCACGTTGACAGGGATTCTGCGCCCCCGGGCCGCCTGCGCCACGGCCCTGTTGACCGCCGCATCATTTGTCGCGGCGATCACCAGGGCGACATCGTCGAGGTCGCTCTCGCGATAGTGGCGTGCGATGTGCTCGAGCTCTTTCGATGCGGCCATTTGCGCCAGCGCGGCACAGAGCGTCGGGGCCACGATGCGCACCCGCGCACCGGCGCGGCGCAGTAGGGAGACCTTTCGAAGGGCGATCTCTCCGCCACCGACTACGAGGCAAACTTCTTGATTTATATCGAAAAATATGGGTAGATGTCGCATGTCTCGCCTTCTGTCGCCCGCGTCCTGGTGCCTGCAATGTAGCGGAATTTGATGCTTCCACAAAACTGGAAATGGAAAGGGCAATTGAATATATGAGGAGATAATAATATAGTATCCCGATCGGTTATTCGCCCCTAGACGACAGAGAGAGGTTTCGGAATGCTCGTGAAAGAGATAGACGCGACGGAATTGGCGTCGCGCCTGCAGGCAGGTGACGACATTGCGCTGATCGACATTCGCAGTGAAGCCGAAGTGGCGCAGGGCATGATTCCTGGCTCCGAGCACCTGGCCATGCATTTGATCCCGCTGCGGCAGCAGGATCTGCCACGGGACAAGGACATCGTTCTCTACTGTCGCAGTGGCGCGCGCTCCTATCACGCCTGCAATTTCCTGCGGCAGCAGGGCATCGACAACGTACTCAACCTGCGCGGCGGCATCATCGGCTGGGCTCGCCTGGGCCTGGAGATCGCGGCGCCTCCGGCGGCACGGGCCAACGCCTTTTGATATGGAATTCTTGCAATTCGCAAATGGTTGGAATATAAGAATCGACCAAATTAACCCACCCGTCACACACAGAGAGAGCTTCCTGGAGGTTGCAAATGGCGAATTTTGACGAAGAACTGGATGCATCTGGCCTGAACTGCCCGCTGCCGATCCTGCGTGCCAAGAAGGCACTGGCTGGCATGGACTCCGGCAAGGTCCTGCGTATCGTTGCAACCGATCCTGGTTCGGTGAAAGACTTCGAGGCCTTTGCCAAGCAGACCGGCAACGAACTGCTGGAATCCGGCGAAGAAGGCGGTAAGTTCGTCTTCCTGATCAAGAAGGCCTGAGTGGCCCTCTGACCCATCCTCAACGAGAAGAGGGCATTACGATGGAAGAGAAAAAACTTGCCATCATTGCGACCAAGGGAACGCTCGACTGGGCCTATCCACCCTTCATCCTGGCTTCTACGGCCGCCGCGCTCGGTTACGAAACCGAGGTCTTCTTTACCTTCTATGGCCTTCAGCTGCTCAAGAAGCAGCTCAACCTGAAGGTCTCTCCGCTGGGCAATCCCGGCATGCCGATGCCCATGGGCATGGACAAGTGGTTCCCCATCCTGCTGACCGCGCTGCCAGGCATGGAGGCCATGATGACCGCCATGATGAAGAAGAAGATGGCGGACAAGGGCGTTGCCAGCCTCGAGGAACTGCGCGAGCTCTGTCAGGAGGCCGAGGTCCGGCTGATCGCCTGCCAGATGACCGTGGACCTGTTTGACATGGATGCGAATGATTTCATCGACGGCATCGAGTTCGCGGGCGCTGCCCGATTCTTCGAATTCGCCGGCGAGTCCGATATCTGTCTCTACATCTGAGATCCAAGGTAAAGGCTGAAACGAAAACACCGCCCAAAAGGCGGTGTTTTCGTTTGTGGTACAGGGTGATATCCGATCTTAGAGGCTGTACGTCCGTCAGAAACGTTTACTTAGGCCGAGTCCGACGATGTGTACCGTAGTCTCATAGTTGCCATTGTATGCACTCGTGCCATTGGCGTCGGAACCATAGGTCCCGAAAGGTGTGGTCGTCGCAAAGTTGCGGTCTGTGAACCTGACCAGCATGTAGGAGCCTTCGACTTCCAGCCCATTGCCAAGATCGAGTCCAAAGCCAAGGCTGAAAAGGTGACGGTCGGAATCTGCCGTGCGGGCACTGAAGTGGGCATCGCCCGAGGCCTTTTCGTCAAACGTATAGCCGAAGCGAAGTTCGGCCGCGTTGTTCAGCTGGTAGGTGGCGCTCAGGCGATACGCGTTGCTGTCGTCCCACTGATTGGTACTGACTACTGGTGAGATTGCGTTGCTGATGGTCAGCGTATCGAAACTGTTCCAACCCGTTCGGGAGACGTCCGCCTCGATCGCAAGTGCGGGGCTCGCCTTATAGCGAATGCCGATCTGGGCACGCCATGGAACCACCAGCTTGGCCTTGGCGGGGGTGGCGCCAAGTAGCCCAAAGACGGTGGTGCCCTGGATGTCCACGACGGCCCGTGAGCGATAACTCGCTCCCACCGACCAGGGGCCCGCCACATGAGCCAGGCTCACATTGAGCCCCCAGCCGTCTCCATCGCCGCTGTTTTGCACATCCTGGGAGTCGAATACGACCTTGCGAGCCCAATAGTAGTCGACCCCCACTCCGATGGCTGTGTCCTGGCCGAGCTTGAAGGTGACCGAAGGCGCCATGTCGACAATCTCGACCTTACTCTTGGTAGGCTGGAGCGCACCGGCTGAAAGCGGGGCGCCTGGATTGAAAGCCGCGAGGGTTCCGAAAGTGCCCAGAGGGTAGTTGGTGCTCAGGCCAAAGGGCAGGCTGCTCGAGAATCCCAGGAACACATCTTGATTCCACTGATGGGTGAGATGGAGATTGGGAATGAAGACATTGTCCTGTCCCTGGAAATCGGCGGGTGTGCCCAGCGTGGGAGAGACCGTCGATTCCGCGTGTACGACATTGACACCGGCGGTGATCACCGTTCCCTTGTGGAAGGCCGCAAGCGCCGGGTTGTAGGCAACGGCCCCATGTATCTCCGGATTGGCGGCCAGGGCGTTGGAGAGTGCGGTTCCGGCGACCGATATCTCCGGCACATTGAAACCAGCCGCTTGGCTGCTGGGGGCACCGAGTAACAAGGTGATGGCAAGGCCGAGGCGGGCGTTGCGGGATAGAGGGAATTTCATT
>RFHJ01000095.1 GCA_003696905.1 Gammaproteobacteria bacterium | reverse complement strand
CGCGGCCCATCATCACGCCGTCGACCCGTTGCAGATGGGCGTGTGCCTGGGTGAGGTCGGTGATGCCACCGTTGATGACGATTTCGAGATGGGGAAAGTCTTGCTTCAGGCGGTAGACGTTTTCGTACCGCAACGGCGGGACCTCGCGATTCTCCCTGGGGCTGAGGCCCTGCAGCCAGGCCTTGCGCGCATGGACCAGGAAGGTCTTGCAGCCGGCAGCGGCCACCTGCTCGACGAAGGTCGCCATGGCGTCGTAATCGTCCATTTCGTCGATGCCGATGCGGTGCTTCACGGTCACCGGCCGTTGGCTCGCGCTGGCCATGGCCGCTACACAGTCGGCGACCAATCCCGGTTCGGCCATCAGGCAGGCACCGAAACGTCCCGACTGAACCCGGTCGGAAGGGCAGCCCACGTTGAGGTTGATCTCGTCGTAGCCCCATTGGTCGGCCAGGCGGGTACAGGCGGCGAGTTCCTCGGGATCGCTGCCCCCCAGTTGCAGGGCGAGCGGATGCTCTGCGGGATCGAAGTCGAGGAATCGGCCGGGTTCCCGGTGCAGCAGCGCGCCGGTGGTCACCATCTCGGTGTAGAGCACCACCCGCTGGCTGATCTGGCGCAGGAAATAGCGGCACCAGCGGTCGGTCCAGTCCAGCATCGGGGCCACACAGAGCCGGTGGTCGAGACGGGTGCGATCAGACATCGTGAAATGATAATCGAAGTGGTCGATGTCATTCGGATTGACCCGGCCGACGGGATTTGCCAAGGTCTGCATCCCTTCTGTCGATGAGTAGAGATGCCGTGAGCGATACCTTTCGTGCCCTGGTGCTGAGCCAGGACGATGATGGCCGGACCCATGCCGAGGTCCGTAAACTGAGCGAGGCCGATCTGCCCGACGGCGATGTGCTGCTGGATGTCGCCTGGTCGAGTCTCAACTACAAGGATGGGCTGGCGATCACCGGCAAGGGCAAGGTGGTACGGAACTTCCCCATGGTGCCGGGGATCGATCTGGCGGGCAGAGTCCGCCATTCCGAATCGCCCGACTATCGCCCCGGTGATCCGGTGATTCTCACCGGATGGGGCGTGGGCGAGCGGTACTGGGGAGGCTACAGCCAGCGCCAACGGGTGCGTTCCGAATGGCTGGTACCCCTGCCGCAGGGCCTGAGTCTGCGCGATGCCATGACCATCGGCACCGCCGGTCTTACCGCGATGCTGTGCGTGATGACGCTGGAGGAGGCGGGCGTCACCCCGGATCGGGGAAAGGTGGTGGTCACCGGTGCCTCGGGGGGCGTCGGCAGCGTGGCAGTGACCCTCCTGGCGCGACTCGGCTACGAGGTGGCTGCGGTCACCGGTCGTCCCGAAGGCGCCGAGTGGTTACGTGGGCTCGGTGCCAGCGAGATCGTCTCGCGTGAGGAGATGGCGAGTCCACCTCGGCCACTGGAGAGTCAGCGCTGGGCCGGTGCGGTGGACACCGTGGGCGGAGTGATACTGGCGCGGGTGCTTGCGGAAATGGGCTACGGGGGCGCAGTGGCCGCCTGCGGGCTGGCTGGGGGGCATGAGCTCCATACCACGGTGATGCCGTTCATTCTGCGTAACGTGAGCCTGCGTGGGGTGGATTCGGTGATGTGCCCGCGGGAACGACGTATCGAGGCGTGGCACCGGCTGGCCCGGGAGCTGCCGCATGAACGGCTGTCCGAGATCGAGCAGGTGGCCCGGCTCGAGGACCTGCCGCGGCTGGCCGAAGAGATCCTGGCCGGCAGGATACGTGGCCGCGTGGTGGTGGACCTGGAAACGGAACAGGCCTGAGCGTGCGCATCTGGGTCGACGCCGATGCAGCACCGCGAGTGATCAAGGAGATCCTCTACCGTGCCGCCGAGCGCACCGGGATCGAACTGGTGCTGGTGGCAAACCAGCCGTTGCAGACCCCGCCATCGCGGCACATTCGCAGCGTCCAGGTGGCGGCGGGCTTCGACGTCGCCGACAACTATATCGTCCAGCAGGTGGCGCCGGGCGATCTGGTGGTCACCGCCGACATCCCGCTGGCCGCCGAGGTGTTGGAGAAGGGCGCGGCGGCGCTGAACCCAAGGGGCGAGCGTTATACCGAAGACAACATTCGCCAGCGCCTCAACATGCGTGATTTCATGGACACCCTGCGGGCCAGCGGGGTGCACACCGGCGGCCCGGCCGCCTTCAGCCAGCAGGACCGGCAGGCCTTTGCCAATCAGCTGGACCGCTATCTGGCCCGTCACCGTTGAGCGGGACTCGACGGGCCCCACACTCAGTACCGGAGAGAAAACCAGCATGAGCAAGGGAGTATTGGCGGGGGTCGTTATGGCCCTGGTGGTATTGCAGGGTTGTTCGCGCGACCAGGAAGATCCTCGCATCGGCTTCTGCCGGGGACTGGCCTCCGATCTGACCGGCAGCGATGTGGCGACCTGGCGTCATCTGGACGATCGCATCGTCGAGCCGGAGTTCGCGGAGGTGCGTGTGGGCGACGGAGATCGAACGGTCAGCTGCTTCTACGCCTACGAGGCGGTCGAGCCGGGTGCCTTGGAACACGCCACCCCTCTGCTCGCCTACGCGACCCTCCCCTATGAGGTGAGGGTGGACGGAAGGGTGCTCGAGGGTGCGGCCTTGAGCGCAGCGGTCCGGCAGCAGCAGCGGCGTTGGAACCGCGCCCTCCTCGATCAGGCGCGTGCCAATCTGGACCGAGCGCGGAAGGGAGTGGAAGAGGCTGTGGAGAGTACCCGCGCCCGGCTGCAACAGCTGGAGTGACCGGCCCGTTTCGGGACCGAGATCGGTGGCAGGGAAGAAGCTGCCGGTTACCGTTCTGCCTTGAGATCCCGCGTCTGCTCTGCGAGCAGGCCCAGCAATGCATCGATCAGTTGGCGCTGCTCGCTGTCGAGGGCCTGCTCGATCAATTGCAGGGTGTGATGGGTGCGAGGCAGTCCACAGGCCGCGGCGGCACCGAGTAAACGGTGGTTGTATTCCCACATTAGACGCCACTCACCCTCGTCTTTCAGCGCCTGCATCTGTGGCAGTGCCTGCTCCAGGTCCTCTAGGAACATCCCGAACATGCGTTCGACCACTGTCTCATCGTTTGCTGCGATGCGCAGCGCGGCAGCACGGTCACGCAATGGCAGGGCCTGCAGGGATTCCACAGGCGGTTGCTCCTCTGGCCTGTCCTCGTCGGAGGTGTCCCGTTCCTGTTGCGCCGGCGCTTCCTGCGCGACCTGGTAGAAGCTGTTGATCGTCAGGAGTAGTTTGCCTTCATCGATGGGTTTGACGAGGATCTCGTTCATTCCGCAGTCGAAGATCCGCTTCTGGGTTTCCGCTGTGATGTCGGCGGTCACGGCAATGATGGGGCAGTCGCAGCTGGCCCCGTCACCGGTGCGAATCTTGCGGGCCGCCTCGAGGCCGCTCATGACCGGCATGTGGATGTCCATCAGAATGAGATCGAAGGCGTGGGTCTCGGCCTCGCGCACGGCCTGGGCACCGTCGCTGACCGCCGTGATCTGTGCATCGTAGCTATGCAGGATGGCACGCGTCAGTTCCAGGTTGATGGCATTGTCGTCCGCCACCAGGATGCGGACACCGGAAAGTGGCGAGGATGAGAGCATGCTCTCGGGATCGTCGGAAAGGATGCTGGACATCGCCTCCTCAGGAATTTCTGCGGGCTTCAGCGGAAGGCTGAACCAGAAGGTAGAGCCTTCGCCAGGGCTGCTGTCGAAGCCAATACCGCCGCCCAGTACCTTGACGATCTTCTTGCTGATGCTCAGACCCAGCCCGGTGCCGCCATAGCGGCGCTCGGTGCTCACTTCCCCCTGGGTGAAGGGCTCGAACAGCTGGTCGCCTCGGAGGGGGTCGATGCCGATGCCGGTATCTTCGACGCTGAAGGTGATCAGGTCTTCACCATCGTCTCCGTCCAACATGACCCGGATCACGACTTCGCC
Organism: Gammaproteobacteria bacterium; assembly: GCA_003696905.1. GTDB lineage: Bacteria > Pseudomonadota > Gammaproteobacteria > Chromatiales > Chromatiaceae > MONJU. Next base: position 11,911 of record RFHJ01000095.1, on the reverse strand, counting down.
CTGTTCGGTGAACTTGACCGCGTTGCTGACCAGGTTGATCAGTACCTGGCGAATGCGCAGACCATCACCCAGCATGGCCTCCGGTACGTCGTTGTAGACGAGTGAACGGAGTTTCAATCCCTTCTCTTCGGCCTGGGTGGAGAACAGGGTGACGACTCCCTGCACCATCTTGCGGATGAGGAAAGGCTCTTCGTGGAACTGGAGCTGGCCGGATTCGAGCTTGGAGAAGTCCAGGATCTCGTTGACGATGGCCAGCAGGTTGTCGGCGGACTCACGAATGGCCTTCACCTGCTCGCGTTGCAGCGGGTCGAGCCGGCTGCGGCTCAGCAGGCGGGCGAAACCGGTGATGCCATTCATGGGGGTTCGGATCTCGTGGCTCATCACCGCCAGGAAATCCGATTTCGCCTGGCTGGCGGCAAGGGCCTTCTTGCGGGCGAGGTCCAACTGAATGTTGCGTACCTCCAGCGCATCCATGGTGGTTTGCAGGTCCTGTACCATCTGCTCCACTTCCCTGGTCAGCTCCTCCTGGGTCATGGCGACACGCTCCGCCATCTGGTTGAAGCCCTCCTCGAGCACGCGAAGCTCGCCAGTGGAGCGTTCCTCGACGCGGGCCGAGAGGTCACCCCGCTTGAGGCGCTTGATCGCCTCGGAGAGGGCGATGATCGGACGTGTCACCTGCCGGGTCATGATGAGCGCCAGCAACGAGGTCACCAATATACCGCCCAGCATGATCAACAGTGCGGTACCAAGGACGTCGGGTGCCAGGCCATAGGAACGATCGACCAGGGTGAGCTCCACCTCGCCGAGCGGCTGGGGTTCTGGGAGACCAGTGGCCTCGGCGAGCTCGTCGGCGGGCTGGCTGGAGACGATGCCTCTTACCGGCGCCTCGAAGCGGTAATGGCGAAGGTGTTGTTGGGACGAGAGCCGCTGCAGCGCCGGGTTGCTTGCCCGGAGCAGGGTTTTGCCGTCGCCGTCACGGATGGCGATCGTCAGGACGTCGGCTCGTGCGAGGAAGTGCTTTGCCGAGGCACGCAGGCTGGCGGTGTCTCCACTGAAGATGCCATAGATGGCGGTGGCTGCCAGTTCATTGGCAAGGGCCTGGCCGCGGCTTTGCAACGCCTGTTCCAGATCGTTCAGGCGTGCGCCCACCAGATAGCCGCCCAGCAGCAGACTCATGAGGAGCATGGGAAGCAGCCCGAGCAGCAGGGCACGTGTTCTGAGGCTGGTGAGGCCGGGCAACCTCATGGCGCGTCACTCCATCGCGCAATCTCCCGGTCGGAAGGAAGCTCGAGGTGCATGGCCGCGGCAACGCGTCGGTTCACTGCCGTTTCGTATCGACGCGGATACCTGAGCATGGGCGGCGCCCCAGCGAGGATCCGCAAGGCACGATCGGCGGCTTCCTCACCGATGGTCGTCGGCGTGGAGAACAGGGCGGCCACCGCGCCCGACTTCACCATTCCCTGCGAAAAGCCCACCACGGGGATGCCGTTGCGAAAGGTGCTCAATAGGATGGTGCCCAGCGTATTGCGGTTGTAGATGGCAGGATCCGGCAGCGCCAGAAGCACGTCGATCTGCGGCCGCATCCTGCGGATCGCCCGACCGGCCTCGCGTCCGGACTCGAGCGTGCGGAATGCCAGATCCAGATCGTCGTGCGGCATGTCCGCCTTCTCCAGCTCGCTGCGCCAGTGGGTGTGTGACGAGAGGAGGATTCCGATCCTTCGATGGTCTGGCAAGAGATAACGGCTGAACTTCAGCAGGCGTATCGGCGGTTGTTCGAGAAAGATTGCCGACAGGCGCGAAGGAGAGGGGCGGTTGAGATAACCGGTGCGCGAGACCATGACGTGCAACTGGACGTGTCTCGGGTAGCGTGACCTGGCCAAACGGGCTGCCTTGTGGCCAACGGCTACGATGAGGTTGACAGTAGAGATGACATCATCCTCTTGCTCGCCCACGGTTGCGGTGGTGATCTCGGGGCAGGGGGACTGTCGTGCGCATTGCGCGGTAATGCGTCTACGGAAGGCCGTTGCCACCTTTTCGTATCGCGGCATCTCTGCCGACTGGAGCAGCAGTATCGTCCGGATGGAGGTCGAACGATCTGCACTGACCAGCCCCGTCAGCAGGAGGCCGCCGATCGCGACGATGTGCAGCCACCCCCGTGGTCGATGCGGGTGCGAGCTCCTGGTACCTTCCTGGTCGTGGCATGTCCTTGTCACGCGATGGGCCCTTTTAATCGTCCTTTGCTTCCTGCATCAGGGAAACGCCAGCCGCATTCTCATAAACAGGCGGCGTTCGAACCGGTTGTCGCTGCGAAACTCCGCGTATTCCTGGTTCCAAACGTTCTGGCCGATCAGCTCGATCTGGGCGTCCTGCCCGCCGATTCGGAGTTTGCGCGCCAGACGCAGATCGACCCGATCATAGGGGTTCAACCGATCGCCGTCGTTTGGCCAGTTCATTATGCTTATCCGATAATAGGCGATCGAACCGTTCCAGTTGTGATCGAAACGGTGGGCGAGCAGGGCACTGAAGGTGTGTTCCGGTACGTAATCGCCGATATCTGCCGTCTGGATGACATTTCCGGCGGCATCCCTCTCCTTGATCCGGCGGCCGCGCGACCAGACGAAACTCGCCGCTCCGTGCAGCCAGGTTCGGTCACTGATATGGAAGCGTCCCTGAAACTCCAGGCCGTGCAGGTCGAGCTGGCCGGCATTCTCATGGATCAGCAGGTCATGGGAGGCGATGCCTGCTACCGTCGACCCATCACATCCGACACAGGCGCCCCGGTATCGCACCTCGTCGATGTAGTCGCGCAGCCATTCTCTGAAATAGCGCACGTCCAGGGACAAGTCCGGAATCCACTCTGCACTGACCAGCCCCAGCTCGAAGGTGTCGAGGCGTTCCGGTTCTATGCGGTTGTCGCCTGTCGTATAGAGCAGGTAGTCGAAAGGTGGGAGGCCAGGGGTCAGGTAACGGTCCGGCTCGAGTGCGAACAGCCGGGTCTCACCCTTCTGTTCCCAGAACGACGGCATGCGATAGGCCTGTGAGACCGCGACGCGCAGCGTGTTGAATTCGTCGAGGTGCCAGTTCAGGGCCAGACGCGGCGAGGCAAAATTTCCCTGATCATCCTGATGTTCGAGCATCAGGCCCGCGTTGAGGATCCAGCGCCCCTCGTCGTCCAGATATCTTTCCGTATTGGCGAACAGGCGATACTGCCAACGGTCCACTGCGTCGTTGTCCACCGCGAAGTTCGCACTGCTCACCCTGTCGACACGGAGGCCAGCACCCCAGGCCACGCGCCACCCCTCGGTGAAGTTCAGGGTATGCTCGAGTTCCAGGTCGAAACGATCGTTGCGCAGGCGGGCACCCCCCAGGACGGGCCCAAAGTTGAACAGGGTGGTGCCGGTGTCGAGGTCGTCGATCAGGAATTCGATGCGGCGGTCGTCGAAGAGGAATCGATTGTAGGAAACCTGGAGTGAGACCTCCGCATTCTCCTGCAGTGCCCGCGACCACCTGAGCAGACCGGAATAGGCGCGCAGATTCTCGTCGGGGCGGTTGAATTCGAAGTTGCCATTGTCCAGCACATTGTCCCGGTCGTTGCGCACATAGCCCAGCTCCAACAGCATCAGGTCACCGCTGCCCAGCAGCCAGTCGCCGCGGAAATTCAAGCGCCCGATCTGCTGGCTGTCGTTGCGCGCCAGTTCGAAGGGGGTTGTTTCAGGGGCCAGGGGGGTACCGGTGATCAGAGTGGCAGGATCTGCGGGCCCTCCCACCGAATCCCACCAGGTGTGGGTGTGGACATGGTTTGGGAACCCGTCGGTGGTGAAGCCATCGAGGGTGATGCGGTAGTCCAGGGCGCCGAGCCGGTCGCCGAATCGGAGGGTCGCCTCGCGGGTGCGATTGTAGCCGGTCAGCGCGGAGACCGAGCGGCCCCTGTCCTGCACTGCCTTGCGGGTAACGATGTTGATGACCCCCATGAAGGCGTTGGAGCCAAAGGCGGAGGCGTTGGAGCCGCGCAAGACCTCGATGCGTTCGATGTCGTCCAGGACGATCGGCAGGGTGTCCCAGTGCACCCCGCCGAAAGCCGAGTGATAGACCGAGCGCCCGTCGATCAACACCTGCATACGCTTGGGATGCTGGCTTGCCAGGCCATGGTATTGGGCGGTCTGGTTCTGCCCCGCGATGTGGGATACCTGGAAGCCGGGCACCAGGCGCAGCACATCGGGAATGTCGATCGCGCCCGATGCCTCGATCATTTCGCGGTCGATGATGGTCATGGACGCCGGCGATTCCGAGACGGGCTGGGCGAGTCGGCTCGCGGAGAGCACGACCGGCACCTCGCCGAGAAAATAGTCTTCGGTCAGTTCGGCGACATCGGGTGGTGCTCCACCCGACGCGGGAAGTGGCAGCAGAATGGCCAGCGCCGAGATCAGGTCGACCATCCGCTGGCGAGACGGGAATGCGCGCAATTCGTTGTTCTCCAGTTTGTTTGGGCGGTCCGTTCGCAATTCGAGGGGGATGTACTGGCCCGGGCGGGGCCGGTGCCGGTCCAGGTTGGCGGGTTGTGCGCATTCTATCCTGTACCCTGGATTCCTTGCAGGTCGGACGGCAGGGGCGGCGAACAGCTACCCTGGGGAACATTTTCCGAGCGTTTTTCGTCAGAGGGTGATAGAATACGCGCCTATTTCCCTGTGGAATCAAGAAATTTTCAGCAAAATCAACGAGTTGGTTTTGCTGACGGGTGGCCTTTTGCACTTGTGTGGACGCTTGCCCGGTTGTTCTGCCCACCGCTGGCAGCGTGGAACTGGATTCAACTGAAATTTTAGACACTCTATCAAGAGACCCGACATGACTGATCTCAACCTGTATCGCAACATCGGTATCTTCGCCCACGTGGACGCGGGCAAGACCACCACCACCGAGCGCATCCTCAACCTCACCGGCAAGACCCACAAGATCGGTGAGGTGCACGATGGCGAGGCCACTACCGACTTTATGGACCAGGAGCGCGAGCGCGGGATCACCATCCAGTCGGCGGCCACCACCTGCTTCTGGAAGGATCACCGCCTCAACATCATCGACACCCCCGGACACGTGGACTTCACCATCGAGGTGTACCGTTCGCTGAAGGTGCTCGATGGCGGTGTAGGCGTATTCTGCGGATCTGGGGGGGTGGAGCCCCAGTCCGAGACCAACTGGCGCTATGCCAACGAGTCCGAGGTGGCGCGCATCATCTTCGTCAACAAGCTCGACAGGATGGGCGCGGACTTCTATCGCGTGGTCAAGCAGGTGCAGGACGTGCTGGGCGCCAACCCCCTCGTGATGACCCTGCCGATCGGCATCGAGGACGATTTCGTCGGCGTGGTGGACCTGCTCACCCGCAAGGCCTGGATCTGGGATGACTCGGGCGACCCGCAGAAATACCGCATTGAGGAGGTGCCGGCGGACATGGCCGACAAGGTCGAGGAATATCGCGAGCAGCTGATCGAAACTGCCGTGGAGCAGGACGACGACCTGATGGAGGCCTATCTGGAAGGTGAGGAACCGTCCATCGAGGACGTCAAGCGCTGCATCCGCAAGGGCACCATCAATCTCGATTTCTTCCCGACCTATTGCGGCTCCGCGTTCAAGAACAAGGGCATCCAGCTGGTACTGGATGCAGTGGTCGACTATCTACCGAATCCGACCGAGGTGAAGCCCCAGCCGGAGATGGATCTGGAGGGCAACGAGACTGGCGAATACGCCATCGTCGACCCGGATCGTCCGCTGCGCGCACTGGCGTTCAAGATCATGGACGACCGTTTCGGCGCCCTGACCTTCACCCGCATCTATTCGGGGAAACTCAAGAAGGGCGATACCGTGCTCAATACCTATACGGGCAAGACCGAGCGCATTGGCCGGATCGTCGAGATGCACGCCAACGAGCGCAAGGAGCTGGATTCGGCCCAGGCCGGTGACATCGTTGCACTGCTGGGTCTGAAGAACACCCAGACCGGGCATACCCTGGCCGACCCGAACAATCCGGCGACCCTGGAACCGATGGTGTTCCCCGAGCCGGTGATCTCGGTGGCGATCACGCCCAAGGACAAGGCCTCCACCGAAAAGCTGGGTGTGGCGCTGAACAAGATGATGCAGGAGGATCCCTCCTTCCGCGTCGAGACCGACGAGGAATCGGGTGAAACCATCATCAAGGGCATGGGCGAGCTGCACCTGGACATCAAGGTGGACATCCTCAAGCGAACCCACGGGGTCGAGGTGGAGATGGGCAAGCCGCAGGTGGCCTATCGCGAGACCATCACCAAGCGGGTCGAGGACAGCTACACCCACAAGAAGCAGACGGGTGGTTCCGGTCAGTTCGCCAAGATCGACTATGTGATCGAGCCGGGCGAGAAGAACAGCGGCTTCGAGTTCGAATCCACCGTCACTGGTGGCAATGTGCCGCGGGAATTCTGGCCAGCGGTCGAGAAGGGCTTCGAGATCAGCATGCAGGAAGGTCCGCTGGCCGGCTTCCCCATGCTCGATGTCAAGGTGACCCTGGTCGACGGTGGCTTCCACCCGGTGGACTCCTCGGCCATCGCCTATGAGATCGCCGCCAAGGCGGCCTATCGCCAATCCATGCCCAAGGCCGGCCCGCAGCTGCTCGAGCCGATCATGAAGGTGGACGTGTTCACCCCCGAGGATCACGTCGGTGACGTGATCGGCGACCTCAACCGTCGACGTGGCATGATCCAGGGTCAGGAGTCGGGGCCGACCGGTGTACGCGTCAAGGCCGAGGCGCCGCTGGCCGAGATGTTCGGCTATATCGGCGACCTGCGGACCATGACCTCGGGTCGCGGGCAGTTCTCCATGGAGTTCTCCCACTATGCGCCTTGTCCGGCGAATGTGGCGGAAGAGGTCATCAAGGAGACCAAGGCGCGCAAGGAGGCCGGCTGACGATTGGGATCCGTTCGCATTCGTGGCGGTCCGTCTGGCTGCGAAGAGATGGGCGCTCGGCAGATGCCGCAGCGCCCATTCTTTTTTCTGCTACTTCCACCCTGGTCGGATGGTAGTGACTTGGGCGCCAGGGCTCGGTTATCTAAACTTGTGATGTGTTGAAAGGGGGCGTTCGAAAACCTTTGGCGGCAGGCGCATCCTCATAGGGTCCATACTGTGCGGGGATGGGTTGGCGGCGTTTTTCGAGCAGGCGCCCCGCTCCGCGTACGGTAGGGTGGAAATACACATCTGGGCACCATTTCTGGTGCGGTTCGCAAGGCTCACCACACCCTACGAAGTCGGAGGATGCGGTGAGGCACGAACCGCATCGATGACCGCCGGCCGGGCTTTTCCATGATCAGGGGTGTGGCCAAGAACTCATGGCAGTTAGATGACACTACCCTGATGGCCCGGTTTGGGACGCTTCCCAATGAGGTATTGCTATGGTGTACTTCCACCGATGAGGGACGATAAAGATACGAAGAACAGCGGTGACAAGCTGTCGCGGCTTGTGTTCGACCGTCGTCGTTTTTTGGGCAGTGGGTTGCTTGGGGGGTTGGCGGCGCTAGCCGGAGGGCGACGGGCGGAGGCCGACGGCCTGTCGACCTCGCAGCTGGTGGTGCCGCCATGGAGCCACCGACCAGGCCCCGGTGTGGCGACGCGGGCCTACGGACAGCCCTCGCCCTATGAAAAGTCGGTCATTCGGCGATTCCTACCCTGGATCCGGCCGACCCGGGAGGCCTCTGTCAGCTTTACACCTCTGCAGGATCTGCACGGCATCATCACGCCGAATGGGCTTTTTTTCGAACGACACCATGCGGGGACGCCGGAGATCGATCCGCAACAGCATCGTTTGGTGATCCACGGCATGGTGGAGCAACCCTTGGTCTTTCGCGTCGACGAGCTGATGCGTTTTCCATCGGTCAGTCGGATTCATTTCATCGAGTGTGCCGGCAATGGTGCCATGGAGCAGCATGGTGCGATGCACAACGCACTTCAATTCACTCACGGGATGCTGAGTTGCGCGGAATGGACCGGTGTTCCACTGCGCTATCTGTTGCGTGAAGCGGGCATTCGTAAGGGAGCGCGCTGGTTGCTGGCGGAAGGGGCGGATGCGGCCGGCTTGGCGCGCAGCTTCCCTATCGAAAAAGCCATGGACGATGCCCTGATCGTATATGCCCAGAATGGGGAACCTCTGCGTCCTGAACAGGGGTATCCCCTGCGGCTGTTGTTGCCCGGCTGGGAGGGGGTGGCAAACGTAAAATGGCTACGGCGACTCGAAGTCGGTGATCGACCCTGGGAGACACGGGAGGAGACTGCGACCTATACGGACCTCTTGCCGAGTGGCAAGGCACGCCAGTTCACCTTCGTGCAGGAGGCGAAATCGGTCATCACCTCACCCTGTCCGGAACGACCGATGCCTGGGCGCGGACGCTTCATGGTTGAAGGTCTGGCATGGTCGGGAGCAGGTCGGATCAAGGCCGTCGATGTGTCCTTTGATGGGGGACGCAATTGGCGGAGCGCTCGTCTCAAGGGTCTGGTATTGGACAAGGCGCTGACGCGGTTTGAGATCGAATGGAACTGGCAGGGCGGGCAGGCCCTGTTGCAGAGCCGCGCCATCGACGAGACAGGCTATGTGCAGCCGACGTTGGGGCAATTGCGCGCTGTCCGAGGGATGAACAGCATGTATCACAACAATGCCATACAGACCTGGCTGATTCATCCCAGCGGTGAGGTGGAGAATGTTCAGCTCGATGTGTGATGGGTGTCTGATGCGATGCCTGATCTTGGCGGCGGTGGCGATGGTGGCGTGCGCGGATGAGCCCGTCGTGGCGGAATGGGGCCTGGGTCGACCGATCAGTGCCGATGAGATCAAGCCCTGGGACATTGATGTGCGGCCCGACGGTGTTGGCCTGCCAGAGGGCAGTGGCACGGCGGAGGCCGGGGAGGCCATTTTTCAGACAAAGTGCGCTTCCTGTCATGGAGAATTCGGTGAAGGAGTCGGACGTTTCCCGCCCCTGGTGTGGGATGGCACGCCATTGACGGCTGATCGCCCGCGTAAGACGGTGGGTAATTTTTGGCCCTATGCAACCACCCTCTGGGATTACATCTACCGCGCCATGCCTTTTGGTAACGCACAGTCGCTTACGTCGGACGAGGTCTATGCGCTGGTTGCCTATGTACTGGCGATGAACGACCTTCTCGACGAAGATACGGTGGTCGATGCCAAGACCTTGCCGAAGATCGAGATGCCCAACCGTGAGGGGTTCATACGTGACACCGGTCCGGATATCCACGCATCGCGCTGCATGCAAAATTGCGTGCAAGAGGTTCGGATCATCAGTCGTGCCAGTCAGCATCGATCGGTTGACAGTGGAGAGTGATGCGGAGAAACGGTGCTGTGTGTCTGCCTGGGCTGAACCTCGGGCGGATCGCCGGGTCGAACGATAACGACGAGGCCGCTGAAGACGGCTAGGGCCTTACCCAAGTACAACACCGGGTGGCGATGAACGTCGAAGCTGGGTTCCGCCGGCGAGCGCAGGGTGCAGGAATGGATGCACGGCGTTTTTCGAGTAAACATTTCAAGACGGTATGAAGTTAGGCGACGCAGCCCTAGGGAAGGTCTGAATTTTTCAGACCTTCCCTTCCCTGAGATGACGCTACCCTGGGGTCGAGATGAATCACCCTGAACTATAAAAATAAATTTGTTATCATAAGTTAAATTTTGGTTATTGGGGCCAGTGAAGCGATTGCTGGTCCGCGCAGGAGAGTAAATGAAAGCTACGACCCGTCTGAACGCTGCGTTGGTTGTCGCCCTGTTGGGAGGTGCCGCCGCAGCCACGGCTCAGAATTATGGGGCCTATTATCCGTATGTCGCCCCCTATGCCGGCAACAGCTACGCCCCCTATGGTGGCTATGCCTACGACTATGCCTCGGGGACTCTGCCTCAGGGCTATGCGCAAGGGTCAGGCTATGACGCGACAACGGGCACACAATCCTATGGCGCTTATAGCGCCGCTCCCGGCTATGCTGCCGACCCTTATGCCTATGGCGGGGGGCGGCAGGCCTATGGCAACACCGGGTCCGGTTACGGCTACTATGGCGTGGGACAGGGTTATTCCGGCTATTACCCGTCGACCGCCCAATCGCCCTATGCCTATTACCCTCCCTTGCCGCCGAAGAAACGGAGCTGGAAGAACTGGGACTGGAGCGATCTGTTGAAGAAGGACAATGGTCCGCTGCAGGATCCGCTGCAGCACGAAGGCTATTGGGCCGACCCCAACTTCCATCCGTGGCGGACGGGTCCCTTCGCGTACCGGAAATGGAAGGATCACCCGATGAAGAACTTTCCCTGGGGTGATTTCCCCGGCTGGGGTGAAGGCTTCTTCGGCAACTTCGGCCCGGACCAATGGAAGGGGGTCACGCCCTGGGGCAACGATGTGCCCTTCAAGTGGATCGATCCCTCCGATCCCGAGGAGTCCATCGCGGAGATGTGGGAAGACGCGCTGAATACGCCGAATTCCATGGGACGCCTACCGCCCGGTTTCACCATGCCCTATATCAGCGTACCCAACCCCATCGACGTGGAGAACGAGTTCGAGCGCAACGCGCGTAACTCGCCAAACGAGTTCCGCAACATGTGGAGCGACCAGGGTGCGACCATGGGCGCCGCACCCAAGCGCAATAACGAGAAGCAGGAAGGGGCAAAGGCGAAGGGGAGTGCAAAGCCCCAGGAGCCGTCGCAAGGCGGGCAATCATCCCCGTCGCAGAGCACAGGCAACAAATAGTTGGTATTTTCGCTGCCGCACGCCCGGCGGGCCGTAGGATGCGGTGAGGTACGAACCGCATCGGTGACCGCCTTCAATCGAGCGTCTTGATGAAGACCTTGCTCTGGCGCTGCCAATTGTAGAGATCGCGCCGCCGCCCCGGCAGCCGGTCGAGCCCGGCAGGTTGAAAACCATGTTCCCGGAACCAATGGGCGGTGCGGGTACTCAAGACGAAGAGGGTGCCTAGCCCTTGCTCTCTGGCCAGCTGCTCGATGCGCTCGAGCAGACGAGTGGCATGGCCTTCGCCGCGGTAGTCCGGATGCACGGCCAGGCAGGCCAGTTCCCCCATGCCTTCCTTCTCGAAGGGATACAGGGCGGCACAGCCGATGACGCTGGCGTCTCGTTCGATCACCACGAAACGGTCGATCTCCTGTTCCAGCAACTCCCGTGAACGGCGCGCCAGGATGCCGGTCTGTTCCAGTGGCTCGATCAACTCCAGTATGCCGCCCACGTCGTCGATGCCTGCGGCACGAATCCGTTCGTAGGGCTCACGCGTGATCATCAGCCCGGCACCGTCGCGGGTGAACAACTCCTGCAGCAGCGCTCCATCGGCCTGCCGGTTCAATACATGGACCCGGCGTACCCCCCCGCGACTCGCCTCGGCCGCATTGCGCAGTATCCGAACATTTTCCTCCTCGAGGGAACGCCGGCGTTGCAACAGGGTGTCGACCTCGCCGGGTGCCAGGCTGGTGGGTTGCCGGCGGCTGCGTCCGAGCACGGGTCCCTCGCTCAGGTAGACAAGCTTGTCGGCCCGCAGGGACTGGGCCACCGCGGCGGCCACGTCGCTTGCATTCAGGTTGAACACCTCGCCGGTCGGGGAATAGCCAAGCGGCGGTATCAGGACGATTGTGCCTTGCTCCAGATGACGTCCGATTCCCTCGGTATCGACGCGGCGCACCTCTCCGGTGTGCTGGTAGTCCACCCCATCCAGCACTCCCAGGGGGCGCGCCGTGACATGATTTCCCGAGACGACGCGGATTCGTGTGCCGGCCATGGGGGAATTCGCCAGCCCCATCGACAGCAGGGCCTCGATCTCCACCCGGACCACACCGGCGGCTTCCTTTACGCACTGCAGGGCGGCCGCATCGGTCACCCGCAGTCCCTTGACCACCTGCATG
>RFHJ01000094.1 GCA_003696905.1 Gammaproteobacteria bacterium | reverse complement strand
CCAGGCCCCGCCATCCGGATAGCGCGCCAACGCCCCCATTTCCGCCTCGATGGCCCGCTTCACCGCTGGACTGGGGCCCAGCGGGTTTTCGTTGGAGGCCAGCTTGATCGAATCGGTGATTCCCAGCTCGCGCTCCAGCTCGGAGACGGGCTTTCCAGGCACATAGGGCTGCAAATGGGCGATGCCCGGCGCCGCCCGGTCGATGAAACGGTTGTCGCCATTCATGTGGTCATTCTCCTGCTACAGGACGGCACGTGGATAGGAGCCCAGTTCCTTGTACATGCCCGCCAGCCCCCGCAGCTCCTCGAGGGCCTTGCTAACCTCGGGCTCCTCCCGGTGACCCAGCAGGTCGATGAAGAAGACATAGTCCCAGTTGCCCCGGCGCGAGGGTCGGGACTCGATGCGCGTCATGCTCACCCCGTGATGGGCCAGCGGGGCGAGCAGTCGGTACAGCCCCCCTGCCTCGTTGCGCGTGGTCACCATCAGGCTGGTCTTGTCGTCCCCCGAGGGTCCGCTGGCATGACGCCCGATCACCAGAAAGCGGGTGGTGTTGTCCGGCTCGTCCTCGATATGACACGCCAGAATGTCCAGATCATAGAGTTCGGCAGCGGCCTCGCCCGCAATGGCCGCGGCATGCGGCGTCTCCGCCGCCAGGCGCGCCGCCTCCGCATTGCTGCCCACTGCCACCCGCTCCACATAGGGCAGGTGACGATCCAGCCAGTTGCGACACTGTGCCAGCGACTGCTGATGCGAGAAGACGGTGCGAATCTCCTCCAGCGGTTGCGCCTTGCCCAGCAGGTTCTGGTGGATGCGCAACGACACCTCGCCGCAGATCTGCAGCGACGAGGAGATGAACATGTCCAGGGTGTGATTGACCACCCCCTCGCTGGAGTTCTCTACCGGCACCACCCCGTAGTCCGCCTTGTCGCTCTCCACCTCCTGGAATACGTCGGAGATGCTCGACAGCGGCTGGGTGCGCACCGAGTGGCCGAAGTGCTTGAGGGCCGCCGCCTGGGTGAAGGTGCCTTCAGGCCCCAGATAGGCCACCTGCAGCGGGCGTTCCAATGCCAGGCAGGCCGACATGATCTCGCGAAACAGCCTGGCCACCTCCTCGTCCGGCAGGGGTCCCTGGTTACGCGCCTTGACCATGCGCAGCACCTGGGCCTCGCGCTCGGGCCGGTAGAAGACGGCATTCGGATCGGAGGCGAGTTTGATCCGCGCCACCTCCATCGCCGCCTCGGCACGACGGTTCAGCAGTGTCTGAATCTGCTCGTCGATGGCGTCGATGCGCTGGCGGATCTCGCCAAGCTGTTCTTCTTCACTCATCCGGATAACCGCCTCATGAAATTCCACCGCAAAGGACGCAAAGAACCGCAAAGAAACAACAATGCCCGCCTTGTCATCGCCCTGGAACTAGATACTTGGCAATTCCTTCAGACTCGGTCTCGGCCAGTGTCTCGCCGGCTCGGCATGCGACATAAACCTTATCCTTTGCGCACCTTGGCGTCCTTCGCGGTTTAGACCCTAACAGCCCAGGCAGCGCACCGACAGCACCCCTTCGATACTGGCGATGGCTTCGGCCACCGTGGGCTCGGGCGCCCGATCGACATCGATCAGGGTAACGGCGATCTCGCCGCGCGACTTGTTGAGCATGTCGAGGATGTTCAGGCCGGCGTCCGCCAGCAGGGTCGATACCTGGCCGAGCATGTTGGGCACATTGGCATTGACCACCGCCAAGCGGTAGCCCTGGGTACGCGGCAATTCGATCTCGGGGAAATTGACCGAGTTGTGCACATTGCCGTTCTCCAGCCAGTCCCGCACCTCGTCCACCACCATTACCGCGCAGTTCTCTTCGGCCTCGCGAGTGGAGGCGCCCAGGTGCGGCAGGGTGACCACCCGGGGATGGTCCTTGAGCAGATTGCTGGGAAAGTCACAGACGTAGGCATAGAGATGTCCCTCGTCGAGCGCCTTGACCACCGCCTCGTCATCCACCAGACCATTGCGTGCGAAGTTGAGGATCACCGCCCCTTCCGGCATCAGGGCAATCCGCTCGGCATTGATCTTGTTGCGGGTTTCCTCGGTAAGCGGGATATGCAGGGTGACGAAATCGCTGCGCGAAACCAGGTCATCGGGCGAAACCGCCTGTTGCACGCCGGCATCCAGTTGCCATGCCGACTTCACGGTGATGGTAGGATCGTATCCGACGACATTCATGCCCAGGGCACGGGCGGCATTGGCCACCTTGACCCCGATGGCCCCCAGGCCGATCACACCCAGGGTGCGCCCCGGCAGTTCGAAACCGACGAAGTTCTTCTTCCCTGCCTCGACCGCCTTGCCGATCTCCTCGTCACTGCCCTCCAGCGAACGGGCGAAGTTCCATGCCGGCCCGATGTTACGCGCCGCCATCAGCATGCCGGCGATCACCAGCTCCTTGACCGCATTGGCATTGGCGCCAGGGGCATTGAATACCGGGATGCCGGCCTCGGTCATCCGATCCACGGGGATGTTGTTGACCCCGGCACCGGCGCGACCGATGGCCTT
>RFHJ01000093.1 GCA_003696905.1 Gammaproteobacteria bacterium | reverse complement strand
GACATCGATGGTGGTCATCGCCTCGGTCTGATCAATGACCAGGTGACCACCCGATTTCAGCTCCACCGTGCGCCGCAGCGCCTTCTGGATCTCGTCCTCTACGCCATAGAGGTCGAAGATGGGCCGTTCGCCCGGGTAGTACTCGATCTGGGCGTCGGAGTCCGGCAGAAACTTGTGGGCGAACAGGCGGGCCTTCTCCCAGGTGGAGCGGGAATCGATGCGCACCCGCTCCACCTCTGGGCCCACCAGGTCACGCAGTGCGCGCAGGCCCAGCGGCAGATCCTCGTGCAGGACGGTCACCGCCCGCGCCTCGGCGGCGCGTTCCTGGATCGAGCGCCACAGGCGCTGTAGATACTGCATGTCATAGCGCAGGGCTTCCTCGCCAGCACCCTCCGCGGCGGTCCGGGCGATGAAGCCCCCGGGAATGTCCGATTCCTCGGCGAAGGCAGAAAGAATCTGGCGCAGCCGCGCCCGTTCGGTGTCGTCCTCGATCTTCTGCGAGACACCGATGTTCTGCATTTGGGGAACGAGCACCATGTAGCGCGAGGGAATGGAGATGTTGGTGGTCAGGCGCGCGCCCTTGCTGCCGAGGGGATCCTTGACCACCTGGACCACGATCTCGCCGCCCTCGCGTACCAGTTCGGTAATCTGCTGGCTGTCCTGCCGGTCACCGGTAAAGATATCCGATGCATGCAGGAAGGCGGCGCGTTCCAGGCCGATGTCGACGAAGGCCGCCTGCATGCCGGGCAACACCCGGCAGACCTTGCCCTTGTAGATATTGCCCACCAGGCCACGCCTGGCGGTGCGCTCGATGATGATCTCCTGTACCACGCCATTCTCGATGACGGCGACACGGGTTTCGGGTGGCGTGATGTTGATCAGGATTTCTTCGCTCATGTGCAGCAGTTTAACAGGGGGTCGAAGGCAGCAGTTGTATCCCTGCGGTCGGAGTCGGTACTACCTGAGGGCCGGAGTCTGTCTCAGGGATTGGGAGTGCCGACTCCGACCCCGGATCCTGGGGATCTTGGACCGCCTAAGGTCGCAGGAGTGCCCGGGACGCAAATTTCAGGGAAGACGGATCCCGATACGGCTCAGCAGCTGTGCGGTCTCGAACAATGGCAGGCCCATGATGCCGGAATAGCTCCCCTCGATACGTTCGACGAACACTGCGCCGCGTCCCTGGATGGCGTAGCCTCCCGCCTTGTCGGTCGGCTCTCCGGTGTCCCAGTAGCGGGCCGCCTCCTGTCTGTCGATGGCGCGGAACCAGACCCGGCTGTCGCTCAGGGCGCTCTCTACCGTGCCGTGCGCCAGGGCCACTGCGGTCAATACCCGATGCGATCGTCCGCCCAACGAGACCAGCATGGCGATGGCCGTTTCCCGGTTTTCCGGTTTCCCCAGTATCCGGTCATCGAGGATGACCGCCGTGTCGGAGCCCACAACCGCGCTGCCCGGATACAGGGCATGCACCGCCCGGGCCTTCTCTATCGCCATGCGAAGGACATAGTCGGTGGCGGTCTCTCCGGCGAGCGGGGTCTCGTCGATGTGTGCTGGATGGGCCCGAAACCCGACCCCGATCTGGCGCAACAGTTCGGCCCGGCGGGGCGACTGGGAGGCAAGGATGAGCTCAGGCACGATGATAGGGATGGTTGTTGAGGATGCTCCAGGCGCGGTAGAGCTGTTCCGCCACGATCACCCGTACCAGGGGGTGAGGCAGGGTCAGCGGCGACAGCGACCACTGTTGGTCGGCGGCCGCGCGCGCCTCATCCGACAGCCCCTCCGGGCCCCCGACCAGCAGCGCGACATCGCGGCCTTCGGCGAGCCAGTGCTTCAGCTGCTGCGCCAGTTGTTCGGTGCTCCAGGCCCGCCCCTCCACCTCCAGGGCGATCACCCGGGCGCCCTTGGGGATGGCGGCCAGCATCCGCCGTCCCTCTTCGCGTACCGCACGGGCCAGATCGGCGTTCCTGCCCCGCCGCCCCGGTGCGATCTCGTTCAGTTGCAAGGCACATTCGCGGGGCAGGCGCCGGGCGTATTCCTCATATCCCTGCTGCACCCAGCCGGGCATGCGCTCGCCCACGGCGATCAGGTGGATCTTCATGATGGGATACCGTCAGCCTCCTCCCTCAGCACGGCGCCGTGTTCACCGCTTGATCGCGGGGGCAGAGAGACTCGGCCTCGATGAATACCTTCTTCACCTCGGGATACTGGGCCTTGATGGCCTTGTCCAGCCTCGCAATGGTGCGTTCGATCGTCTCTGCATCCAGGTCGTCGCGAAAGTCGGCACTGATCGTCACCAGGATGAAATCGGGTCCCATGTGCAGTGTGAGCAACTCCTTGATCGCCTCGATGGCCGGTTCCTTCTCCACCAGCGCCCGGATCCCTTCCACCACCCGGCGGCCGGCGCTCTCGCCGATCAGCAGACCCTTGGTCTCGATCGCCAGCCAGATGGCCGTGCTCCCCAGGATCAGGCCGATCACCACCGAGGCCAGGCCGTCCAGCCAGGCAAGACCGGTGTACTGGGCCAGCGAGATGCCGAGCAGCGCCACCAGCAGACCCAGCAGGGCGGCGGAGTCCTCGAACAGCACCACGAACATCGAAGGGTCCTTGCCCCGCTGCACCGCCTCGATATAGCCCATCTGCCCCTTGGCCTTGCCGAACTCCCGTAGCGCGAACCACCAGGCCGCCCCCTCGAACAGAATGGCCAGGCCCAGCACGATGTAGTTGATCAGCGGGTTGGTCATGGGTTCGGGATGACGGATATGAAGGATGCCTTCATAGATGGACACGCCCGCGCCGACGGCGAAGATCAGGAT
>RFHJ01000092.1 GCA_003696905.1 Gammaproteobacteria bacterium | reverse complement strand
GCCGCGATAGAGGACTTCATGAAACCCGATCGCATTGTGGTGGGCACAGAGAACTCCCGGTCCATTCAAGCCATGCGGCGACTCTATGCGCCATTCAACCGCAACCGCGAGCGGCTGATCTTCATGGACGTGCGCTCGGCCGAACTCACCAAGTACGCGGCCAATGCGATGCTGGCCACCAAGATCAGCTTCATGAACGAGCTCTCCAACCTGGCCGAGACCCTGGGGGCGGACATCGAAAAGGTGCGGGTCGGCATCGGATCCGACCCCCGCATCGGTTACCACTTCATCTACCCGGGCTGCGGCTACGGCGGTTCCTGTTTTCCCAAGGATGTGAAGGCATTGGTGAACACGGCGCGACAGGTAGGGTATCGCCCGCAACTGCTGGAGGCGGTCGAGGACGTCAATCAGCGACAGAAAGAGGTGTTGTTCCGCAAGATCAGCGAGCACTTCGATGGCGATCTGGAGGGCAAGACCATTGCCCTCTGGGGCCTCGCCTTCAAACCCAACACCGACGACATGCGCGAGGCCTCCAGTCGCACCCTGATGGAGGCCCTGTGGCAGGCAGGCGCAAGTGTGCGCGCCTTCGACCCGGTGGCAGGCGATGAGGCAAGACGCATCTACGGCGATCGCGATGACCTGGTGCTGTGCGACAGCGCCGAACAGGCGATCGAGGGGGCCGACGCCCTGGCAGTCGTCACCGAGTGGATCGAATTCCGTAGCCCGGATTTCGCCGATCTCGCCGAAAAGCTGCGCCAAAAGGCACTGTTCGACGGCCGCAACATCTATGATCCCGAGGCCGTGCGGGCAGCGGGGCTCAGCTACTACAGCATTGGGCGCCAACCCTTGCATGCGGAAAGTTAAACCGCGAAGGACGCAAGGGTTCGTAAAGCTTGGCTTTGAAGGCTATAGGATGTAATAAACACTGCGAACCCCACCGTGCAACTCGCAACAACCTCTCATAAAGAACCCGACGCCAGGGCGCCGGGTTCTTTTTCATAACATCAACGAAACGCTCTACTCAGTTCGGACACTGACTGGCATCACCCGGGATGTCGTCCATCATCTGCAGGAAGGCATTGAACGGCCCCATCACACCCATGGCCTCGCCCTTGGGGCCCTGGAAGTTGAGCTTGCCGGTCATCATGGCCCCCATGGCGCCACAGCCCCAGTCACCACGACCCATGCACTGCCAATCGTCGTAGGTGGCCCACATCAGGTAGTCCATGTCGTCGTTGAGTTTCTCGTCGGTTGGTTTTCCGCCATAGGTACAGATCGCCTTGCCGTCCTGCTGCGAGATGGTGAGCTGCACCGCAGAACCCGGCCCGCATTTTTCCCGATACAGACGAATGATCTTGTAACCACGGCCACCATTGTTACCGGCCCAGTTGTCGCCGCCCAGCTCCTGGGTCAAAGTCTCGGACTTGTTCCAGGCATCGCAGGCCTGCTTGGCCCAATCCGCATCCAGGTAGGTGCCCGCCCAGGCGGAAGGCATCAGCGCCACACCCGCCAGCAAACCGAGGGTCTTTTGCATTTTCATGGTTTCTCCTCCAGACATTTGGTCTTGCTTGCAAAGAGCCGGGCCCGCCAGGCCCGACACAAAAAGGGCCATGTCGCCATGGCCCTCCAATGACTCAGGATCCAGTGATCATGAGGTGATCAGAACTTCCAGCTGTAGGCTACACCCAAGGAATCCTGGTGCATCTTTATCTCACCCGTACCACCTCCAAGCGCTGCCGCGATCGACCCCTTGATCGACTCTTCAAATGCATGCATGTACGCAAAGGTCACTTCGTCCCCATTACCCAGGGTGTAAGTGCCACCCAAAGTTAGGTGGTTTTGCACAGTGGCGGGAGCAAGGAAGTTGAATAGTACCTCGCTACTGGGAATCACAGCAGACCCATGAACATAGCCTGCCCGCAGCAAGAGATTCGGCTGTGCCTTGTAGGCAACGCCCACCTTTACTATATTTTGATCCTTCCATCCAAAACCTGGGCCATTGTTTGCCCCTAACTGACAGGTTCCGGCAACAAAACAAGCGATCGTATTGCTGATAGAATCAACCTCACCATAGTTGATGCGCATGAAATCCGCTGCAATGGTCAGATCCGGAGTTGCCTCGACCGCCACACCAATCCCATAGTTCGACGGAATGTCAAAGTCCCCCTGCTCCGCAAATAGGCCTTTGTAGTCGTCAAACTCGGTCATATAGGTACGGGTCTGATAGGTAGCCCCAACCGTTACGCCAGGGGCAACCTTTCCAGTCCAACCCACTCGAAGACCGGCGCCATAGGAAATATCGTGACCATTGTTCGTCACCTTGCCCGGAGTGGCAGAAGGGGCGCCGTCGAAGTTTTGCAGGCCACTTGCCTCAAAAGCCTGCACAACGAGATTCAACCCCACACCGACAGCATTGTCCTGATTCAGCTTATAGGAAAAATTCGGGACGACGAACATCTGCGCCAAGTCAACCCCCGCTTTGGAAGTGCCAAAGGCAGGGATAGCCGTTTTGTAGTCGGTGTTCATGCCGCCGTTACCGAAGACAGAAACGCCAACCGTCATTGCACTATCGATCGCCAAATTCAAACCGAATTCCGGTATTGGAAAGAGCTTGGTTCCGTTCGCATCGAAATTCCCATCCAATGCCGGGTTAAGTGACCCGGTACGACTGGCATCCCGAATCGGCCTAAAGATATCTACGCCGAGATCAACACGATTACCCACCCAGGCCATGTTAGCCGGGTTCATGCCGGCCGCCACGGCATCCTGGGCGATGGCGATACCGACACCACCCATCCCCTTAGCCTTCATACCGATCCCGTGCGGCGCATAGCCGGTAGTGGCCGACGCGGTGCCGGCCGCTCCCAGCGCGACGGCAATGCCGGCGCCCAAAAGTTTCTTTTTCAATTGCATGAGATTCCTCCTGCTGTTCAGAGATTATTGATCTGCTGCATCATTTAGCCAACAAATGGGCTTATAACTTCTTGTTATTCTTGGCCGAAAGGCCAACCACCGGACACCGGCGACGAGCGCGCCCAATGATGACGGCACGTCAAAATACTGTCAATGGAAAATGTCTCCACGATGAGATTTTTGTTTGTCATGCAGATCGCCCAGGGAAGGTCTGAAAAATTCACACCTTCCGCGGCTCAGGGAAGAGCCGCCAAAATCGATCGCTATAAGCGATTGATTTTGAAGCCAGCCGCAAACCGCGTTTGCGGCGCAGCGTACTGATAAAGCCAGGGATGGCTTTTCTCAGTGTTTCCGCAGAGGCGCCTCACCGGGCGAACCGGAAAGGCACAGCTTCCGTCGTTGCCTCGCTCCCTCTTCACCATCCTTGGTGGCGGGCGACCGCATCAGTTGCTGCCATGCAGCCGGTTCATCGCCTTCTGCATCTCGCCCGCCTGGATAGTCGGCCATTGCCGCTCGAACCCGTCCAGAGCCCCTTCGATCGCCTCCTGCTCCGCCTTGTAGGGACGCGACAACACATAGTCGACCACCGCATCGCGATGGCCGGGATGGCCGATGCCGATTCGGGCTCGCCAGAAGTCCTTGCTGCCGGTGGCAGCGATGATGTCGCGCAGGCCATTGTGTCCGCCATGCCCGCCCCCTTTCTTGAGGCGCAGCACGCCGGGCGCCATGTCCAGTTCGTCGTGCGCCACCAGCAGGTTCTGGGGCGGAATCTTGTAGAAATGCAGGAAGGCGCTCACCGACCGGCCACTGTGGTTCATATAGGTCATGGGCTTGAGCAGCCAGCATTCGCCGGCCTCGCTACGGATACGCCCTACCTCGCCGGCGAACTTGTTCTCCGCACGCAGCACCGCCCCATAGCGCCGGGCAAGGCGGTCGACCAGCCAAAAACCCACATTGTGCCGGGTATCGGCATACCTGGGTCCGGGGTTGCCCAGGCCCACCAGGCACCGGATCGGTTCGCTCATCCTGCTCTCTCCCTTTCACGAAAAACGGCGGCCAGGGCCGCCGTCTCTTCCTCCGATGCAGTCGGGGACTACTCCTCCCCCGACTCGGGCTCTGCCGCTTCACCGCCTTCCGGCGCCGCTTCCTCGGCAGCGCCGGCGCTCTTGGCATGAATGGAGACCACCGCTGCGTCTTCGGATTCGTCGCCATGGGACAGCGCGGCCAGCTTGACACCCTCCGGCAACTTGAGATCGCTCAGGTGCAACATGTCGCCGACCTCCATGCCACCGAGATCCACCTCGATGTACTCTGGCAGCTTCTCGGCCTCGCAGAGCACCTCGACGTCGGCCAGCATGTGAGACACCTCGCCGCCCGCCTTGACCCCCGGGGCCTTCTCTTCGTTGACGAAGTGCAGAGGGACGGTCATGCGGATCTCCTGGTGGGCGGAGACGCGCTGAAAGTCCACGTGCAGAATGAAGGGTTTGGCCGGATGACGCTGCAGGTCCTTGACCACTGCCGTGACGGTCTTGCCATCCAGGTCGAGATTCAATATTCGGGCGAAGAAGGATTCATCTTCGGCCTCGTGGACCAGCTCGTTATGTCGCACAGCGACCATCACGGGATCCTCACCTCCCCCATAGATGATGCCGGGCACCAGCCCCTCGCGACGCAGGCGGCGGCTCGCACCCTTACCCTGTACGTCACGAGCGACCACTTTCAGATCTGCTTCGTTACTCATGGTTCAAACTCCAGTCAATGGATGAATTGCCCGGACAATCCGCGACCAGACCTGTCCGGGTCGAATCGACGCGAACGGACTCGCGCCGCCCTCTGTCGACTCGCCGTCAATCGACAAACAGCGAGCTGACCGATTCCTCATTGCTGATCCGGCGGATCGTCTCGGCCAACAGGCCGGCAATCGACAGCTGCCGAATCTTCTCGCACGCCTGCGCCTCGGGACGCAGCGGTATGGTGTTGGACACCACCAGCTCATCCAGTTCCGAGGCCTTTATGTTCTCTACCGCCGGGCCCGACAGGACCGCGTGGGTACAGTACGCAACCACCTTGGCAGCCCCCGCCTCCTTCAGCGCACCTGCTGCCTTGCACAGGGTACCCGCAGTATCCACCAGGTCGTCCACCAGGATGCAGGTCCGCCCCTCTACATCACCGATGATGTTCATCACCTGCGCCACATTGGCCTTGGGACGACGCTTGTCGATGATGGCCAGATCCGCATCGTCAAGACGCTTGGCCAGCGCCCGGGCGCGCACTACACCACCCACGTCCGGCGACACCACGATGAGATCGGGATAGTGCTGACGCCAGATGTCGCCCAACAGGATGGGCGAGGAATAGACGTTGTCCACCGGGATATCGAAAAAACCCTGGATCTGGTCGGCATGCAGGTCCATGGTCAATACCCTGTCCGCACCCGCGGTTCCGATCATCTTCGCCACCAACCGGGCGGTAATCGGCACCCTCGCGGAACGTGGCCGCCGGTCTTGCCGCGCATAGCCGAAATAGGGGACGACCGCGGTGATTCGCCCCGCCGAGGCCCAGCGCAGGGCATCGATCATCACCAACAGCTCCATCAGATTGTCGTTGGTCGGCTCGGAGGTGGGCTGGACCACGAACACATCCCGCCCCCTGACGTTCTCCTCGATCTCGACCATCACCTCGCCGTCGCTGAACTGGCCCACAACCGCCTTGCCCAGGGGGATGCTCAGGTAGTCGGCGATATCGGCCGACAGTTGGGGATGCGCGTTACCCGAGAACACCATGGTGCTGCTGGCAGACATGCTCGACTCCACTCTGTTCAAACACGAAACAAGGCCGCCAGCGGCGGCCTTGTGCAGTCTTGGGCGACGCTCCGGTCTGTCACGATTCGAACCGCTGCGCGGCTG
>RFHJ01000091.1 GCA_003696905.1 Gammaproteobacteria bacterium | reverse complement strand
TGGGGCAGCACCTGCTTCGGTTCGATCCCGACCGTCTCGAGGTTCTTTTTGAAGGCCCGGATGGAGTCGGTTGTGAGTGGCTTGGCGTGCCATTGGCGCTGGTTCTTGGTGAACAGGGCAAAGGCGTTGGCGCTGATCTTCTGTGCATTGAGCGGGGCGTTCTCGACGCCCCCGGCCGCACTCACATGGGCCCCGATGTATTTCACCTACCGGCCCCTATCGAAAACAGATCGAGGTAACCCTCCGGCTGCAGGGCAGTCGCGAGCATCACGGCATTGATGTCCTCGTGCTCGGTCCAGGTCAGGGCCTGTCGGTTGGCCGGCGTCAGCCAGAAAGCAGTAAGCGATGAGCCCAGCGGCAGATAGGACCGAAACTGCTCGGCATGGCGCTCACGCACCGCCCGGTCGATGGCGGGGGACCCAAGCAGCCGGTCTACCGCGGTGATCCCGATGGCCAGTCCGAGCTCGCGGAAGGCCAGCCGATAACCAGCCGGAAGCTGCAACTCACCGCTCTGCCGGTAGTGCGCCAGACCAGTAGCGGCATCCTCGAGCAGACGCTCGATCAGCGGCTCATCCAGCGCATCCGGAGCGCGCCCGAGCTGGGTGAGGCGCCAGGCATCGGTCAGCAGCCCACCCAACCCCAGGGGATCGGCGGTGGTCAGCGGCAGACCCGGCAGCATCGCCTCGAAGGTCGCCAGCGCCTCCCTCAGATCGGGGCCCGAATCGGTGTCTTGCAGGACCTCGGCGGTCGCCTGCAATTGACGGTAGGCCACCAGGCCATCCAGGGGATCGTGCTGGCCCATCGAGGGCACCAGGGGACGGCGCAGATCGGTGCTCATCTTCCAATACATGCGCGGCGGCAGCCCCTCGCCATCGCGGTGGATGAAGGCACGATAGGCGGTCAGCGCCAGTTCCCGGGCCCAGCGGTTGTAGCGCGGATCACCCGTTGCGCGACTGGTCTGGTCGAGGGCGTGCATCCAGCGGGTCAGATAGTGGAAATACTGCCCGTCCCGGTCCCACTCCAGCCGTTCGTCGAAGGGCTCGTCGGGCCGCCGCTCGGGCAGCGGCTTGCCGATCCGCAGCCCGCCGAGGGTAGGGTGCGCGCGCGCCTCGTCATCGGACAACCCGCTCAGCCAGCCGTTGCGTGTGTCGTCCTCGCGATAACGACCCAGCACCTGATGGACCTGGTCGATCAGACGCAGCGCCAGATCCTCCCAGGCCGGGTCGCCAGTGTCCCGCGCCAGGCCAAGGCAATTGCAGACTGCGAAGGCATCGGTCCACAGATAACGCCGTGGTGGCCCCTCACCGGCGATATCGGTGCGTACCACGAAGTCCTGCATCAATTCGGCGGCGGTCGTGAGTGTGTCGTTCATCGAGTAGAAAGTGGGGGCGATCGCAGCGATTGCGAGCCGATTTGGTGTGGAAGAATTTAGCCGCAAAGGACATACCTGCGGTTCTGTCGGGTTGAAACCCGACCTACAGCACCGTCTGTGGATCGGAATTTATTCCGACACCTCGTCACTATCCCCTCACACGTGTCAACCCGACGACCCTGCCCACCGTCGGTTCTGCTTCTCCGGCAACGGTGGCGGCCGCCGCAAATGCAAGCGCACCGCATCCACGCCCAGCCAGCGCTCCAGGTCACGCAGCAGGGCATCGGTCACCACGACCCGCCAGTCCTCGCCCAGGGTCAGGCACGCCTCGGCATCCAGGCGGCGGTAGCGGACGGCCAGGGGACAGCCCTCGCCTCGGTGCGGCTCCAGCAGCGATCGCAGCTGGTTGACCAAGTCCACCACCGCCAGGCCCTGTGCGCGAATCCAGGCCTCTTCCAGGGTGATCTCTACCCCGGCACAGCAGTCCTGGCGAAAGGCCTCGAAGTCGAGCACCCGATCGGCATGCACCGAGACGCCACCCCGATACTCATCCGGCACCAGCGAGCCCTCGACCACCAGGATGCGGTCGGCGGCCACACGGTCGCGATACTGTTCCCAGGTCTCGGGAAACAGGGTTACCTCGATCCGCCCACTTCGGTCGTCCATCAGCACCGAGGCCATGGGCCCCTTCTGGCTGTTTCGCCGTGCCACCGCCACCACCAGCCCGGCGAAGCGAACCGGCTTGCCACCGCGGCGGGCACGATGGCCTTTGATGTCATCGAGATTCAAGCCGGCAATGCGGGTGCCCAGCATAGTGTCGATCTGCGGTAGATAGCGGTCGATGGGATGGCCGGTGAGGAACAGCCCCAGGGTTTCCTTCTCGCCCTGCAGGCGCAACTGATCGTCCCATTCCTCGGTATCGTCGGGGATGACGCCCAGGGCCGGGGTTGTTTCGGTGCTCACCGGGTCGCCGAACAGGTCCGACATGCCGGCCGAGCGGTCCTGGGCCTGCTTCTCCGCCACCTTGAGCGCCAGCGGCAACTGGATCATCAGGGTGGCACGGTTGGCACCGAGGCGATCCAGGGCGCCGGCCCGGATCAGCGACTCGAGCACCCGCCGGTTGGCCTTCTTGAGATCGATGCGCCGGCAGAAGTCGAACAGGTCACGGAAGGGTCCGCCCTGGGCGCGGGCCTCGAGGATGCCCTCGATGGCGGCCTCACCCACCCCCTTGATGGCGCCGAGGCCGTAGACGATGGTGTCGTCACCATCCACCGTAAACCGGTAGTGGGAGCGATTGACGTCCGGCGGTTCGACCTTCAATGCCATCTTGCGGCACTCCTCGATGAAGGTGACCACCTTGTCGGTGTTGTCCATGTCGGAGGAGAGCACCGCCGCCATGAAGGCCGCCGGATAGTGGGTCTTGAGCCACAGGGTCTGGTAGGAGACAAGGGCATAGGCGGCGGAGTGCGACTTGTTGAAGCCGTAGCCGGCGAACTTCTCCACCAGGTCGAAGATCTTCATCGCCAGCTCGGGATCGATATTGTTCTTGGCGGCACCCTCCTTGAAAACGGCACGTTGCTTGGCCATTTCCTCGGGCTTCTTCTTGCCCATCGCCCGGCGCAGCAGATCGGCGCCGCCCAGGGTGTAGCCAGCCATCACCTGGGCGATCTGCATCACCTGCTCCTGGTAGAGGATGACCCCATAAGTCGATTCGAGGATGGGCTTGAGACAGTCATGCTGATAATGGGGATCGGGATAGCTGACCTTCTCGCGGCCGTGCTTGCGGTTGATGAAGTTGTCCACCATGCCCGACTGCAGCGGGCCAGGGCGATAGAGCGCCACCAGGGCGGTGATGTCGTCGAAGTTGTCGGGCTGGAGCTTGACGATCAGCTTCTGCATGCCCTCCGATTCCAGCTGGAACACGGCGGTGGTCTTTCCGGTCTTGAGCAGATCGAAGCTGGCCTTGTCGTCCAGCGGTATCTGGCTGATGTCGATCGGCGGCTCGCCTGCCGCCTTGCGCTGGGCGTTGATGGTCTCGAGCGCCCAGTCGATGATGGTGAGGGTGCGCAGTCCCAGGAAGTCGAACTTCACCAGCCCGGCCTGCTCCACGTCGTCCTTGTCGTACTGGGTGACCAGATTGGAGCCGTCCGCCTCGCAATACAGCGGCGCGAAGTCGGTCAGCTTGCCGGGCGCGATCACCACCCCCCCGGCGTGCTTGCCGGGGTTGCGTGCCAGGCCCTCGAGCTTGCGCGCCATGTCAATCAGCTGGGTGACCTCTTCGTCCTCGCGGTAGGCCTTGGCCAGATCCTCGGACTCCTCCAGCGCCTTGTCCAGGGTCATGCCCAGGTCCGGCGGGATCATCTTGGCCACCCGGTCGGTGAAGCCGTAGGGATGGCCCAGCACCCGTCCCACGTCGCGCACCACCGCCTTGGCCGCCATGGAGCCGAAGGTGATGATCTGCGAGACCGCGTCGCGCCCGTACTTGCGCGCCACGTAGTCGATCACCCGGTCGCGCTTGTCCATGCAGAAGTCGACGTCGAAGTCGGGCATGGAGACCCGCTCCGGGTTGAGGAAACGCTCGAACAGCAGATCCAGGGCGAGCGGGTCCAGGTCGGTGATCTTGAGGGCATAGGCCACCAGCGAACCGGCCCCGGAGCCACGGCCCGGCCCCACCGGTATGCCATTGTCCTTGGCCCACTGGATGAAGTCGGCCACGATCAGGAAGTAGCCGGGGAAGCCCATCTGGTTGATCACTTCCAGCTCGCTCTGGAGCCGTTCATCGTAGGGCCTGCGTTTCTGCTCGAACTCCGGATCGTCGCGGCCGATGATCCGGTCGAGCCGTTCCTCCAACCCCTTCCTGGCCTCTGCGACCAGGAACTCCTCGATGGTCATCCCCTCGGGCACCGGGTAGTCGGGTAGGAAGTTCTTGCCCAGGGTCAGCTCAAGGTTGCAGCGCTTGGCGATCTCGACCGCGTTCTCCAGCGCCTCGGGGATATCGCTGAACAGCGCCGCCATCTCCCCGGGGCCGCGCAGATACTGCTGATCGCTGTAGTTGCGCGGGCGGCGCGGGTCGTCGAGGGTACGCCCCTCGTGGATACAGACCCGGACCTCGTGGGCCGGGAACTCCTCGGGCGCGAGGAAACAGACCTCGTTGGTCGCCACCACCGGCACGCCCTGCCGCGCCGCCAGTTCGACACTGGCGTGCAGACAATCCTCCTCCCCGGGGCGGCCGGTGCGAACCAGCTGCAGATAGTAGCGATCGTCGAACAGGCTCAGCCAACGTTCCAGACGCTTCTGGGCCAGGTCGGTATTGCCCGCCAGCAGGGCGCGACCCACGTCGCC
>RFHJ01000090.1 GCA_003696905.1 Gammaproteobacteria bacterium | reverse complement strand
CTCCACCGCCTCCATGCTGGCGTAGGGCAGGCGCATCTTGTAGAGGGCGTCCTGGAAGCCCATGATGCCCAGCCCCACCGGGCGGTGGCGCAGGTTGGAATTGCGCGCCTGGGGCACCGAGTAGTAGTTGTACTCGATCACGTTGTCGAGCATGCGCATGGCGGTGGAGATGGTCTTCTCCAGCTTGGCCATGTCCAGGCCGTGCTCGCCCACATGGGCGGCCAGGTTGACCGAGCCGAGGTTGCACACCGCGATCTCGTGGTCGTTGGTATGCAGGGTGATCTCGGTGCACAGGTTGGAGGAATGCACCACGCCCACATGCCGGTTGGTGTAGCGGATATTGCAGGGGTCCTTGAAGGTGATCCAGGGATGGCCGGTCTCGAACAGCATTCCCAGCATCTTGCGCCACAGGTCGTTGGCCTTGACCTTCTTGAACACCTGCATCTCGCCACGCTTGGCCTTCTCCTCGTAGCGCAGATAGGCCTCCTCGAAGGCACGCCCGGTCAGATCGTGCAGCTCCGGCGTTTCGTTGGGGGAGAACAGGGTCCAGTCACCGTCCTCGGCCACCCGCTTCATGAACAGGTCCGGGATCCAGTTGGCGGTGTTCATGTCGTGGGTGCGCCGTCGGTCGTCGCCGGTGTTCTTGCGCAACTCCAGAAACTCCTCGATGTCGATGTGCCAGGTCTCGAGATAGGCGCAGACAGCGCCCTTCCGTTTCCCCCCTTGATTGACCGCAACCGCGGTGTCGTTGGCCACCTTGAGGAAGGGGACCACGCCCTGGCTCTTGCCGTTGGTTCCCTTGATATGAGAGCCGAGGCCGCGCACCCGGGTCCAGTCGTTGCCCAGGCCGCCCGCGAACTTGGAGAGCAGGGCGTTGTCCTTGATGGCGCTGTAGATGCCGTCCAGATCGTCGGGCACCGTGGTGAGATAGCAGGACGAGAGCTGCGGGCGCAGGGTGCCTGAGTTGAACAGGGTCGGGGTGGAGCTCATGAAATCGAAGGACGAGAGCAGTTCATAGAACTCGATGGCACGTCCCTCGCGGTCGATCTCGTTGATCGCCAGCCCCATGGCCACGCGCATGAAGAAGGCCTGCGGCAGCTCGAAGCGGATGCCGTCGGCCGAGTGGATGAAATAGCGGTCATAGAGGGTCTGCAGGCCCAGGTAGGTGAACTGCAGGTCGCGCTCGGGCCGCAGGGCCTTGCCGAGCCGGTCCAGGTCGTACTGGCACAGTCGCGGGTCGAGCAGTTCCAGTTCGGCGGCCCGCTTGATATAGGCACCGAAGTAGTCGCCATAGATATTGCCCATCTCGCCCTGCGTGGCGACGTTGTCGTCCATCTGGAGAAAACCCAGCGCCTCGCGCCGCAGGATGTCCATCAACAGGCGTGCCGCGGCGTGGGAGTAGTTGGGCTCCTGCTCGATCAGGGTGCGGGCACTCATCACCAGTGCCTTGGAGACGTCCGACTCCTTGATGCCGTCGAAGAGTCCGCGGCAGGTGTCCTGCAGGATGGTATCGGCGGATACCGCCTCCAGGCCGTCGCAGGCCTCGGCCACCAGGCGGCGCAGGCGCTCCAGGTCGAGGGGGCGGGTGCTGCCGTCGGCGAGGGTGACATTGACCTGGTGTTCTTCCTGCGGCTGGCCGCTCTTCGCGGCCTCTTCGGCGCGCTTGCGTGCCTGTTCCTCGCGGTAGAGGACATAGGCGCGGGCGATCTTGTGTTCGCCGGCGCGCATCAGGGCCAGCTCGACCAGATCCTGGATCTCCTCGATGTGGACGGTGCCGCCATCGGGCTTGCGGCGATGCAGCGCCTCGACCACCTGACGGGTGAGGGTGTCCACGGTCTCGCGGATGCGGCTGGAGGCAGCCGCGCTGTTACCCTCCACCGCGAGGAAGGCCTTGGTCATGGCGATGGCGATCTTGCTGCCGTCGAAGCCGGTCACCTTGCCGTTGCGCCGGATCACCCGCAGGTCGCTGGGTCCGGCGATGGGAGGCTCCGGCGGGGCCGCGGTGTCGGTGGGGGTGGGCGGTACGGCAAGGGTGTCAGTCACGGCAAGTGTCTCTGGCGTGTTCGCGTCGATGCCCATGGGGCTCCTCCTCGGATTCTGGTGTCGGTAGCGGCTCTGTCGGGGCCATCGCACTGCGCGTTGCGAAAGAAATCGGGATCCGGCCCTTGGCGCCTGCAGCACAATATATACGCCAATCGACGGCTGTCAATCACAAGATATTGTGTATAAAACTTGTGCAAAACTGTGGGCCTCCTGTGGATAACGGGCAAAAGCACTGACTGCTCAGATGCTTGCGGCTGGGGATAACTCGTTTTGTCGAACCCCAAGATGTTGGGGGCGGTCCCGATTTGTGACACAAGGAACAAAAGTCAGGATTGGGCTTCCCGGTGTATCGTTGCGCGGTGAAATGCTGATCTTTCCTTGGCCGCGGCGCAAAGGGTGGTCTCCCATACTGGGCGGTTGCCGAAAAAAATCTCGAGACCTTGTCAACCGGTGGTGCCCATGGCCGTTGTCTCTGGTGACCCAGGTTGAAACGATACTTCACGACAGACAAGGGAGAGACGCGATGAAAAAAGGCAAGGGTTATTGGATAGGGCTGGGAATGATGGGGTTGCTGATTGCCCCGGTGCTGGCCGACGACTTCGGCGACCGGGTGGAGGATCGCCTCGACCG
>RFHJ01000089.1 GCA_003696905.1 Gammaproteobacteria bacterium | reverse complement strand
TCCGGCAGGTCGATCTCCGGGCGGGAGATGTGCAGGAAGCTCCAGGGCCGCCCTTCCACCATCGCCTTGGCCTCGGTCCGGTTCATCACGTCATAGGGCGGGGCGACCACATCGGCCTCGCGGCCAGGCGCCGGGCGTAGGCCAGAAAAGGGCTTGATCAGGGACATGGAAGATCCTCGAGCGTTTTTGGGGACCCGAATTCTGGGGCGATCGGGGGCGAAGTTCAATCCTCGCGCCGGAAGTCTCCCTCGATATAGCGCCCGGTATCACCGCTGCCGGGCGGTGGCGCCCCGGGCCGCAGGATACCGCGGCTGCGCAGGTACCAGAGAATCACCCCCCGCCGCACCGGGGGGATCAACAGCAGAAAGCCCACCGCGTCGGTGATGAAGCCAGGCAGCAACAGGGCCAATCCCACCACCAGCAGCATGGCACCCTCCATCACCTCCAGCGCCGGCACCTCACCGCGCGCCAGGGCGGTCTGCACCCGGTAGAGCACCGAAAATCCCTGCATGCGCACCAGTGCACCGCCGAGCACGGCGGTAAAGATCGACAGCCCGATGGTCGGCAGGGCCCCAATGCGGCTGCCTACCTCGATCAGGAGATAGAGCTCGACCAGTGGGGCGACCACAAAGATGGCCAGGAACACGAAGAGGGGATGGACCATGGGGACTCCGGGGGAATGAGAGGGACGCAAGTGCTGCGCAATATCATAGAATGCCCGGCTCAGATGGGGCCAGGGATACAAAAAATCAATGCCTGATGATTACCTGATCGTGCTCACCACCCTGCCGGACGAGACAACCGCAGGCCAGCTCGCGCGCCGCCTGGTGGAGAAAAAACTCGCCGCCTGTGTGAATATCCTGGGCCGAATGACGTCTATATACCCCTGGGAAGGCAAGATCGAGCAGGGCACCGAACACCAGTTGGTGATCAAGACCACTGCACAACGCTATGCCGAACTCGAAGCCTTCATAAAGAACAATCACCCCTATCGGCTGCCCGAGATCCTCGCCCTCCCCGTGGCGGGGGGCGCGGCCGATTACCTGGACTGGATCGAACAATGCACAAACGACTGAAGACCCTTCTCGTCCTGCTAGCGCTGACGCTGCTGACCCACAATGCACTGGCTGAACGAGAATTCCTGCGCCCCGAGCAGGCCTTCAAGGTAGATGCACGCCTCAGCGCTGACGGCCGCCGGGTACTGATGGACTGGCACATCGCCGAAGGCTACTACCTCTACCAGAACAAGTTCCGGGTAGATCCGGTGGATCCCCGGGTCAAGTTGGGCGAGCTGGAGATGTCCCCCCCAAAGACGAAGGAGGACCCCATTTTTGGCAAGGTGGAAGTCTATTATCTGAAGGCCCACATCGAGGCACCGATCGAATCCGTTCCGGGTGACCTCGATCGCCTGGAACTGAAGCTGCGCCACCAGGGATGCGCCGAACATGGGATTTGCTATCCGCCGCAGATAGCCAAGGTCTCGCTGTCCGCCCCTCAACCTGTGGTCCAGGCCAAATCGGCCACGATCAAGCCGGCCGCCCCGCCGGCTCCAAGCGCCCTCGACCAACTCAACGCCCTGAGCAACGATTTGGGCCTCGGCGCGATGGAGGACGACATCCTCCCGCCGGAGAAGGCCTATCGGGTCTCGGCCGACAGCCCAGATGGCAAGACGTTGCTAGTGCGGTGGCAGATTGCCGAGGGTACCTACCTTTATCAGGACAAGCTCAAGGTACGTGTCGGCGGTGAGGGTGTGCGTCTCGGCAAATACGAACTGCCGCCAGCCGACATCAAGAAGGATTCGATCAAGCCCGACGGCACCATCGGGGACGTGCTCGTCTATCACAGGCAGGTGGAGCTGCGCATCCCGCTGATCCGGGACAACATGGCGGCTACCGAGATCGAGGTGTTGGCATCCTACCAGGGCTGCGCCGAGCGCGGCATCTGTTATCCGCCACAGAAGAAGACCCTGCGCGTGGCGCTGCCCGCCATCGACGCCTCCTCTAGCGGAGGCGCTGCCCCGGAGGCGCCGGCGCCCAGCACCCCCGCCGAGCCCGAGCCGGCAACCGCCGTTCCGGCCAGCGAGCAGGACCAACTGTTCGCCGAACTGCATGGCGCCGGCTTCTGGGCAGCGCTGCTGCTGAGCCTGGGCTTCGGCCTGCTGGTCGCCTTCACCGCCTGCATGTACCCCATGATCCCGATCCTCACCTCGCTGATCATGGGTCAGGGCACCAAGGTCACACCCTTCCGCGCCTTCGAGCTGTCGCTGGCCTATACCCAGGGGATCGCCATCACCTATGGTGCACTGGGTGTTGCCATGGCCTTGGTAGGCAAGTCCCTCGGCATTCAATCCGCTCTGCAGACGCCTTGGGTGCTCGTACCTTCGATCATCCTGTTCGTGGCGCTGGCATTGTCGATGTTCGGCTTCTATCAGATTCAGATTCCCACCGCCATTCAGAGCCGACTCAATGCCTTGAGCAACGAGCAGAAAGGCGGCTCGGTACTGGGTGTGGGCCTGATGGGGGTAATCTCGGCGTTGATCGTGGGGCCCTGCGGTGGCCCCGTACTGCTGGCGATGCTGGCCTTCGCGGCGTCCTCGGACGACCTGGTACACGGCTTTCTCGTAATGTGGCTGTTCGGTACCGGCATGGGCCTCCCCTTATTGGTGATGGGGGCCGGCGGGGGTGCACTACTGCCCAAGGCGGGCTCCTGGATGGATACGGTAAAGGCGACCGGTGGCGTCATCATGCTGGCGCTCGCCCTGAGCTTCCTGGAGCGCATGAGCCCCACCTATGTCCCCACCTCCCTGGTGATGCTGCTGTGGGGCACTCTGCTGATCGTCACCGCGGTCTACATGGGGGCAACGCGGCCACTACCCGACGGTGCCAGTGGCTGGTTTCGACTTTGGAAAGGACTGGGTCTGGTACTGCTGATCTATGGCACGACCTTCATCATCGGCGTGGCCGCAGGCGGCAAGGACACCACCCAGCCGTTGCGGGGCCTGGTACCGGCCGGCGGCGTGGCAGGGAGCAAGGCCGACGCGCACCTGGCCTTCAAGAAGATCAAGGGCTGGGAAGGACTACAGCGCGAACTGGCGGCCGCCAAGGCCGCCGGCAAGCCGGTGATGCTCGACTTCTATGCCGACTGGTGCATCTATTGCAAAACCATGGAAAAAGAGATATTCCCGGATCCACGCGTGGTCCGCGCCCTCGAGAAATTCGTTCTGCTGCAGGCAGACATTACTCCCATGGACGATCATGACAAGGAATTGCTCGAGCGGCTGAATCTCCCCGCTCCACCGGCGCTCTATTTCTGGGACCACAGCGGTCAGCTGCGCAGCGAATTGCGGCTGGTGGGGGAACCCACCGTCGAACAGTTGTTGGAGAACGCGAGGCGGGCCGCACAATGAAACCGACACAGATCCTGGGCATCGCCATCGCCGGACTGGTGATCGGCGCAGGCGCCGGCATCGGCATCAAGATGTACCAGCAACACACGGCACCCTTGGCGGCCAACCACGCCGACGCGAACGGAGAGGCCGCGCTCGACCACCTGCCCGACTTCCAACTTCCCGACCTCGATGGGAGACTTCACCGTACCGGAGAGTGGGACGGGCGCATCCTGGTACTCAATTTCTGGGCCTCGTGGTGCCCCCCTTGCCGCGAAGAGACCCCGTTGTTCGTGGAACTGGCGCGGCAGTACGAGGCCCAAAACGTCCGTTTCGTTGGCGTCGCCATCGACGACCGGGAGCCGGTCAAGGCATTCGTTTCCACCTACGGTGTCGACTATCCCATCCTCATGGGCGACATGGATGCGATCACCCTTTCACGCCGCCTGGGCAACCGTTATGAGGGCCTGCCCTTCACCGTGGTGATCGGACCTGACCGCCAGGTACTGGCCCGCTTCCAGGGAGGGGTCGACCGCAACCAACTGGAGCCGATATTGCAGCGCGCCATCGAGGAACATCGTGGCTCCTTGCATTCCCCCGAACGCATCTGAAGATCTCATCTTTGCACGCATACTGGAATCGCGTTCATTTTGACTGGACAAGGCGGACCGGCTCGACCACAATCGCGGACAGATCGATGCCTTTTCGGCACAGATAACGACAGTTTGTCCCAAGACGGCACCCTATCCTCCTGCTAGACGATGGCGAGCATACTGGTTCTCAACGGCCCCAATCTCAATCTGCTGGGAAGGCGTGAGCCCGAAACCTATGGTTCTGCGACGCTGGCCGACATAGAGCAACGACTGGCCTCCCTTGCAGAGGACCATCGTGTTGTTACCTTCCAATCCAACCACGAAGGTCAACTGGTCGATCGAATCCACCAAGCAGGTGAAGAGGGGGTGGACTTCATCCTCATCAACCCCGGCGCCTTCACCCATACGAGCATCGCGTTGCGCGACGCCCTGCTGGGCGTGGCCATTCCCTTCATAGAGGTGCATCTGTCCAACGTGTATGCGCGCGAGCCGTTTCGCCATCATTCCTACCTATCCGATATTGCGGTAGGCGTGATCTGTGGGCTCGGAGCAATGGGCTACGAACTGGCCCTTGCCGCTGCGATGCAACATGTGGGGCGGTAGGCAACGAAACTCACAGGAACCCCCATGGATATCCGCAAGATCAAGAAACTCATCGAACTGTTGGAAGAGTCCAACGTGGCCGAAATCGAGATCCACGAAGGCGAGGAATCGGTACGCATCAGTCGTACTGGCACCGCCACGGTACCGATGACCGCCTTCACCCCAGCAGCGCCTGCACCTGCGGCTCCCGCAGCGCCAGCCGCCGAGGCCGATAAAGCCAGTCCGACAGAAGAAGAGCCAGAAGGGCATGTCATCCGCTCGCCAATGGTGGGCACCTTCTATCGGGCGCCCTCCCCCACCTCCAAACCCTTCGTGGAAGAAGGCTCGAAGGTCGCACCGGGCGACACCCTGTGCATCATAGAGGCCATGAAGATACTCAACCAGATCGAGTCGGACGTGGCCGGTACGGTAAAAAAGATTCTGGTGGAGAACGGCCAGCCGGTCGAGTACAACCAACCGCTTTTCATCATCGGATAACGTCATGCTCGAAAAGGTCGTCATCGCCAACCGGGGCGAGATTGCGCTGCGCATTCTGCGTGCCTGCCGAGAACTGGGTATCGCCACCGTGGCGGTGCACTCGGAGGCCGACCGCGATCTCAAGCATGTGCGCCTGGCCGACGAGTCGGTCTGTATCGGACCGGCCGCCTCCGCAGAGAGCTACCTGAACATCCCCGCCATCATCAGCGCCGCCGAGGTATGCGATGCCACTGCCATCCACCCCGGCTACGGCTTTCTCTCGGAGAACGCCGACTTCGCCGAGCGGGTGGAGAGTTCCGGCTTCAAGTTCATTGGGCCACGCCCCGAGACCATTCGCCTGATGGGGGACAAGATCACCGCCATCGAGGCGATGAAGGAGGCCGGCGTCCCCACCGTGCCCGGATCCGACGGACCGCTGGACGACGACAAGGAGCGCACCATCAAGCTGGCACGAAAGATCGGCTATCCGGTGATCATCAAGGCAGCGGGCGGGGGCGGTGGTCGCGGCATGCGGGTGGTGCACTCCGAGGCGGCGCTGCTGAACGCCATCTCGCTGACCCGCAGCGAGGCGGGTGCCGCCTTCGGCAACGACACGGTCTACATGGAGAAATTCCTGGAAAATCCTCGTCATGTGGAATTCCAGGTACTCGCCGACGAACACGGCAATGCCATTCACCTGGCAGAGCGCGACTGCTCCATGCAGCGCCGGCACCAGAAGGTCGTGGAAGAGGCACCGGCACCGGGCATCTCGGAGGCCCTGCGCAACGAGATCGGTGAACGTTGTGCCGAGGCCTGCCGCCGCATCGGCTATCGCGGTGCGGGGACTTTCGAATTCCTGTACGAGAACGGTGAGTTCTACTTCATCGAGATGAACACCCGCGTGCAGGTCGAGCATCCGGTGACCGAGATGATCACTGGCGTCGACATCGTCAAGGAACAGTTGCTGGTGGCCGCCGGTCAGCCGCTGCGCTACCGCCAGGAAGACATCCAGGTGCGCGGTCACGCCATCGAATGCCGCATCAATGCCGAAGATCCGGAGAATTTCATGCCCAGCCCCGGTGAGATCACCGCGCTGCACCTGCCAGGTGGTCCAGGGGTACGGGTGGACACCCATCTCTACCATGGCTACCGGGTCCCCCCCTACTATGACTCGATGATCGGCAAACTCATCACCCACGGGGAAGACCGTGAGGTAGCCATCGCACGCATGCGTGGTGCCCTCTCGGAGATGGTGATTGGCGGCATCAAGAGCAACATCCCCCTGCAGCAGGACCTCATGGCAGATGGCAATTTCGCTGCAGGTGGCGTGAACATCCACTACCTGGAGAAGAAACTCGGGTTGTAGATTCCTGACCCCAAACCGGGCGAGCGTAAGCCATCACCCGCCTGGTCCATTGCGGCTCCATCTGGTGACAGCCCCATGCCCTGGATTCAGTGCCACCTCACCGTCGACAAATCGCAGGCCCCGCTGGTGGAGCTGATGCTCGAGGCGCAAGGCGCCCTTTCGGTCAGCCTGGAGGATGCAGGCGACGAACCCATGCTGGAACCGCCCCCCGGAGAAACGCCCTTGTGGCAGGCCACCCGGATCAGTGGGCTGTTTCCCGGAGATACCGACATCGACCAGTTGCGATCAGGGATCGGCCAGGCGCTGGCACGCGATCTCGGACACAACCTCCAGATCGAGGTGCTGGAGGACCGCGACTGGGAGCGCGTCTGGCTGGAGCGCTTTGCGCCGATGCGCTTCGGTCACCGCCTGTGGGTCCGCCCGGGCGAGGCCCCCATCCCCGACCCCGATGGCATCATCGTGGACCTGGACCCTGGCCTGGCCTTCGGCACCGGCACCCACCCCACCACGGCCCTGTGCCTGGAATGGCTCGACCGGGCCGAGTTGGCCGACAAGGAGATCATAGACTTCGGCTGCGGCTCGGGCATACTCGCCATCGCCGCCCTGAAGCTGGGAGCCTCCCGGGCCGTGGCAATAGACCACGACCCACAGGCCTTGACTGCAACGCGTGAAAATGCAACCCGGAACGGGGTAATCGATCGCCTCGAGATCGTGGATGACCAGAACCTGCCCGAACGACCTGTCCCCCTCGTGCTGGCCAATATCCTTGCCAACGTACTCATCGCATTGCAACCGAGACTCACCGCGCTGGTCGCACCGGGTGGTGAATTGGTCCTCTCCGGCGTCCTGGCCGAGCAGGCCGACGCGGTAATCGACGCCTTTACCGCCGAACTGGAATTCTCCTGCCCGCAGCAACGCGATGGCTGGGTATTGCTGCACGGACACCGGCGATCAGCGGCAGATGCCCCTTCATGAAGACGCAATGCCCGTTCTGTCAGACCCCTTATGACATCGCAGCCGAAATTCTGCGACCGACCCAGGGCCTGGCCCGCTGTTTCCGCTGCGGCAGGGTCTTCAATGCCTTCGACCATTGCAGCGACGACATCTCCGCACCGGCACGCCACCCGAAACCGAGGTCGACACCCGCCGATACCCCTGGCGCGCTGCAACTGCAGGTATCGGACTCGTCCTTGCTCGCAGCCGATGCTCCTCGCGCCGCGTCCACCGGCCCTTCGGACGGAGCAAGACACACCGCCATGCAGCGAGAGGAGGCCATCCCGCGCGCCTCGGAACGACCTCTGCCCTTCGAGATTCCGGACGACCTCGAGGAATTGGAGGCGACGGAGGAGGCAATACCGGATGCCCCGGCTCCCCTTGCGCCGACTATGCCCCCTCGCTCTCCCTGGTGGCAGAAAACCCTGGCGATACTTCTCCTCCTCGCCCTCGGCGCGCAGTTGGCCTGGATTCGACGGGATCTGTGGATTCATCATCCCATGGCCATCCAGGCCTGCGCGCTGCTCGACTGTCGGCTCACGGAATACGTCCGCCCGCAGGACTTCCACGTGATCGAGCGCGACATGCAGTTGGTCCCGGGCAACCCACCGATGCTGAGACTCTGGCTGAGGATGCGCAATGATGGCCCGCGCGCGCAACCCCTGCCGCTGCTCGAACTCACACTGCTGGATGCCACCGGTGCCCCGGTGGCACGAAAAACCTTCCCGCCGGAGACGTATCTGCCGAAAGAATGGATCGGTCCCGACACGGCACTGCCCGGTGAGGAGATCACCATCGAGCTGCCCCTCCAGGACCCCGGGCCGCGTGCGCGCGGCTTCGTGATCGAGTTTCGCAGTCGGCCTTGATCGCCCTTCCTCACCACACCCGGCACGACCCAGTAGCAGAAACCGGACATCTCGGAGGCCTTGCGCAGCGCGGCGGGAACGAATCGCCTGCAACGGGCTGACCACCAAAGCCGGCCGAAAATCCGCTCCACAACACCAATCGCTGCCCCTCTTCGCACGCCCCGGGGCGATCATTTGGCCCTGGGACAGCCAACACTTCTGCTGACAGCACGCCCGGCTGCCTTTCCTGAAGTCACAGGGCTCGAGACGTGATTCCATTTTTGCGAAAACCGATGCTTGCACTTCCATCCCAGGGGCGTAACATTGCCGATCCGCACGGACACCCGGGGGAGCACCGTCCGGCGCGGAAAGACCGCTGCAATCGCCCTCCTCTGCGCGGGCGGGCCACGCCAGAACACAAGAACCCAGGACGTCGGCGCGATGCTGATTGGCACTCATTTGCTGCAGAACCGTCTGATCCTGGCGCCCATGGCGGGCGTCACCGACCGCCCGTTCCGGCAACTCTGTCGTCGCCACGGCGCGGCCCTGGCGGTCTCGGAAATGGTCAGCGCCGACACCAGCCTGTATGCCAGCCGCAAGACGCAGAAGCGGCTCGACCATCAGGGTGAAACGGGACCCATCTCGGTGCAGATCGTCGGCAACGACCCCCGCCGCATGGCCGAGGCGGCCCGAGCAAACGTCGATCTAGGTGCCGAGATCATCGATATCAATATGGGCTGCCCCAAGAAGAAGGTGTGCAAGGTCGCGGCAGGCTCGGCCCTGCTGCGCGACGAGGCCCTGGTGGGACGTATTCTCGAGGCCGTGGTCTCTGCAGTACCGGTCCCGGTGACACTCAAGATCCGCACCGGCT
This sequence comes from Gammaproteobacteria bacterium, assembly GCA_003696905.1. Lineage (GTDB taxonomy): Bacteria > Pseudomonadota > Gammaproteobacteria > Chromatiales > Chromatiaceae > MONJU. Next base: position 3,516 of record RFHJ01000089.1, on the reverse strand, counting down.
GGAGTCCCGAACAACGCAACGCGGTGCACATCGCCAGGATCGCTGAGGAGGCGGGGATCCAGGCACTGGCCATCCATGGGCGAACCCGCGCCTGCGGATTTTCCGGCGAGGCGGAATACCGCACCATCGCCCGCGTCAAGCAGGAGGTGAAGATCCCGATCATCGCCAACGGAGACATCGACAGCCCACTGAAGGCAAGACAGGTTCTCGAGACCACCCGAGCCGATGCGCTGATGATCGGGCGTGCCGCCCAGGGGCGGCCCTGGATCTTCGGGGAAATCTACCACTTTCTACGAACGGGCACAGAACCACCTCCCCGTTCGACCGAATGGATTCGTGCCACCCTGCTCGAGCACCTGGATGCGCTCTACACGTTTTACGGCAGGGAGCATGGGGTGCGCATTGCGCGCAAACACATCGCCTGGTACAGCCGAACGCAACCCGGCGGCAGTCACTTCCGCCAACAAGTGAACCAGGCACAGACCGTCCACCACCAGACCCGGCTGATCGAACAGTATTTCGACCGGCTCGCCGACAGGGAGCACGCCGCATGAATCTCGTGACCAACGAACCGGATGCCGCCATGCCGACAGGAAAGCCACGAGCAACCACAAGAACGCCCCGTTCCGTGCCGCTCAGCGATCGGGTGCGGGAATGCCTGGATCAGTATTTCGACCAGCTCGAAGGTACCGAACCCAGCGATCTCTACCAGATGGTCATAGCCCAGACCGAACGCCCGTTGTTCGAACGGGTAATGCGACACACCGGCGGCAACCAGACCCGCGCCGCATCGCTGCTCGGCATCAGCCGGGCCACCCTGCGCAAGAAGCTGGCGTTGTACAATATCGACTGAATCCGTTTCACCCCGATCGAGCGCGGCCGGTGGCCGCGCTCGCGTTTTCGAGGTACCTGCCCATGCCCGTCATCACTCGAGCCCTGATCAGCGTTTCCGACAAGAGCGGCGTCGTCGATTTCGCCCGCGACCTACACCAGGCCGGTGTCGAAATCCTGTCCACTGGAGGCACCGCCCGACTCCTCAAGGCAGAAGGCGTCCCCGTCATCGAAGTCGGCGACTACACCGGTTTTCCCGAAATGATGGATGGCCGGGTCAAGACCCTGCACCCCAAGATCCATGGCGGCATTCTCGGTCGGCGCGGCACCGATGACGAAGTCATGGAGGAACATGGCATCGGCCGGATCGACCTGGTGGCAGTCAACCTCTACCCCTTCGAGCAGGCGGTCGCCGACCCCGGGTGCACCCTGGAGAACGCGATCGAGAATATCGATATCGGCGGCCCCACCATGATTCGCGCGGCCGCCAAGAACCACCGTGACGTGGCGGTGGTGGTCGATCCGCGCGACTATGGGAGAGTGATCCAGGAGATGCGTGAACACGCCAACGAGGTCAGCGCACAGACCTGTTTCGAACTGGCGGTGAAGACCTTCGAGCACACCGCACGCTACGACGGCGCCATAGCCAACTATCTAGGCACCATCAATAATGATGGCTCACGCGAAGATTTCGGCCGCACCATCAACCTCCAGTTCCGCAAGGCCCAGGCCATGCGCTATGGCGAAAACCCGCACCAGAAGGCGGCCTTCTATGTGGAAGACGATATCGAGGAATCGAGCATAGCCACCGCACACCAGCTGCAGGGCAAGGCGCTCTCCTACAACAATATTGCGGATACCGATGCGGCTCTGGAATGCGTCAAGCAGTTCGACGAGGGGCCAGCCTGCGTCATCGTCAAGCATGCCAATCCCTGTGGCGTGGCCCTGGGCGACTCCCTGCTCGAGGCCTATGACCGCGCCTATGCCACCGATCCCGAATCGGCCTTCGGGGGCATCATCGCGGTCAACCGAGAGCTCGATGGGGAGACCGCCCAGGCGATCGTCGACCGTCAGTTCGTGGAAGTGATCATCGCCCCCACCGTCTCGGCCGAGGCCATGGAGGCGGTCAGCGCCAAGAAGAACGTCCGCCTGCTCGCCTGTGGCGAATGGGCCGCGGAGGCGCTGCATCGCCTGGACTTCAAGCGGGTCAACGGTGGGCTGCTGGTCCAGGATGCCGACCTGCAGCTGTTGAACAAGACCGAAGTCGTAACGGAGCGGCAGCCGACCGAGGAAGAGATGCGCGATCTGCTGTTCAGCTGGCGGGTCGCCAAGTTCGTCAAGTCCAATGCCATCGTCTACGCCCGTGACGGCATGACCATTGGCGTGGGTGCGGGACAAATGAGCCGAGTCAACTCGGCACGGATCGCCGCCATCAAGGCCGAGCATGCCGGCCTCGAGGTGAAGGGTTCGGTGATGGCCTCGGATGCCTTCTTCCCCTTCCGTGACGGCATCGACAACGCCGCGGAGGCCGGTATCACCGCAGTCATCCAGCCGGGTGGCTCGATGCGCGACGAGGAGGTGATCGCGGCGGCGAACGAGCATGGCATGGCGATGGTCTTCACCGGGATGCGCCACTTCCGTCACTGATCGAGGCAGGCGAAGATGAGATTCAAGGCGTTGCTGCTGACCACACTCCTGGCCAGCACCCAGGCAATGGCGATTGAATTTCCGCAGGAGGTGATCGAGTCCATCGACGGCACCCGCGTGGTGGCCTTCATCAGTCAGAAGGATATCGATGCGGCCGGCACCTGGGAGCCGCTGCGTACGCCGCCGCCGGTCACCTTCTCCCAGGCGCTCGAATCGGTGGCAGCCGCCCTCGCCAAGCGGGGTGTGCCGACCGCCTCGATCCGCCTGGCCTCCGCCGAACTCAAGGAGTTCCCTCATCAACCGGGGCACTGGCACTATCTGATACGGTTGAAGAAGGGCACCGACAGGTCCTTTCCACGATTCTTCGTGGTGCTGACGAGCGGCAAGGTCGTCGCCGCCATCATGGAGCCCGAGGCCTACAAATAGCAAAGACCCCAGAGTACGACCCCAGCCGGAGCCCGGGATGCCAGACATTCACCCCAGCGCGATCGTGGGCCAAGGTGCCCGAATAGACTCCAGCGCCCGCATTGGCCCCTTCTGCATCGTCGAAGATGGGGCGCGGATCGGCCCGGGGTGCGTCCTCGACAGCAATGTAAAGGTCCATGGCTGCGTGCGCATGGGTGCCGACAACCGCGTCTGTCACGGCACCGTGCTGGGTGCCGAACCTCAGGATCTTGGTTTCACCCCCGACAAGGCCCGCCCACTGGTGATCGGCGACGGCAACCACTTCAAGGAGAACGTCACCATCAGCTGCGGCGTCAAGGAAGCGCATGGCACCCGGATTGGCAACCACAACTACCTGATGAATGGATCCCACGTCGGCCACGACTGTATCGTGGGCGATCACAACATCTTCGCCTCCCAGGCCACCCTTGGCGGCCACGTCACCCTCCAGGACCGCATCTTTCTGTCGGGCATGGTGGCGGTACACCAGTTCTGCCGCATCGGCAGCCATGTGATGGTGGGGGGGCTGACAGGGGTGGGGCAGGACGTGCCCCCCTTTGCCATGGTCAACGGCCAACGCGCCCGCTACATTGG
>RFHJ01000088.1 GCA_003696905.1 Gammaproteobacteria bacterium | reverse complement strand
GTCTGAAAAATTCAGACCTTCCGCGGCTCAGGGAAGAGCCGCCAAAATCGATCGCTATAAGCGATTGATTTTGAAGCCAGCCGCAAACCGCGTTTGCGGTGCAGCGTACCCTGATAAAGCCAGGGATGGCTCTTATCAGGGTTTCCCTAAGCCTTGTGGAGAAACCCTTCACAACCCCCAATGGGCCCAGGGGACACTGCGGAAAACTATTCCATCCAATAAAGAGAAATGTGACTCAGGCCGCACTTTCATCTCTTTCGGTCATCTAGACTCCTCCTTCAGATAAATGGAGGAATTTCCCATGTTGATAAAGAGACTGTCCTGGTTGGCAGTTGCGGGCCTGGGCCTGCCTGTCGCCATGCCCTCGATCGCTGGCAACCATGAGCACCATCAGGGAGGGAGTCACCACTACACGCTTCGAATCAAAGAGGCCAAGTGGGAGGCGGGCGACTCTCGCCTGGTGGTGAAGGGTCGCGCACCCAAGCGGACGGCTGTTAGCATCAAGGACGCAGATTCCATGGCCACCATCACCCAGACCGTGAGCAACGGCGAGGGCAAATGGCGCGTCAAGCTGTCTCTCGGCACACCACCCTGCCGGGTCGAGGCAGTCGCCGACGGTAGCGCCACGGCCAAAACGGTCAAGAACGCCAGTCGCTATTGTCACGCTGACGGCGGCAATACCGGCGGTGGCAATACCGGCGGTGGCAATACCGGCGGTGGCAATACCGGCGGTGGCAACACCGGCGGTGGCAACACCGGCGGTGGCAACACCGGTGGGGGCAACACCGGTGGGGGTAACACCGGCGGCGGCAATACCGGCGGGGGCGCTACCGTCGGCACCACTCCCAGCGGCAACTATGTGACCATTGCCAGCAACGACTTGGGCATGCACTGTGCCGATCAGGACTACCGGATCTTCTCGATCCTGCCGCCCTTCAACGTGGTTCACAGCCAGGTATTGAAGAAGGGCGCCGAGCCGCAGATCATGGATTCCACCCAGGTGGACGTCTATTACACCGCCGTGCACAGTCCTGCGGACGCAGTTCCGCCCAACGTAATCACCACCACCAGCCAGAACATCGGCAATGCATTCAAGACCAACTTCTGGGACAGGAGCCTGGGCCGCACCGTCTATGATCCACTCTACCCCACCGGCGTCCTCAGTCAGTTCTCACTGCCTGCGGATACCGGCCTCCCGTCGCCGAACGTGGAGCGTCTGCACCTTGGCGATGGCACCCTCGAGGCCCATCAGCAACAGATGCCCGGAACCAGCAACACGCCCAAGCCGTTCCATGGCTATATCAACAACTATCCCTTCTTCAACAGCCTGCCCTTCGGCTATATCGCGGACAACATCGACCGTTTCACCGCCGAGGGCGTGCCGATCATGCCGGTCTCCGATCCGGACGCTCAAGGCAATGTGTGGGAGGCCCCTTACCCGCTAATGAAAGTGACGGCAGTCCAGAAGGGTAAGGACCCCAATGACCCGGCCAATCAGCTTGCCTCGGTACGCATCGTCCTGCCCGTCGCGGCAGAGGCCGATTGTCAGCTGTGCCACCTGGATCAGGAGGTCTGCAATCTGTCCACGCGTACCGCGAGCCAGGCGTGCAACGGGGAGGCTGCCAGCTTTGCGTCCACCGACTTCAACGTGGTCACGGCGTCCGACTTCCCGTCGATACCTGGCGATACGAAGTATCAGAAGGTGTTGAACGCCTCCAAGATCAATATCCTGCGCCTGCACGACGCCAAGCACGGGACCGAACTGGACACCAGGCGCAAGATCGTCTGCGCCAGCTGTCACTACTCGCCCGCGCTGGACCTGGCACAGTTGGGACCGAACGACGACAACGGCAAGGAACAGACCCGGCACATCTCCATGTCACGGGCCATGCATGGACACCATGGCCAATTCACGGACCTGTTCCCCGATATGCCGCCGCCCGGCAATCGCAGCCTCTCCACGACCCAGGACATCCTGGAAAAGACCTGCTATGCCTGCCATCCAGGCAAGCGGACCAAGTGCCTGCGTGGTGCCATGGGCGGCGCCGGTGTGGTATGCCAGGACTGTCATGGCAACATGAAGGAGGTCGGGGACGACTTCTCGGAGAAGCTGGTCAACAACGCCCCGGGCGATCCCAACTGGGCCGCCAATCTGGACTGGTCCAAGCGCGTCCCCTGGGCCAGTGAGCCGGGCTGTCAGTCCTGCCACACGGGCGATGCCATGAGCAACCTCGCCAACGATCCCAACGTGATTCCGGCGAGCGACGGCATCCGCCTGCTGCAGGCCTATCGCACCAACGATCCGACGGCCTCACCGATCAAGGCGGTCAACCGGCGCTTCGCCGAAACCCGGGATACCAACGGCAAGGACCATCTGTATCGCCTGAGCAAGGGCCATGGCGGTGTGATGTGCGAGGGTTGCCACGGGAGTACCCACGCGATCTGGCCCAATCCGTTCGCCGCTTCGAACGACAACCTTGCGGCGAAAGACCTGCAAGGCCACACCGGCGTATTGCGCGAGTGCAACACCTGCCACGGCAACATCGATCTGGGCGTCACCCTCGAAGGGCCGCACGGCATGCACCCGGTGGGCAGCCGCACATGGAACAAGAAGCACGAGAAGCTGGCGGAACGCAACACCAGCGAGTGCAAGAGCTGTCATGGTGCCAACGGGCAGGGTACGGAGCTGTCGCGCACCGGCGCCCAGCGTCAGTGGATCTGCAAGGACAGCAAGGGCTCGTTGTGTAGCGCGAAGGGGCAGGTCATCACTGTGCCCAAGGGCACCAAGGTAGGCTGCACCCAGTGCCATAGCAACAAGATCAACGGCGGTTGATCCCCCCCTGTCTCGACTTGGCCGCCGGTGTCCAGCACCGGCGGCTTTTTTATGTCCCGCGCCTTTTTCAATACCAGGGGCCGGCGTCGGCACCTGAACGGCAGGAAGCCGACCCCAGGGATCGGTAGAATACCGACCCCGACCCCGGATCCTGACCGGGGGACCTGTCGACCCCCACCATGAACGACGACCTGCTGCGCCAACGCCTCCGCGAGGCCACCGAGGCCTGCCTTGACGCTGCCCGGTCCAAGATCGCCGGGGCTGCCCGGCTACCGTCGGTGGCCCTCCGCTTCGACCTGCGGGGCCAAGCGGCCGGACAGATGCGCGCCTCGAGCCGGGGCCGACTGGAGATCCGCTTCAATCTGGCACTGGCCCGGCAGAATCCCGAGACCTTCATCGCGCAGACCGTGCCGCACGAGGTGGCGCACCTGGTGATATGGCATCGACACGGCCGCAAGGCCCGTCCCCATGGGCCGGAATGGCAGGCGGTGATGCGCCAGCTCGGGGTCGCCCATCCGAGCCGCTGCCATGCGTTCGAGATCCCCGAGGGTGAGGTGCGTCGCCAGCGCCGCTGGGCCTATCGCTGCGCCTGCCGGGAATACCAGCTCAGCACCACCCGCCACAACCGCATCCAGCGCGGCGAGCAGACCTATTGCTGCCGGAACTGCGGCGAGCCACTCGTGCTGGTATCGGTGCAATAATCGGCGATGGCGCGGAGAAAGGCTTCGCCGTATTTCTCGAGTTTGTGCGTACCCACCCCATGGACCGCCAGAAAGGCCTCCGCATCGCGGGGTTGGTCGCGCGCCATCTGCGCCAGACTGGCGTCACCGAAGATCACATAGGGCGGCACACCCTGCTCGTCCGCCAGCTGTTTGCGCAAGGCGCGCAACCGCTCGAACAGGGCCTCGTCATAGGGCCCCTGCGACGAGACAGACCTTTTGCGACGCTGTCCCGCGCGCTCCCGCACCCTGGGTCGGGCGAGCTCGAGGGTGACCTCGCCGCGCAACAGCGGACGCGCGCGCTCGGTCAGCTGCAGCACCGCGTAGTTGGCGATGTCCTGGCGGAGAAAGCCCAGGTGGATCAGCTGACGCAGGATGGACATCCACTCCTGGTCACTGCGTTCGCCCCCGATGCCGTAGGTGGACAGGCGGTCATGCCCGAGGCGCCGAATGCGTTCGGTGTCGGCGCCGCGCAGGACCTCGACCACGTGCCGGATACCGAAGCGCTGGCCCACCCGGTAGACACAGGACAGGGCCATCTGCGCATCCCGCGTGGCGTCGTAGCGCTCGGGCGGGTCGTCGCAGCGGTCGCAGTGGCCGCAGTCCTCGTCCTGATGATCGCCGAAATAGTTCAGCAGCACCCGGCGCCGGCAACCCAGGCTCTCGGCCAGGGCGACCATGGCGTCGAGCTTGTGCAGTTCCACCCGGCGGCGGGTTTCATCCTCGGTGTTCTCGATCAGGCGGCGGGCGGTCACCACATCCTGCGCTCCATACAGCAGCAGGGCCTCGGCGGGCAGGCCATCGCGCCCCGCACGACCGGTCTCCTGATAGTAGCCCTCGATGTTGCGCGGCAGGTCGTAGTGCACGACGAAGCGCACATTGGGCTTGTCGATACCCATGCCGAAGGCCACCGTCGCCACCACCACCTCGATGTCGTCCCGCAGAAAGGCCTCCTGGGTGGCCTGGCGGCGCTCGGGGGGCAGGCCGGCGTGATAGGCCGCGGCACGCACCCCGGTCGCGGAGAGCCGTTCGGCGACCTCCTCCACCCTGCGGCGGCTGAGAGCATAGACGATGCCCGCCTCGCCACGGTGGGCCGCCAGAAAGGCCTGCAGTTGCTCGAAGGGGCGGTGCTTTTCCAACACCGCGTAGCGGATATTCGGCCGATCGAAGCCCCCCTGCCAGGTCCGCGCCCGCTGCAGACCCAGCACCCGCCGGATATCCTCCCGGGTCTGCTCGTCGGCGGTGGCGGTGAGGCCGATCAGGGGCACATCGGGGAACCGTTCGCGCAGCAGGCCGAGGCGGGCATATTCCGGGCGGAAGTCGTGTCCCCATTGGGAGACGCAGTGGGCCTCGTCGATGGCGAACAGCGCCAGCGGCACCTCGCCGAGGCGCTGCAGCAGGTCGCCGCCGAGCAGGCGCTCGGGGCTCACGTACAGCAGATCCAGCTCTCCGGCGTGCAGACGTGCGAGAATCTTCCGCGCCTGCTCGCCGTCGACGCTGGAGTTGTAGCAGGCGGCCGCCACACCGCTCGCCTGCAGGGCGTCGACCTGATCCTTCATCAAGGCGATCAGGGGCGAGACCACCACCGCCACCCCCGGCCGGTGCAGGGCAGGAATCTGATAGCAGAGCGACTTGCCGCCCCCGGTCGGCATGAGGACGAAGGCGTCTTCGCCCGCGATCAGGGCATCGATGATCTCCCGCTGCAGGGGACGGAAGTCGGAATAGCCGAAGACATCCGAGAGGGTCTGCAGCACCGACGGGCGCTGGGCCTGACGTTGCATGGCGGGGTTCGCTCGGAGCAGGAATCAGCGCCGGCGCGACCGGCCCTTCTTGGTCACTTTCTTCACGGCCTTCTTGCTGGCGGCCTTTTTCTTGGTAGCGGCCTTCTTCACGACCTTCTTCTTGCGGACAGCTTTCTTGGCCGCGCCCTTCTTCGCTGCGACTTTCTTGGCCACGTTTTTTGCGGCGACCTTCTTGGTTACCTTTTTCTTGGCTGCTGCCTTCTTGGCCACTTTCTTCACGGCCTTTTTGCTGGCGGTCTTTTTCACCACCTTCTTGCTCACGGCCCCCTTGGCGACTTTCCTCGTCGCTTTCTTGGCCGCCTTCGCGACCTTCTTCTTCGCCACTTTCTTGTGAGCGGCCTTTTTCTTCGCCACCTTCTTGGCAGCAGACTTTTTCACCACCTTTTTTACAGCCTTTTTTGCCACCTTTTTCGCCGCCTTCTTGGCCGCTTTCCTACCCGCAGCCTTGGCGACCTTCTTGGCCACCTTTTTCTCGGCTGCCACTTTCTTTGCCGGCGGCGCGACCGGCTGCGCGGCCTCTTCTGCGGCAGCCGCGGCCACCTCAGGGCTGGGGGTGGCCTCGACGACGGCCTTCACCTGCTGCCACAAGGGCTCCACCTCACCGGTCGCATCGAACCGGTGGAGCTTCCCCGCCTGCTGGTAATACTGGAGCAGCGGCCCCATCTGGCCCTCGTAGACCCGCAGCCGGTTACTGATGGTTTCTTCATAGTCGGGCGGCCGGCGACGCACCCGCGCACCGCATTCGTCACAGACGCCATCCACCAGGGGCGGATTGACATACATGTTGTATTCGGCGCCGCAATTGTCGCACTGAACCCGCCCGACCAGGCGCTCCATCAGTTCATCCATGTCGACGTCGAGCTTGATCACCAGGTCTACCGGTTTGCCCAGATCGTTGAGCATGGCATCGAGGACATCGGCCTGGCCCGCATCGCGCGGGATATCCACCAGCAAGTACCCTTTCGAGAGATCGATCTTCGGCAGCTGGATACGCAGCAGCGCCAGCAACAGCTCATCGGAAACGCGGGAGGCATCTCGCGCCTCGGCGGCCAGACGACCTAGCTCGCCGGGCTCTGCAGCCACCGCGTCCACGACACTGGACTGGGTGATGATGGGAATACCGTAGGCCTGGGCGATCCGTTGCGCCAATTCACCCTTGCCGGACCCCGGTGGGCCAAGAAGTACTATCCGCATGGTGGCTCCTGTAACAGGCCTCTTATTATGTTGGCACCCGACAAACGTCCGCCTACCCGGTGTCGCGTTGTGACGGTCGGCCACGGCCCTCCGCCACGCGATCCTTCACCGACCCAGACTGGACGGCCACATTTCAGGAAATTAGGATTTTCCTATGGGGCCATGCGTGTTTTGCATTGGCTGACCCCGTCCTCCTTGTCTAAGCTAATCGCACATTTTTTGCCTTGTCAACGAAAGGCCCTGTTTTTGGCGATTTTTTGGGCAAGTTCGTCTATTTTTTCGCGTATTTTTGTAAAACGGCCAAAATCTGCACAATTCATCGCACCTTGCCTGCGAAAATCCGGGGCGACCCGCGCCCCGTTTGGCCAAGACAAGCCCCATGAATGAGATTCCCGACATCACCGACACCGAACGCTGGATCGTCGAGACGACACTCAGGGAACGCTACGGCGACCACCCCCCCGAACTGCAGTTCGCCGATGCCGAGATCCGCCTCAGCCCGGCGGACCGGGAGCTCAGCACCTGTCCGGTATTTTTCTGGAAAGCCGATAACTGTCACTTCGTCATCTTCAAGACGGGCGAACGCCGCTATCGCTGCCAGTTCTTCTACCGTGGCTACCAGCAGTATGGCACCGGGGTGCACGAATATGACGACCTGACCGAATGCGCCGTCTCGCTGTTGCAGGCGCAGGCCGACCACGAGGCCCGCGAGCGCGGCGACATCTGAGGCGTACCTCAGGTGGAGTGCTGGTCCCGGCTCTGACCGGGCGGAATGGATATGTATCAATGGAAGATCCGACCTGTCGATCTTCCCCAACCTTGAATCAGGAGGATATCCCGACATGAGCGCCAAGAATGCCTTCTACGCCCAATCCGGCGGCGTCACCGCCGTTATCAACGCCTCGGCCTGCGGCGTCATCGAGACCTGCCGCAAACACCCCGACAAGATCGCCAACGTCTATGCCGGCCGCAACGGCATCATCGGTGCCCTGACCGAAGAGCTGATCGACACAAGCCAGGAATCGACCGAGGACATTGCCGCGCTGAAGAAGACACCATCCGGCGCCTTCGGCTCCTGCCGCTACAAGCTCAAGAGCCTGGAAGAGAACCAGCGCGAGTACGAGCGGCTGATCGAGGTGTTCAAGGCACACAATATCGGCTATTTCTTCTACAACGGCGGCGGCGACTCGGCCGATACCTGCTATAAGGTCTCCCAGCTATCGGAGAAGATGGGGTTTCCGGTCCAGGCCATCCACGTCCCCAAGACCGTGGATAACGACCTCCCGATCACCGACAACTGCCCCGGCTTCGGCTCAGTGGCCAAGTACATCGCCGTATCGACACTCGAGGCCAGTTACGACGTCCGCTCGATGGCCGCCACTTCCACCAAGATCTTCGTCATCGAGGTAATGGGGCGGCATGCCGGCTGGATCGCGGCCGCGGGTGGCCTGGTCGAAGACTACGGCATCCCGGTGGTCATCCTGTTCCCCGAAGTGGAATTCGACAAGGACAAGTTCCTGGCCGCCGTCGATGCGAAAGTGAAGGAGTTCGGCTACTGCTCGGTAGTCGTCTCCGAGGGCTGCCATTGGCCGGACGGCAAGTTCCTGGCCGAGCAAGGCACCCGCGACGCCTTCGGGCACGCCCAGCTGGGTGGAGCCGCCCCGGTGGTCGCGAACATGATCAAAGACGCCCTTGGACACAAGTTCCATTGGGCAGTCGCCGACTACCTGCAGCGCGCCGCGCGTCATCTCGCTTCCGAGTCTGACGTCGAGCAGGCGTACGCTCTGGGCGCAGCCGCTGTGGAGAAGGCGCTCGAGGGCAAGAACTCCATCATGCCTACTGTTGTGCGCGAATCGTCCTCACCTTACAAATGGCACATCGGCGAGGCGCCCCTCAGCGAAGTGGCCAATGTCGAGAAGATGATGCCGCTGGACTTCATTTCCGACGATGGCTTCGGCATCACGGACAAGTGCAAGGAATACCTCTACCCCCTGATCCAGGGAGAGGCGTATCCCGACTACGACGACAATGGCATGCCCCGCTATGTCACACTGAAGCTGGCAGCGGTGGACAAAAAGCTGCCGCCTTTCGAGATCTGATCACCAGCCGAAAACAAACTGAGCCACCGAACTCAGCGCGGAACGGACCCCTCGGGCTTGCGGCCCGAGGGGTTTTTTCAGACAGGATGCCACATACCCTCTCTCCCGCATGGGCACAGATTGACATTTCAGTATTTGCTTATATACCTTAAGTCGTCGACGGGCAGTGCATGTCGCACAAGACCAACACGAAACGATGCCGACTCGGGAGAGACTCATGAAAAAGATCATCGCTATCGCAGCCATCATCGCCTCTGCACAGGCTGCCGCCTTCTGGGATTCCAGCAATGGCGCCACCAATGGATCCTACAATGGCAACGGCGATTTCGTCGGCAACGGTGCCGGCGAAGGTGAGGCCACCTTCTCCATGAACTTCAAGGGCCGTGGCAAGACCGCCGGCGACTTCAAGGGCAACGGCGACACCAGCGCCAACTTCGCCGGCTACGGTTACGACCAACCCTACTACGGCTACGGCTATCCGGTGCCGCCGGCTGCCCGCACAGCGCCGCAAGCCCCGGCTGCCAAGTAACGCCATCCTTAGGGCTGCCAACACCCCTGGGGCCCAGGAGCCCGGGGGTGTTGTTCCAAGGCCCCAAGGCCTCCCCCCAAAAAAACAGAAAAATATATTGACATTTCAGAAACTACTTATATACTAATCACCATCGACAGGCAGTACAGTCGAACGAAACCAACCTTCCAACTACTTTGATTACTGGAGAACATCATGAAAAAGATCATCGCTATCGCCGCTATCCTCGCTTCTGCCCAAGTTGCTGCCAGCTCCAGCTTCTGGGGTGACAACACCTCCGGCAACGGTTCCTACAATGGCAACGGCGACTTCGTCGGTAACGGCACTGGCGAAGGTGAGGCCACCTTCTCCATGACCTTCAAGGGCCGTGGCAAGACCACCGGCGACTTCAAGGGCAACGGCGACACCAGCGGCAACTTCGCCGGCTACGGCTACGACCAGCCCTACTACGGCTATGGCTATCCGATGGCCCCGGCTCCGGTTGCCCCGGCCGCTCCTCAGGCTCCGGCTGCTCCCGCTGCCAAGTAATTCAGACACCCTCTGAATTCGGCCTGAAGGCCCCGCATCTCCGGATGTGGGGCCTTTTTGATGCCAGGGGTCGGAGTCGGTAGCTGAGGAGCCGGAATCTATCCCTACGGCCGGGAAGGCACCGACTCCAACCCCCGAATCCCGAATCAATGCCAGGGGTCGGAGTCGGCAGCTGAGGGACCGGAATCTACCCGGGGGTCGGGGGAGCACCGACTCCGACCCCGGATCCCGAAAACGGCACCGGGTTCGCGGCCAAGGCATTCGGGTTAGACTGCGCCCATGCTGGCACTACTCAAACAGTTCGCGGCCTTTGCCGGCACCGGCGCCATTGCCACCGGAATTCAGTATCTCCTGCTGATACTCCTCAAGGAACTCGGGGGACTGCCCCCACCCTGGGCATCGGCCATCGGCTACGCGGTTGCCGCCTTCTTCAATTACCTCATGAAGTACCACTGGGTGTTCGCCAGTGATCGGCGACACAAGGAGGCGGCCCCCCGTTATGCTCTGGTTTCCGCCTCGGGCCTGACCTTGAACACCGCTCTCATGTACCTTTTCACCGAGGTGCTGGAAATGTTCTATCTTCTAGCGCAGGTGATCACCACCGCTCTGGTGCTGGTGTGGAACTTCACCATCAACCGGTACTGGACATTCGCCACACGCAACAATTGAGCATCCCCATGCAATTATCGAGAGCGCGCGAATTGATCGAACAACAGATGGTCTTCACCAGCGGCTACAACCGCAACGCCGTCCGCCTCATTCTGGGCGAGGTGGCTCGGGTGCACGGACCAGCCGCAGTAGCCCAACTGTTTCGCGAATTCGACCTCGAGAATCACTTCGAACTGGACCCGCAGGCCGACTATTCCAAGGTTGGCCTCTGAGGCGGGCATTCAATCCCGCTGATGCCAGCATCGGAAACTTTTCTCACTATCTTCAGGGTTATTCCTAAATAATGGTCGCCTGACGGGCCGGCAGCCTCATCCGCGGGCGATCCAGACCGGCCTGCAGTCAAGCAGGAGGGCAGAACCCGATGAACTACCAACTACTCTTCGCACTGGCGGCCGGCGCGCTGGCGGTCGCCTATGGCATCGTTTCGGTCAAGTGGATCCTTTCCATGCCGGAAGGCAACGATCGCATGCGCGAGATCGCGCGCGCCGTCCAGGAAGGCGCTGCGGCCTACCTCAACCGGCAATACACCACCATCGGCATCGTCGGCGTCGTACTGGCCGTCATTCTGTTCGCCACGCTGGGCGCGGCGACGGCGACGGGCTTCGTCATCGGCGCAGTGCTCTCCGGGGCGGCTGGCTATATCGGCATGAACATCTCGGTACGCGCCAATGCCCGCACCGCCGAGGCAGCCAACAAGGGCATGAACGCCGCACTGCAGGTCGCCTTCCGCGGCGGCGCCATCACCGGCCTGCTGGTGGTGGGTCTCGGCCTGCTCGGGGTAGCGGGCTATTACGCCATACTGCTTTCGGTGGGTGTGGCCGACCCGCTGCACCCACTGGTAGGCCTCGCCTTTGGCGGCTCGCTGATCTCCATCTTCGCGCGTCTCGGTGGGGGCATCTTCACCAAGGGGGCCGACGTGGGCGCCGACATCGTCGGCAAGGTCGAAGCCGGGATCCCCGAGGACGATCCTCGCAACCCCGCGGTCATCGCCGACAACGTGGGCGACAACGTGGGCGACTGCGCGGGCATGGCCGCCGACCTGTTCGAGACCTACGCAGTGACGGTGGTCGCGACCATGCTGCTGGGCGGGCTCATGATCGGCACCGCCAATGCCGTCCTCTACCCGCTGGTGCTGGGCGGTGTCTCCATCATTGCCTCGGTGATCGGCACCTTCTTCGTCAAGGCAAAGGAAGGCGATACCAAGATCATGACGGCCCTGTACAAAGGGCTGATCGTCTCGGGCATCATCGCTGCCATCGGCTTCTGGTTCGTCACCGATGCCATGATGGGTGATGTGGCCGGCACCAGCGCGACCAGCATCTATTTTTCGGCACTGATCGGCCTGGCCCTGACTGGCGCCATGGTGGTGATCACCGAATACTACACCGGTACCGAGTTCAGCCCGGTGCGCCACATCGCGGAGGCCTCTACCACCGGTGACGGCACCAACGTGATCGCCGGCCTGGGCGTCTCCATGAAGGCCACCGCCTTGCCGGTCCTGGCGGTCTGCGCTTCGATCTGGGGCGCCTATGAACTGGCCGGCCTGTACGGGATCGCCGTGGCCGCTACCGCCATGCTGTCGATGACCGGGATCATCGTGGCCCTCGATGCCTATGGCCCCATCACCGACAACGCCGGCGGTATCGCCGAGATGGCGGAGCTCGACGAGAAGATCCGCAACATCACCGACCCGCTGGACGCGGTGGGCAACACCACCAAGGCGGTCACCAAGGGCTATGCCATCGGCTCAGCCGGTCTCGCTGCCCTGGTGCTGTTCACCGACTACACCCACACCCTGCAGAAGGCCGGTCTGGATCTGCGTTTCGACCTCTCCGATCATATGGTGATCATCGGCCTGTTCATCGGCGGCCTGGTGCCCTACCTGTTCGGCGCCATGGCCATGGAGGCGGTGGGCCGGGCCGCCGGCGGCATCGTCAACGAGGTGCGGCGGCAGTTCAAGGAGATGCCGGGCATCATGGAGCACACCCAGAAGCCCGATTATTCCCGCGCGGTGGACATGCTGACCAAGGCCGCCATCAAGGAGATGATCGTACCCTCGCTGTTGCCGATCGCGGTGCCCGTCGCGGTCGGGCTGCTGCTCGGACCCAAGGCACTGGGTGGACTGTTGATCGGCACCATCGTCACCGGCCTGTTCGTCGCCATCTCCATGACCACCGGCGGCGGCGCCTGGGACAACGCCAAGAAGTACATCGAGGATGGCAACTTCGGCGGCAAGGGCTCGGACGCCCACAAGGCGGCCGTGACCGGCGACACCGTCGGCGATCCCTACAAGGACACCGCCGGGCCGGCGATCAACCCCCTGATCAAGATCATCAACATCGTGGCACTGCTGATCGTGCCCCTGATGGTCCCGGTGATGTAGGATAGGCCCCTGGTCCGCGGATATCTTCGCGAACACCCCCACCAATCCAGGTCATGCCCCGCCTCGTGCGGGGCTTTCTCTGCTGCGAGACGCTATACTTGCCGCTTTCCGCTCAGTCATCATCCTGGAGAGCCCATTATGAACCTAGACCGCGTGAGCTGCGGCGATGTGCCCAACGAGATCAACGTCATCATCGAGATTCCGGCCCACTCGGATCCGGTGAAGTACGAACTGGACAAGGACACCGGCGCCATGTTCGTCGACCGCTTCATGTCGACCGCCATGTACTATCCCTGCAACTACGGCTACATTCCGCACACCCTCTCCTCGGATGGCGATCCCGCGGACGTGCTGGTCCTGACCCCTCATCCCTTGATCTCCGGGTCGGTGATCCGCTGCCGGCCGGTTGGCGTGCTCAAGATGAAGGATGAGTCCGGCGACGATGCCAAGATCCTGGCCGTGCCCATAGACAAGCTGTGCAAGACGTATCGCGGTGTAGAGAGTTTCCGCGATCTGAGCGGTGAGATACTCAACCGCATCTCCCACTTCTTCGAGCACTACAAAGACCTGGACGAGGGCAAGTGGGTCCGGGTGGATGGCTGGTACGGCCTCGACGAGGCGAAGAAGGAGATCCTCGATAGTGTCGAACTATACCGCCAGGCACCGGAAAAACCGCGCTTCTGATCGGATGTCGACATGAAGCTCTGCATACTCTCGGACAGCCATGATCACATTCCCCTGCTGGACGCCGCCGTGGCGGATGCCAAGGCCGCCGGCGCCGAGGCGGTGCTGCATGCCGGTGATCTGGTTGCGCCCAGCACCCTGCGCTGTCTCGAGAAGCACGCCCTGCCGGTGCACGTGATCCATGGCAACAACACCGGCGACCTGCATGCACTGACCCGGTTGGCGCACCGACCTGGCAGTATTGTGCGCTATCACGGCATGGATGCGGGAATCGAACTGGGCGGACGCAGCATCTTCATCGTCCACTACCCCCATTATGCCCATGCCATGGCGGCCACCGGTGATTGGGACCTGGTGTGCTGTGGTCACAGCCACAAGGTGGAGATCGCCGAGGTCGCCAACTGCAAGGGGGGCGTCACCTGGCTGGTCAATCCGGGTACCGTAGGCGGCGTGGGGACGGCACCCGCCACCTGGGTATTGGGAGATCTCGACTGCATGGCATTCGAGGTCCGCGAGGTGGCCAAGAACATCGAGTTCCAGGACCGGAGCACCGCTACCCTATGAACGACGAACTGACCCATTTCGACGCCCGAGGCCAGGCCCACATGGTGGACGTCGGCGGCAAATCCGAAACCCACCGGGTCGCCATCGCCTCCGGGGTCATCCGCATGCAGCCGGACACCCTCAGGCTGATCGTCGAGGGCGGTCACAAGAAGGGTGACGTGCTCGGCATCGCCCGCATCGCCGGCATCATGGCGGCCAAGAAGACGGCGGAGCTGGTTCCCTTGTGCCACCCTCTGCCCCTGACCCACGTGGCCATCGACTTCGAAACCGACCTGGAAAATTCGAGGGTAAAAGCACAGGCTCGTGCCGAGACCCGCGGCCAGACGGGGGTCGAGATGGAGGCACTGTGCGCGGTGCAGAACGCCCTCTTGACCATCTATGACATGTGCAAGGCGGTCGACCGCGGCATGCAGATGGATCAGATCCGGCTGGAGCACAAATCCGGCGGCAAGTCCGGAGAATGGAACCGCGAGTGAACCCGCGCTATCGTCAAGCGCGGTTCCTCACCAGTGCCGCCCGCCTTTCCCAGGCCCCGCCGGACGAAGGGCGCGAGATCGCCTTTGCGGGCCGCTCCAATGCGGGCAAATCCAGCGCAATCAATGCCCTGTGCGACCAACAGGGGCTTGCCCGGACCAGTCGCACGCCGGGCCGCACCCAGCTACTCAACTTCTTCGAGATCGAGCCCGGGCGGCGCCTTGTGGACCTGCCGGGCTACGGCTACGCGAAGGTCGCCGAGAGGGTGAAACGAGACTGGCAGGGCACCCTCGCCGAGTACCTGGAACGGCGTCGCTGTCTGCGCGGGCTAGTCCTGGTCATGGATGCCCGCCATCCACTGAAACCCTACGACCAACAGATGCTGGCGTGGGCGAATCAAATCCCCCTGCCGGTGCATGTACTGTTGACCAAGGCGGACAAGCTCAATCGCCAGCAGTCGGAGGCGGCCCTGGCAGGGGTCCAAGAGGCGCTGCGGGCCTTCAGTACCGATTTCACCGCCCAGATCTTTTCCGCCACCAGACGATGGGGGATCGATGAGGCACATGCGCAGCTGGATCAGTGGCTTGGCCCAAGTATTTCGCCCCGTCGCTGAAACATGCTGACATCTCGCTGCTAGCAGCCCGTCAGGTCTGTCGGCAGGCAACGAAATGCCACGAAAAAGGAATTCCATTCCCGAGTTGCGGGCAAAAAAGACCCCGCAGACCTGGGGGAGTCTTGCGGGGCCAGCGTGCTTCCGGCTGGGAAGTCAGGGATGGAGCCCGGCGGGCCTTGCGAGCCGGAAACATAACCGATCATCCATGATCGGCGTAACCAACGAATATCTCGAAAGAGATTCGTTGCCTCAAAGTCTAGATGGCACGGGTCGCCGAAATTGCGAACCAGTCCACATTTTTCTCATCTCGGGCCCACCCCTGTAGACCTCAAAGGCAGATGATGGCCGCCGCTATGGACCCGATCAGTGCGCCTGGTCCCAGTTGTCGCCAATACCCACATCCACTACCAGGGGCACCTCGAGTTCGGCGGCCGAGGCCATGTGGCGACGTATCTCCTCGACGGCCTCTTCGAGCGCCGACGGTTCCACCTCGAAGACCAGTTCGTCGTGCACCTGCATCAGCAGGTGCGCCGCCACGCCGCTGCGCTGAAGCCAGTCGTCCACCGCGATCATGGCCCGTTTGATGATGTCCGCTGCGGTCCCCTGCATCGGCGCATTGATCGCAGTCCGCTCGGCGGCAGCACGACGGGCCCCGTTGCGTGACTTGATCTCCGGCAGATACAGGCGGCGTCCGAACAGGGTCTCCACATAGCCCTGTTCGCGGGCCTGTTCACGGGTGCGCTCCATGAAGGCCTTGACCCCGGGGTAGCGCTGGAAATAGCGATCGATATAGGCCTGGGCCTCGCCCCGCTCGATGCCCAGCTGGCGCGCCAGGCCGAAGGCTGACATGCCGTAGATGAGGCCGAAGTTGATCGCCTTCGCCGAGCGGCGCTGCTCGGCGGTGACCGCCTCGGGATCGCCCGAGCCGAAGACCTCGGCCGCGGTGGCCCGATGGATATCGCGTCCCTCCGCGAAGGCCCGCAACAGGCCCTCGTCCCCGGACAGATGCGCCATGATACGCAGCTCGATCTGGGAATAGTCCGCAGCGACCATCTTCCAGCCGGCCCGAGGCACGAAGGCCTGCCGGATGCGGCGTCCCTCCTCGGTGCGTACCGGGATGTTCTGCAGATTGGGGTCCGAGGAACTGAGCCGTCCCGTGGCGGCCACCGCCTGGTGATAACTGGTATGTACCCGGCCCGTGCGGGGGTTGATCATCTCGGGCAGCTTGTCGGTATAGGTGGACTTGAGTTTCGCCAGCCCTCGGTGTTCGAGAATGATGCGCGGCAGTTCATAGCCCTGATCGGCCAGCTCCTGAAGCACGCTCTCGCTGGTGGATGGGGCCCCCTTGGGGGTCTTGCTGATCACCGGCAGGCCCAGTTCCTCGAACAGGATCTGCCCGATCTGCTTGGGCGATCCCATGTTGAAGCGGTGACCCGCCACCTCGTAGGCCCGCTGCTCCAGCTGGTGCAGCCGCTCGGCGAGCTCCCCGCTCTGGCGGGCCAGCATGTCACGATCGATGCTCACCCCGATGCACTCCATGCGCGACAGCACCGGGATCAACGGCATCTCGATATCGCGCAACACGCCGGCCAGTCGCGGCACCTCCTGCAATCGTGGCCACAACAGTCGATGCAGGCGCAGGGTGATGTCGGCGTCCTCGGCCGCATAGGGGCCTGCCTGCTCCAGCGGGATCTGGTCGAAGCGAAGCTGCTTCGCCCCCTTCCCCGCGATCTCCTGGTAATGGGTCGTTCGATGCCCCAGATAACGTTCGGCCAGGGAGTCCATGTCGTGCCGTCCGGCGCTGGAATCCAGGACATAGGACTCGAGCATGGTATCGAAGGCCATCGCATCCAGGGTGATGCCATGATTGAGCAGCACATTGCGGTCGTACTTGATGTGCTGCCCGATCACCCGCGGCCGTTCGCTCTCCAGCAGGGGGCGAAGGCGCTCCAGCACCCAGTCCCGGGACAGCTGTGCCGGCGCGCCGGGATAACGATGGGCCAGCGGCACATAGGCCGCAGCATCCGGTTCGACGGCAAACGAAACCCCCACCACCTCTGCCTCGACATAGTCCAGGCTGGTCGTCTCGGTATCGAAGGCGAACAGCTCGGCGGCCTCCAGGCGTGCCAGCCAGGCCTCGAAGGCTGCTTCGTCCGTGATCACCTCGTAGCCGGGATGATCGACCGCGCGCAGCGTCTGACCCGGCGGGTCGTCACCAGCGACCTCTTCCTCGAGCGCCGCCAGCAGACGCCTTGCCTCGATCTCCTCATAGAGCTGACGCAGCCGCGCCACGTCCGGCGGACTGGGCGTCAGATCCTGCGGCCCCACGGGCAGTAAGACATCGCGCCGGATGGTGGCCAGTTGGCGGGACAACGCCAGCTGATCGAGGTTGCTGCGCAGGTTCTCGCCCACCTTGCCCTTGATCTCGTCCGCATGCGCCACCAGCCGATCGAGATCACCGTACTGGGCCAGCCATTTGGCCGCCGTCTTCGGTCCTACCTTGGGAACCCCGGGGATGTTGTCCGAGCTGTCGCCCACCAGGGCGAGATAATCCACGATCTGCCCGGGCGAGACACCGAACTTGGCCTCGACGCCGGCCGCATCGAGGGTGGTGTCGGTCATGGTGTCGACCAGGGTGACATGGTCGTCCACCAGCTGCGCCATGTCCTTGTCGCCGGTGGAGATCAGGACGTCCATGCCGCGTTCCTCCGCCTGACGGGCGAGGGTACCGATCACGTCGTCCGCCTCGACCCCCTCGATCACCAGCAGCGGCAGGCCCATGGCCTCGACGATCTGGTGCAGGCGCTCGATCTGGGCACCGAGCTCCTCCGGCATCGGCGGCCGGTTCGCCTTGTAGTCCGCGTACATCTCGTCACGGAAGGTCTTGCCGGGGGCATCGAACACCACCGCGATATGGGTCGGGTGGTAATCGTTGATCAGCTTGCGCAGCATGTTCACCACTCCCACAATGGCCCCGGTGGGCTCACCGCGCGAGTTGGTCAGTGGCGGCAGGGCATGGAAGGCCCGAAAAAGGTAGGAGGAACCATCGACCAGGATCAGCGGGGGTTGCTTGTTCATGGGCGCAGGATACCATTGGCGGCCAAACCGGGAGCGCTCCATGACCACCCCTTCACCCCACAAGCAGGGCCTGCTGCGCGTCCTCGATGCCAGCCGCTATGTCACCGATTTCAAGAAGGGCCTACTGGCGCACCTGGCCAACCCCCGCCGGGCCATTACGGTCTGCTTCCCGGTGGAGATGGACGATGGCTCGGTGCGCAGCTTCTTCGGCTACCGGGTCCTGCACAACAATGTCCTCGGGCCGGGCAAGGGGGGCATTCGCTACCACCCCGACCTGACCCTGGAGGAGGTCTCTTCCCTGGCCGCCCTGATGACCTGGAAGTGCGCACTGATCGGGGTGCCCTTCGGCGGGGCCAAGGGCGGGGTGGTGTGCGACACCAAACAGCTCTCGGAGGGGGAACTGCGCCGCATCACCCGGCGTTTCATCGCCGAGCTGGGAGACAACATCGGGCCGCACACCGACATACCGGCACCGGACATGTACACCAATGCCCAGACCATGGCCTGGATCTACGATACCTACGATGCCATGCATCCGGGCCGCAACAATCGACCGGTGGTGACCGGCAAGCCCGTCGACCAGGGCGGCTCACTCGGGCGCCAGGACGCCACCGGCAGGGGAGTGGTGTTCGCCACCGAGCACTATCTCGGGATACGCGGAGTGAATGGGCACCGTAGCCTGCAGGGGCTCCGGGTGGCGATCCAGGGCTTCGGCAACGTGGGCAGCGCGGCGGCCAAGGCCCTGGTCGAGCGTGGTGCCGTCATCGTGGCACTGGGCGACTCGCAGGGCGCCATTCATGCGCCCGAAGGGATCGATCCGGCGCAGGCCATGGCATTCAAACAACGCAACGGCAGGCTCTGCGGCATGCCGGGCACCACCAATATCAGTAACGCGGAACTGATCACTGCGGATTGCGATATCCTGATCCCCGCCGCCACGGCAAGCCAGGTGCATGCCGACAATGCCCCCGATGTGCGAGCCCGGCTGGTGGTGGAGGCGGCCAACGATCCGGTCACACCCCAGGCGGACCTGATCCTGCACCAGCACGGCATCACCGTGCTGCCCGACATCCTGGCCAACGCCGGCGGGGTCTGTGTGAGCTACTTCGAATGGGTGCAGAACATCCAGAATGAGCAATGGACAGAGGACGAGGTATTGCACAAGCTGCGCGAACGCATGTCCCGCGCCGTGGGGCAGGTGCTCCGACACAGCGAGGCGCTGCAGAACGATCACCCCGACGATGCCCACGCAGCCCTGCTGCGCACCGCTGCCCTGGCTCTGGCCATGGAACGCGTGAGCTGCGCGGTCCTCGAACGCGGCATCTGGCCCTGACCGGGCACAAGGATTGATACCGCCATGCATCTTCGCACCATCGCCCGGATCATCGGTTTCTTCGCCCTCGGCTTCAGTCTGATCCTGCTCCTGCCGCTGCTGGTGGCCGCGCTCTACGGAGAGGACGAGATCGGCCATTTTCTCGAGGCCATGGGCGCCACCGCCGCCTTCGGGCTGGTGTTCCTTGCCCTCGGCTATCGCGCCGGCAACGATCTCCACAGCCGAGACGGCTTCCTCATCGTCGCCCTGTTCTGGTTCGGCCTGAGCAGCATCGCCTCGCTGCCCTTCATGCTGAGCGCCCACCTCGAGCCGGTGGATGCCCTGTTCGAGGCGGTCTCCGCCTTCACCACCACCGGCGCCACGGTGATCAGCGGGCTCGATGAGCTGCCCAAGTCCTTTCTGTTCTATCGCCAGCTGCTCCAGTGGCTGGGTGGCATGGGCCTGATCGTGCTGGCCGTCGCGGTCATGCCGATGCTGGGTATCGGCGGCATGCAGCTGTACAAGGCGGAGGCCCCAGGCCCCCTCAAGGAGGAGAAGCTCACCCCGCGACTGAGTCAGACCGCCCGCTATCTCTGGGCCTTCTATGTCGGCATGACCCTGATCAACGCCCTCGCCTACTGGCTTGCAGGGATGGACCTCTTCGACGCCATCACCCACGCCTTCTCGACCCTTTCCACCGGCGGCTTCTCCACCCACGATGCCAGCATCGGCTACTTCGACAGCGCCCTGATCGAGATGATCGCGGTGATCTTCATGATCATGGGGGCGATCAACTTCAGCGTCCATTTCCTGGCATGGCGCCATCGCAGCCTGCGCGAATATCTCCACAACGTGGAAGTCCGGGTCTTCCTCCTGCTCATCGTCGCCGCGGTCCTGGTGATCGCGGGCTTTCTCTGGTTCAGCGGCGAGTACCCCGGCTACCTGGATGCCCTGCGCAACAGCCTGTTCGAGGTGGTCTCGGTGATTACCAGTACCGGCTTCGGCACCGTCGACTTCTCGCTCTGGCCCAGCTTCGTGCCGGTATTGCTGATCTTCATCAGCTTCATCGGCGGCTGCGGCGGCTCCACGGCGGGAGGCATGAAGGTGATGCGGGTGATCCTGCTCACCGAACAGGGATGGCGAGAGGTGCGCCGCCTGATCCACCCTCGCGCCAAGCTGCCGATCCGCATTGGCGATCAGGTGGTTTCCCCGCAAACGGTGCAGGGGGTCTGGGGCTTCATGGCCGCCTATGTGGTGAGTTTCGTCATTCTGATGCTGCTGATGATGGCCGCGGGACTGGATCAGGTGTCGGCCTTTTCGGCCATCGCCACCTCCATGAACAACCTGGGGCCAGGCCTCGGCGCGGTGTCCAGCAGTTTCGCCGGGGTATCCGACGCCGGCAAGCTGGTGGCGAGCTTCGCCATGCTGCTCGGCCGGCTCGAGGTATTCACCATCATCGTGCTGCTCACCCCCGAGTTCTGGCGCAGCTGATCAATCACGCCAAAAGGCGGGGGTGAGCAGCACCAACAGGGTGAAGATCTCCAGCCGGCCCAGCAGCATGGCGAAGACCAGAATCCCCTTGCCGAGGTCGGGCATGTCCGCATAGTGGGGGCCCACGTTCTCCAGGCCCGGCCCCAGGTTGTTGAGGCAGGCCATCACCGCGCTGAAGGCGGTCATCAGATCCACCCCGGAGGCCGCCAATGCCAGATACATGACCGTGAAGCTGGCGACATAGAGGGCGAAGAAGCCCCACACCGCCTCGATTACCCGCGATGCAACGACCTTGTCTCCCAGGCGGACCGGAATCTGCGCGTTGGGATGGATCAGGCGCCGGATCTCGCGCAGTCCCTGCTTGATCAGCAACAGTACCCGAATCACCTTCAGGCCACCGCCGGTGGAGCCGGCACAGCCGCCTGCGGTGCTGGCGAACAGCAACAGGATCACCAGGAAACCAGGCCAGACGTGCCAGGGGTCGGTGGTGAACCCGGTGGTGGTGCCAATGGATACCGCATGGAATATGCCCTTCTGCAGGGCTTCCTCCCAGCTTTCGTAGGTTCCGCTCCAATAGAGTCCGACCACGGTCAACGCGGCCACCACGACCAGCAGCAGGACATAGAAGCGCAGCTCCGGATCGTGCCAATAGCCGGCCGGATTGCGCGAACGGAAGGCCACGAAATGGAGAGAAAAGTTGATGCCCGCGAGAAACATGAAGAGCACCGCCACCCCATCCACGAGCGGGCTCTGAAAATAGCCCAGACTCGCGTCATGGGTCGAGAAACCACCGATCGCCACGGTGGAGAAGGCATGCCCGAGGGCATCGAAGGGGCTCATCCCCGCCGCCCAATAGGCCAGCCCGCAGGCCACCGTGAGACCGAGATAGATGTACCACAGCGCCTTGGCCGTCTCGGCCAGCCGCGGCGTCAGCTTGTTGTCCTTGATGGGACCCGGTGTCTCTGCACGATACAACTGCATGCCGCCGATCCCCAGCATGGGCAGCACCGCCACCGCCAGCACCACGATCCCCATGCCGCCTAGCCATTGCAGCTGTTGGCGATAGTAGAGGATGGAAACCGGCTGCTCGTCCAGGCCGACGATCACGGTGGCACCGGTGGTGGTCAGCCCCGATGCCGATTCGAAGATGGCATCGATCAGTGGCAGATGCGGATGTTCGGCCAGTACGAAGGGCAAGGCACCGATCAGGGTCAGCACCGTCCAGAACATGACCACCACGACGAATCCGTCGCGCACCCGCAGCTCGCGCCGGTGCCCGGCCACCGGGAGCCAGATCGCCAGCCCACTGGCGAGGATGATCCCCAACGCGACCAGAAAGGCCATCACCGCTCCATCCGCGCTGATCCAGGCCACCAGCAGCGGTGGCACCAGGGTCACGCTGAACAACATCAGCAGGATCCCCAGGATGCGCTGTACCGAGCGAAAGTGCATCTGGGATGGGGTCAGAGGAAGGTGATATCCACCGCGAACAGGCGTTCCACCTCATGGATGCGTCGCTTGTCCATGAGGAAAAGGATGACATGATCCTCGGATTCGATCACGGTGTCGTGGTGGGCAATGATCACCTCCTCGCCGCGCACGATGGCCCCGATGCTGGTGCCCTTGGGCAGCTTGATCTCTTCGATCGAGCGTCCAACGACCTTGGAGGTCTTGGGGTCACCATGGGCCACCGCCTCGATCGCCTCGGCCGCACCGCGACGCAGCGAATGCACGACCACGACGTCACCCCGCCGCACATGTGTCAGCAACGAGCCAATGGTGGCATGCTGGGGTGAGATGGCGATGTCGATGATGTCGGATTGGACCAGGTCCACATAGGCGGCCCGGTTGATCAGCGCCATCACCTTGCGCGCCCCCAATCGCTTGGCCAGCATGGCCGAGAGGATGTTCGCCTCGTCGTCATTGGTGACCGCGCAGAAGACGTCGGTCTCCTCGATGTTCTCCTCGAGCAGCAGGTTCTCGTCGGCGGCGTCCCCCTCCAGCACGATGGTGTGACGCAGGGCCTCGGCCACTTCGGCGACCCGCTCGGGATCGCGCTCGATCAGCTTCACCCGGTAATTGCCTTCCAGCGCCTGCGCCAGACGACGGCCGATGTTGCCACCCCCGGCGAACATGAGGCGACGGAACGGCTTTTCCGAACGGCGCAGGGTCTTCAGCACTGCCTGTATGTTCTGCGAGGCGGCAAGAAAGAAGACCTCGTCGTCGGCCTCGATGACGGTATTGCCATGGGGCTCGATGGCGCGCCCCTTGCGGTAGATGGCGGCGATGCGGGCCTCCCCGCCTTTCAACCATTCGTTGAGATCGCGGATCTCATGGCCCACCAGCGGGCCACCGTAATAGGCCCGAACCGCCACCAGGCGCACGCGCCCGCCGGCGAAATCCAGCACCTGCAGGGCCCCGGGGTGCTCCACCAGACGCATGATGTAATCGGTGACCAGCTGTTCAGGGCTGATCAGGACGTCGATGGGCAAGGCACCCTGCGAGAACAATACGGGGTGCTTGAGATATTCGGGAGAGCGCACACGGGCGATCTTGCGCGGCGTGTGGAACAGGGTCCAGGCCGCCTGGCAGGCGACCATGTTGACCTCGTCGCTGTTGGTCACCGCGATGAGCATGTCGGCATCGTCCGCCCCCGCCTGGGAGAGGATGTCCGGGTGCGAGGCGAGACCCTGGATGGTACGGATGTCGATACGGTCGGCGAGGTTGCGCAGCAGATCGCCGTTCTGGTCCACCACCGTGATGTCGTTGGCCTCGCTGGCCAGGTTCTGCGCCACCGAGGTGCCCACCTGTCCGGCGCCGAGGATGATGATCTTCATTGTTGTCCTGGCCCTGACGACCGTCCTCGGGCGATTGTAACAACACCGGGGAAGGATGCGCAGTGCGCGCACCCGATCACCGGGACCACCTCATCCGGCCTGGCGCCCCGCTGAACAGGCAGCGGGCGCTCGGTTCGCTCCGGACGACGCCAACGGCCAGGCGAAACCGCGGATGAGTCCCCGGATACTCAGCGTCCCTTGATCTCTATGCCGCGGTCCTTGAGCTTGCGATACAGGTGTGTACGCTCCATCCCGACCGCCTGGGCCATGCGCGAGATGTTGCCGCCGGCCTGCTCCAGGTGATATTCGAGATAGGCCTTCTCGAAGGCCTCTCGTGCCTCCCGCAGGGGCTGGTCGAGCAAGACGCCGGCAAACTGGGGGGCCGCGCCCTCGGGCTGCAATTGACCGAGCGCCGCCTTGACCTCCTCGAGGCTGACCTCGGGTTCGTGGCCCAGGATCAGTACCCGCTGCACCAGGTTGATCAATTCACGCACGTTGCCCGGCCACTCCAGGTTGCGCAGGTAGTTCTGTGCCGCCACCGAGAAATGGCGATAGGGCAGCTTTTCGCGCATGACCAGCCGGTCCACCGCGCTCGCCAGCAACAGCGGAATGTCCTCCCGACGCTCGCGCAGCGGCGGTACGTGCAGTGGTACCACATTGAGCTGGAAGAACAGATCCTCGCGGAATTCGCCCTTCGCCACCTTTTCCTGCAGATCGTGCCGGGTCGCGGCGATCACCCGCGCATCGAGGCGCACCGGCTCGGCGCCGCCCACGCGCAGAAAGGTCCCCGTGTCCAGCGCCGCCACCAGCTGCGCCTGGACCTCCAGGTCCATGTCCGCGACCTCGTCGAGGAACAGGATCCCGCCGGCGGCCTGCTCCAGACGACCATATTCCACATGACCGTCGGTTTCACGGCCGAACAGTTCCAGGGCCGCGCCTCCCTGGGTGATGCCGGAGACCCCCACGTCCACGAAGGGACCATCGCGCCGGGCACTGTGGGCATGCAGGTAACGTGCGATGGTCTCCCGCCCGCTGCCCGGCTCGCCGGTGATCAGCACCCAGGTATCGTGCTGGGCCACCCGCTTGACCTGCTCGCGCAGCCGCACCATCACCTGGCTGTTGCCCACCGGTTCCATCACCGCTCCCTCGCGCTGACGGAACACGATGTTCTCCTGTGCCAGGCGATGCGCCTCCAGGGCACGCTCGACCGTCAGCAGCAGCTTTGCCAGGGAAAGGGGCTTTTCCAGAAAGTCGTAGGCGCCCAGGCGGGTCGCCTCCACCGCGGTCTCCACCGTGCCATGGCCCGACATCATGATCACCGGGCAGGGCAGCTCACCCGCGTCACTCAACTCCTTGAGCAGACTGATGCCGTCCACATCGGGCATCCAGATATCCAGCAGGATCAGGTCGGGACGACGCTCCCGCAGCGCCTGACGCGCCTCCGCACCATTCTGCGCGGCGGCCACCTGATAGCCCTCGTCCTGCAGTATCTCGCTCAGCAGTTCGCGGATGTCGGGCTCGTCGTCGACGACGAGGATGTAAGGGGCACTCATGCTTCTTTGCCTCCTGTCTGCGGCCTTGGCGCCTGACGGGGTCTGCTCGGTTTCTCGCCCAGGGGCAACAGCACGCGGATGCGCGCACCTCCCTCGGGACGGTTCTCGGCCACTACCCTACCACCATGCTCGCTCACGATACGCTTGACGATCGCCAGGCCCAGGCCCGTTCCCTTGCGCTTGCTGGTGACATAGGGCTCGAACACCTGGTCCATGGTGTCCGGATCGAAGCCGCTGCCATCGTCCTCCACCCGCAGTTCCACCCAATCCTGCCCGCGACTGTGGACGGGCACGGTGCTCACCCACACCTCCGCCGGGCGATCGCCCCCAGCCTCCTGGGCATTCTTGATCAGGTTGTGCAGTACCTGTCGCAGCCGTAGCGGGTCGCCGTCGACCCGAAGGCCAGGGGCACCCGGCTTGAAGTAAACCCCGGAATCACCCCCGGCATAGAGATCCAGCACCTCGGTGACGAAGTCGTCGATCACCAGTGGGCGAGGTTCGAGACGTCCCGGTCGCGCGTAGTCGGAAAACTCGTTGACCATCGCCTTCAGCGCTTCGACCTGTTGCACGATGGTCTTGGTGGCGCGCTCCAGTACATCCGCCTGGTCGGGCGACATCTGCGGCAGATACTTGCGGCGCAGGCGTTCTGCCGCCAGCTGGATGGGCGTGAGGGGGTTCTTGATCTCGTGCGCCAACCTGCGCGCCACCTCGCCCCAGGCCGCATCCCGCTGGGCCTGTACCAGTTCGGTCACGTCGTCGAAGACCAATACATGGCCATCGGGCTCCCCCTCGCTGAGTTGCAGCCGCGAGTACTGGCACAACAGTACCTGCCGCCCGCCTTCCCGCTGCAGCGAGATCTCGACCTTGCCCTCGCTATGGCCACTCGCCAGGGCCTCCCGGATCTGCGTCACAAAGGGCTCCAGTGCACTGTCCAAACCGGCCAGTTGATACAGATAGCGGCCCTCCAGCTCGCTGACCGGCAGCCGCAAGATGGTCTCCGTTGCCGGGTTCGCGGTGCGGATCAAGCCCTGTTCGTCGAGCGCGATCACGCCGCTCGAGATGGCCCCCAGGACCGTCTCCAGGTATTTGTGCTGCGCCGCCAACTCGCGTCGGCTCGCCTCCGCCACGTTGCGTGCCTGCGCAAGGCGCCGGGTCATCTGGTTGAAGGAATCGACCAGAAAGGCGAGCTCGTCCTTCACCCGTGGCATGGGCACCCGCACATCGTACTGCCCGGCGGCCACCGCGCGGGTGGCCTCCGCGATCTGCTTGATCGGTCGGACCAGCATGCGCGAGGTGTAGAAGGCCCCCCAGGCCGCGGCGAACAACCCGAGCAACATCACCAGGGAGAGGGTCAGGGCAAAACTGAACTTGATGGAGCCGCGCAGATAGGCACGTTCGCGATAGGCCTCGTAGGCGCGCTGCACCCGGCCGGTGAGTTGGCTGAGCTCATCCGGTACCGGATAGATCGCCTGCAGCGTCAAGGGACGCCCCTTGGGGTCCACTACCATGGTGCGCACCACCATCTGGCCGTTCTTCACCGGCACCAGGCTGATGAAATCCTTGCCCGCCTTGACCTGCTTGAGCATGCTCGCCGTGGGCGGACTCGGTGTCAGCACGTCCGGATTGAGGTGACTCAACGCCAACAGCTTGCCATCGCGATTGAAGATATCCACCTCGAAGGCGCCTGCGGCCTCGCGCAGCTGACCCACCACCTGCTTTATCGCCGCAGGCGAGACGTCGTCGAGGGAGGCCAGCAGATTGCGCGACAGCCGTAGCATCTCCCGCTTGTGCAGATCCAGAGAGACCCGGCTCAACGATAGGGCGTCCTCCATTGCGCTGTCGACCTGGACATCGAACCAGCCATCGATGCCCTTGGAGAGAAACTG
The DNA here is from genome assembly GCA_003696905.1 of Gammaproteobacteria bacterium. Taxonomy (GTDB): domain Bacteria; phylum Pseudomonadota; class Gammaproteobacteria; order Chromatiales; family Chromatiaceae; genus MONJU. The sequence goes on along the minus strand of RFHJ01000088.1, from coordinate 22,772 downwards.
CAGAGAATAGATGTAGACCACCGTCACGGGCGCCAGGGCCAGAATCACGAACAACAGCACCAGCCGGAGGTTGAGGCGCGCCCCCGCCGCCTGGCGCCGGTACTCGCCCAACAGCTGCCACAGGTTCCAGCCGACCGCGCCCACCAGCACCACCAGCCCCACCACGGTAAAGGCGAGCAAGGGGATGAACCAGCGATCCAACGCCTCCGAACGTTGCACCGCCCCACTCATCATGTGCAGGGCCGCGAGCAACAGTACCACCAACGCGCCGGTGGCGAGCAGGTCCAGGCGACGGCGGCGTATTTTCAGGGACGGATCTGCCATGTCCACGGCTCGGCCGACAGATGCCAGTCACCCGACAGATAGGCACGTGGGCGCAGCGGCAGGGGCAGCGCCTCGATGTCGAGGTAGGCCTCCAGTTTGACCTCGTATTCCTTGTCGAGATCGAGCCGCTTGCGTTCGATGATGGCGAAGTCGCGAATCCGTCCCATGAAGCGCAGTGCCGCCTCGCGGGTGGCAAACACCTGTTCGTCCTCGATGGTCGGCGTCCGCACCGCATACAGACCAGACAGCGGCCGATAGCGCAATTGGCTGCGCAGACGGTACTCCGCCACATCCTTCTCCCATATCCAGGCATCGGTGGCACGCATCTGGACGTGGGTCACGAAGGTCAACGGCACGCCATTCTCCAGGGCCTCGCTCACGGCGGGTGTGAGCTGGTATTTGATCTGTGCATCGAGGTAGATGCGGCCATCCTCACCCAACGTCAGCGTGACCTGGCTGAATTCCAGATAGGCAGACCAGGCAACCAGTGGCCAAACCAGCAACAGCATGGCCAACGGAAGCCAACGCCCCCGAATCCGCGGCATCTTCCACTGCTCGCAGCGTTGGCAACCGAACGTCGCGCGGTCGCTGTCGGCAGCAGGCCGTGGCGCCGGTGCCGGTGCCGCCGGACCATGCGATTCAGTCTTCCTGTTTCTCGACCAGGGCATAATAGAAACCGTCCATTGTGTGCTCACCGGGCAGGGTTTGCCTTCCCACGGACCGCGCGTGCCCCCAGTGATTGGGGACGTCGATATTACGCGCATCGGCATGTCGTTCCAGGAACGCGGTCACCTGCTGCTCGTTCTCCTCCGGCATCAGGGAGCAGGTTGCGTACAGCAGGCGCCCGCCAGGCCGCAGGCAGCGCCAGAGGGCATCGAGGATCCCTGCCTGACGTTGCGCCAGCGCGTCGATGTCTTCGGCACGCCGCAACAGCCGGATATCCGGATGCCGCCGCATCACGCCTGTGGCCGAACAGGGGGCATCCACCAGGATGCGATCGAAGGAGTGATCATGCCAGTCTGCCGGCGGTCTTGTCGCATCGCCAACCAACAGCCGTGCCCGCAGGCCGAGCCGAGCGAGATTCTCGCCCACCCGAGCGAGGCGCGCCTCATCCGCATCCATGGCTGTGACATCGAGATCGTCGGCCAGTTCCAGTAGATGGCCGGTCTTCCCGCCCGGGGCGGCGCAGGCGTCGAGGATCCGCTGCCCAGGCCGCACGTCCAGCAAGCGGGCGGCCAGCTGGGCCCCGGCATCCTGCACCGACACCAGCCCTTCGGCAAAACCCGGCAATGCCTCCACCGCCACCGGGCGCGCCAGCACCACCGCCTCCGGGACCTGCTCCAACGACCGCCCCTCGAGCCCGGCGGCCCGCAGACGCGCCAGATAGTCCTCCCTCCCCATGCGGCGCAGGTTCAGGCGCAGCGTCATGGGCGCACGGGCCTGCAGGCCCGCCAATATCGCCTCGTATCGATCCGGCCAGGCCCGCTGCATGGCGCGCACGAACCACTTGGGCTGGGCATGGCGCAACGAGGGATCGTCCGCAAGCCGGGCGTGGAGTGGCGAAGCGGGATCGTCCAGCTCGCGCTGCAGGCCGCGCAATACGCCGTTGATCAGTTTCACCGCCCAGGGTCGGCGCAGGGTGCGCGCCAGCTCCACCGCAGTGGAAATGGCGGCGTGCGGCGGGATGCGCGTATGCATCAGCTGGTAGAGGCCCAGCAGCATGGCGAGATGGACCTCGCGGTCCTTGTCCTTCAGCGGCTTGCGCAGACGCCCCGCCACCAGCGCGTGCAACTGTCGGTACCAGCGACAGAGACCGAAGGCGAGCTCATGCGCGAGGGCGCGTTCGGCGGGATCCAGCGCCGCGCTCTGTTGTGGCAGCACCGCATCCAGGGAGCGACCGTCGAGGACCGCCGCCACGCTGCGAATGGCGACCAGACGGGGATCGTCGACGGCACCCATGGGGCCCTCAGGCGCCCAGCACCAGCCCCTGAATGGGATGCGCGTTGATGAAATCCTGGGCCTTCATGGCCCGCTTGCCGGGCAGTTGCAGCTCGGTGATGCGCAGCAGCCCATCGCCGGTGGAGACATCGATGCCCTCGCGGCCGGCCGCCATGACCATCCCCGGCTCACCCGTCTCGCCAGGCATCGCCCAGGCATCCCAGATGCGCAGATTGGCGTCCTCGTAACGGGTCTGCGCCACCGGCCAGGGGTTGAAGGCGCGCACCTGGCGCTCGATCTCCAAGGCCGGCCGGGTCCAGTCGATCCAGGCCTCCTGCTTGCTGAGCTTGTGGGCATAGGTCGCCTGCTGCTCGTCCTGGGGCTGGGGGCGGAGGCTGCCATCGACGATCCCGGGCAATGCCTTCATGAGGGCGGTCGCGCCGAGTTCCGAGAGGCGGTCGTGCAGGCTGCCCCCGGTCTCGTCCGGCTCGATGGGTGTGCGCTCGATCAGATAGACCGGCCCGGTGTCGAGTCCCTTCTCCATCTGCATGATGGAGACCCCGGTCTCGGTATCGCCCGCCTGGATGGCGCGCTGAATGGGCGCAGCCCCGCGCCAGCGGGGGAGGATGGAGGCATGGATGTTGACGCAGCCAAGGCGCGGTATCCGGAGGACCGACTCGGGCAGCAGCAGGCCATAGGCGACCACCACCATCAGATCGGGCGCATAGCCAGCCAGGCGCTCGACCGCCGCCTCATCCTTGAAATTCACCGGCTGCTCCACCGGAATGCCTGTCTCCAGCGCCACCTCCTTCACCGGACTGGGCTGGAGCTTGCGCCCCCGTCCCGCCGGTCGGTCCGGCTGGGTATAGACCGCCACTACCTCGTATGGCGACCCGATCAAGGCGCGCAAGGGAGGCACCGAGAAATCCGGCGTGCCGGCGAAGACGATACGCAGAGGAGGGGTCATGCGAGAGAATCCTTGTGGTGCAAAAGGATAAAGAATGGCGGCACGAGGGCTCGCGCCGGAGATCGACGATCCGGCTCAGATCGCGGTGCCCACGCCTGCCGGGGCCGGCGTCGCCTGTCGGGCCTCCTTCTCCAGCTTCTTGCGGATCCGCTGACGCTTCAGATTGGACAGGTAGTCCACGAACAGTTTCCCGTCGAGATGATCGATTTCGTGCTGCACACAGACCGCCAGCAGGCCATCGGCCTCCTGCTCGAAGGACCGGCCATCGCGATCAAGGGCGCGAAAGCGGATCCGCTCGGCGCGCCGCACCTTCTCGTAGACCCCGGGCACCGACAGGCAGCCCTCGTCCATCTCCTCGATGCCGTCGCGCTCCAGAATCTCCGGGTTGATCAGCGTAAGCGGCTGATCATGCTGTTCCGATATGTCGATGGTCACTACCCGCAAGGGAACATTCACCTGGATCGCCGCCAGACCGATCCCCGGTGCCTGGTACATGGTCTCGAACATGTCGTCGACCAGCCGGCGGATCCGGTCGTCGACCTCTGCGACCGGTTTGGCCTTGTTGCGCAAGCGCGGATCGGGAAAGTGCAGGATGTCAAGAATCGCCATGAGCCAGTTCGCATTCTGTAGCAGAGTTTGAAAAATCGTCGCCAGGCCGCTGTTTAGGCTAGACTTTCGTCACAATTACCACGCTTGATGCCTGCCGAGGCCACAATGATACCTTAATGTGTCGATATTCGACCGCCGGGAACCGATGATAACGCCAAGGGAATTCCATGAAGAGTGTCAGCCAATCCATCCGTAGAAATGTCGTCGTTCTGATGATCGGCCTGCTTCTCGGCAGTGCCGCCATCGCCGACGACCTGCTGCGCGCCGATCACCCGGCACACTATGTGGTGAAGAAAGGCGATACCCTCTGGGACATTTCCGCGCGCTTCCTCCGCAGTCCCTGGCGCTGGCCCGAGATCTGGTACGTGAATCCGCAGATTCGCAATCCACATCTGATCTACCCCGGTGACCGCCTCGACCTGGTGTATGTGAACGGCAAGCCGCGCCTCGTGCTGAGCCGCGGCCCCATCAAACTGTCACCCCACGTGCGCGCACACCCGTGGGACGGCGCCATCCCCACCATCCCCATCGGCGACATCGCGCCCTTCCTTTCGCGACCCTACGTCCTGGAACCGGGTCAGGCGGAGGTCGCGCCCTATATCGTCAGTTTCGGCAACGACCACATCGTCGGCGGCACCGGCGTGCGTGCCTACGTCCGTTCCCTGAGCGAGGCAGATGGCAGGAAATTTCACGTGGTCCGCCCCGGCGGACCCTACAAGGATGCCGATACGGGAGAGATTCTGGGCTATGAGGCCACCTATATCGGGACGGTCGAGGCGACCCGTGCGGGCGACCCGGCCACTGTCTTCTTCAACAGCAGTGAACGCGAGGCGGTCATCGGCGATCGCCTGATACCCATCACCAAGGACACCAGCTGGACCAACTTCATCCCCCATCATCCAGGCCGCGACATCACCGGCTCGATCATCGCGGTAATGAACGGCGTGTCGCAGATAGGCCAATACAACGTGGTGGTACTCGATCGCGGCGCCGCGGATGGCCTGGAGGCCGGCCACGTGTTGCGCATCGACCAACGTGGTGAGGTGATCCGCGATGTGGTGACCCCCGACTCGCGTGACACGGTGAAGCTGCCGGACGAGGAAGCGGGCCTGCTGATGGTGTTCCGCACCTTCGATCGAGTCAGCTTTGGCCTGGTCCTCAACGCCATTCGCCCCATTCACGTGGGCGATCGCGTACGCAAGCCCTGATGAACAGCGCCGGGTTGCTGCATGACCCGGCCCCCTATCTCCGACGACCGGTATGATCACGACATGGACGCCGTGATGTCCTCATCCAAGGCCCTTGCCTGGCTCACCCTGCTACGGGCCCCCGGCCTGGGGCCGCGCCGCCTGTTGCCGCTACTCGAACAGGTTGCCGACCCCGAGGTCCTGCTGGCCTCGCCACCACCGAATACCCCCGAGAAGGTGCGACAAGCACTGGGCGAGGCGGATCGGGAACAGGCGAAACGCGACCTGGAATGGCTGACCGAGAGCGGCAACCGGCTGCTTCCCTACACCGCGGACGACTATCCCCCGCTGCTGCGGGAACTGGCCGATCCGCCGCTGGCATTGTTCCTGCGGGGCGACGCGGCCTTGCTGGGGCTGCCACAGATCGCAGTGGTGGGCAGCCGCAATGCCAGCCGCGCAGGCCTGGAGAACGCCCATCGGTTTGCGCGCCACCTTGCCGACAGCGGCCTGGTAGTCACCAGCGGCCTCGCGGCGGGCATCGACAGCGCCGCCCATCGAGGGGCTCTGGCCGCCGGCAGTGGCACCACCATCGCCGTGCTAGGCACCGGCCTGGACCGGGTCTATCCAGCGCGCAACCGGGAACTGGCCCATCAGATCGCCGAGCAAGGTTTGCTGGTGAGCGAATACCCACCGGGCACCACCCCCTTGCGCGGCAATTTTCCACGCCGCAACCGGATCATCGCAGGCCTCTCGCTGGGCACCCTGGTGGTGGAAGCGACGCTCGCCAGCGGCTCCCTGATCACCGCCCGGCTCGCCGGCGAGATCGGCCGCGAGATCTTTGCCATTCCGGGCTCCATCCACAATCCCCGGGCACGGGGGTGTCATGCCCTGATCCGCCAGGGCGCCAAGCTGGTCGAAACCGGCGCCCATATCGTCGAGGAACTGGTCTCTCAGCTGGGTAGGCTGCTGCCAGAGGAACCCATGACGGCAGATCTCGACCCCGGCGTGTCGAGCGCCCCGGATCTGGACCCGGACTACCGGGAGCTATTGGAGCTGATGGGCTGGGAACCGGTGAGCATCGACTGGCTGGTGACCCAAAGCCGCTTTTCTGCCGCGGAAATCTCCTCCATGTTGCTGTTGCTGGAACTGCAGGGTCATGTATCATCGGAACCCGGTGGATTGTTCGTTCGACTTGGAAAACACTGATCGTGGACCCATATCCCACCCTGACCGGCTGCCGACCGGAGCATTTATGTTCCACGGGCCATGTCTTCTTCGCCGCCCAGGAATCCAACCGTGACTGAAAACCTCATCGACGTCCTGATCTATATCTACGAAAACTACATGGATGGTGAAGAATCCGTGCCGGTGGACCAGGTGACGCTCGAGGAAGAACTGCTCCAGGCCGGCTTCCAGCAGGGCGAGGTGCGCAAGGCCTTCAACTGGCTCGACGAACTGGCCTGGCGTCAGGGCAGCCTGATCGAATACGGCAACCGCCCCAGCCTGGCCACCCGGATATTCAGTAGCGAGGAACAGCAGAAGATGGACCTGGAGATCCAGGGCATGCTACTGACCCTGGAGCAAAGCGGCATCCTCGACCCCATGAGCCGGGAACTGGTCATCGAGCGCTGCATGGCGATCGAGACCGAGGAGCTGACCACCGACGACGTGAAATGGGTGGTCCTGCTGGTGTTGCTCAATCAGCCCGGCCAGGAGAATGCCTTCGCCCTGATGGAAGAACTCGTCTACAACGGCGAACCACCCTATCTGCACTGAGCGCGGCTGCTGCCGGGACAAGCACTGCGAGGCCGCCTGCGGGCGGCCTCGCCATGTCGACCACTTGACACCCCTGCGACCCAAGGGCTATCGGTAAAAAAAGGAAACCCACCCCGGCACCCGCCGTTCGGGGCCCACCGGAGATCGAAAAATCCCATGAACCTCGTCATCGTTGAATCGCCGGCCAAGGCGAAGACGATCAAGAAATACCTGGGCAAGGACTTCGACGTCCTCGCCTCCTATGGCCATGTGCGTGACCTGGTGCCCAAGGAGGGCGCGGTCGACCCCGAGCACGACTTCGCCATGAAATACCAGGTGATCGAACGCAACGACAAGCACGTCAAGGCCATCACCAGCAAGCTCAAGAACGCCGACGCCCTGTATCTGGCGACCGACCCCGATCGCGAGGGCGAGGCCATCTCCTGGCATCTCTACGAGCTGCTGAAGAACCGCAAGGTGCTCAAGGACAAGCCGGTGCACCGGGTGGTGTTCAACGAGATCACCAAGAAGGCGGTGCAGGACGCGGTGGCGCATCCGCGCGATCTCTCCATGGACCTGGTGAATGCCCAGCAGGCCCGCCGCGCCCTGGACTACCTGGTCGGTTTCAACCTGTCGCCGCTGCTGTGGAAGAAGGTGCGACGCGGTCTGTCCGCCGGGCGGGTGCAAAGCCCTGCTCTGCGCCTGATCTGCGAGCGCGAGGACGAGATCGAGGCCTTCGTCTCGCGCGAGTACTGGACCATCGAGGCCGATGCGCAGAAGAACCAGCAGGCCTTCACCGCCAAGCTCACCCAATTCGCGGGCGAAAAGCTCTCCCAGTTCAGTATCGAGAGCGGCGAACGGGCCCATGAGGTGGAGCAGGCCCTGAACGCCGCCGCCCAGGGCAAGCTGACCGTCACCAAGGTCGAGAAGAAGCAGCGCCGGCGCAACCCGGCCGCCCCCTTCACCACCTCGACCCTGCAGCAGGAGGCCTCGCGCAAACTGGGCTTCACCGCCCAGCGCACCATGCGCATCGCCCAGCAGCTCTACGAGGGCGTGGATATCGGCTCGGGCGCGGTCGGCCTGATCACCTATATGCGGACCGACTCGGTCAACCTGGCCGACGAGGCGATCACCGAACTGCGCGAGTTCATCGCCGACAAATACGGCAAGGAAAACCTGCCGGACAAGCCGCGGGTCTTCAAGACCAAGGCCAAGAACGCCCAGGAGGCGCACGAGGCGATCCGCCCCACCTCGGTGCACAACACGCCCGAGTCCCTGGCCAAGTATCTGAACAAGGATCAGCTCAAGCTCTACACCCTGATCTGGAAACGCACCGTGGCCTGCCAGATGATCCACGCCACCCTGCACACCGTGTCGGCCGACCTGACCGCTGGCGAGGGCAATGTCTTTCGCGCCAGCGGTTCGACCATTGCCAAGCCGGGCTTCATCCAGGTCTACACCGAGGGCACGGACGACAAGAAGGGTGACGACGACGAGAAGATGCTGCCGCCGCTGAAGGAGGGCGAGCAGGTCGAGCTGCTCAAGATCCGCCCCGAGCAGCATTTCACCGAACCACCGCCGCGCTATACGGAGGCCAGCCTGGTGAAGGCCCTGGAGGAATACGGCATCGGCCGCCCCTCCACCTATGCCTCCATCATCTCCACCTTGCAGGAACGCGGCTATGTAGAGCTGGAGAAGAAACGCTTTCATCCCACCGACGTGGGCCGGGTGGTGAACAAGTTCCTCACCAACTACTTCACCCAGTACGTCGACTACGACTTCACCGCCCGCCTCGAGGACGAACTTGACGCCGTCGCCCGCGGCGAGGAGGAATGGATCCCGCTGTTGCGCAAGTTCTGGCAGCCCTTCCGGGAACGTATCGAGGAGACCGAAAAGAACGTCAGCCGCTCCGACGTGACCCAGGAGAAGATCGACGAGCAGTGCCCCAAGTGCGGCGGCCAGCTGTCGATCCGGCTGGGTCGCAACGGACGCTTCATCGGTTGTACCAACTACCCGGAATGCGACTACACCCGGAACCTCAACGAGGACGCCAACGCCGGGCCGGAGCCGGAGAAGGTGGGCCGGGCATGCCCCAAGTGCGGCGAGGAGCTGATATTCAAACAGGGTCGCTATGGCAAGTTCATCGGCTGTTCGGGCTACCCGAAGTGCAAACACATCGAGCCGCTGGAAAAGCCCAAGGACACCGGCGTCACCTGCCCCAAGTGCCACAAGGGCACCCTGATGCAACGCAAATCACGGCGCGGCAAGGTGTTCTATTCCTGCTCCACCTACCCGAAGTGCGACTACGCGATATGGAATCCGCCGGTGGCCGAACCCTGCCCGCAATGCGGCTGGCCGATCCTGATCATCAAGACCACCAAGCGGCGCGGCACCGAAAAGGTTTGCCCACAACCGAACTGCTCCTTCGCCGAGCCGTGCGAGCCGCTGCCGGAGGAGAAGGCGGAGAATGGTTGAGCGCGGTCGTCGATGCGGCCTTTGATCCCCCCTCCCGGGGTCGGAGTCGTTTCCAAGCGGGCCTGGGATTCGATTTGGCCATGTCTAACGACTCCGACCACTGTTTTGAACAAGCCGTGACAACCCCCTTCAAACTCCATCTCGCCGCCCGCACCATCCACCAGGGCGGCATCGTCGCCTGCCCCACCGAGGCGGTCTATGGTCTGAGCTGTGACCCGCTCGATTTGGACGCGGTCCGGCGTTTGCTCGGCATAAAGCATCGACCGGTGGAAAAGGGCCTGATCCTGCTCGCCAGCCGACCGGAGCAGTTGATGCCGTTCGCGGTGCTGGAGGACCCGTCGGCGGAAAAGGCCTTGGACAGCTGGCCTGGCCTCCACACCTGGCTGCTGCCCGCCCGCGAGGCCCTGCCCTGGTGGATCAATGGAGGGCGGGAGACGGTCGCCTGCCGTGTCACGGCTCATCCGGTCGCCGCCGCGCTGTGCGAGGCGAGTGGCACGGCCCTGGTTTCGACCAGCGCGAACCGCAGCGATCTGCCGCCCGCGCGGACCCCGATCCAGGTACGACTGCGCTGTCCTGGCGTCGATGTCATACTCTGCGGATCCTTGGGGGGGTTGGAGCGGCCGACCCCGATACGTGACGCCCGCACCGGGCAACAGATCCGACAATGAGACCATGAGCAACACGCCCGATATCGATGCCGTAAAGCACTATCTGCTGGCCCTGCAGGACAGCATCTGTGACGCCTTGACCGAGGTCGATGGCGAGCCCTTCCGTCAGGACAGTTGGGAGCGCGAACAGGGCGGCGGTGGACGCTCGCGGGTGCTGGAGGACGGCAACGTCTTCGAGAAGGCCGGAGTCAATTTCTCGCACGTCTTTGGCGACGGGCTGCCCCCGTCCGCGACCGCGGCCCGCCCCGAGCTGGCCGGCCGCAGCTTCCAGGCGATGGGTGTCTCGTTGGTGATCCATCCGGAGAATCCACATGTGCCCACCTCGCATGCCAATGTACGCTTCTTCATCGCCGAGAAACCCGACGCCGAGCCGGTCTGGTGGTTCGGCGGCGGCTTCGACCTAACGCCCTACTACGCCAGGCGGGAAGACGTGGTGCACTGGCATCGCACCGCCAAGGCGGCCTGCGATCCCTTCGGGCCCGACACCTACCCAAAGTACAAGCAATGGTGCGACGAGTATTTCTTCCTCAAGCACCGCAACGAACCGCGGGGCGTGGGGGGGCTGTTCTTCGACGATCTGAACACGCCCGATTTCGATACCGCCTTTGCCTTCATGCGCAGCGTGGGCGATCACTACATCCCCGCCTATCGCCCCATCGTGGAGCGTCGAATGGATACTCCGTGGAGCGAGCGCGAACGTGAGTTCCAGCTCTACCGTCGCGGTCGCTATGTCGAGTTCAATCTGGTCTATGACCGGGGCACCATCTTTGGTCTGCAGACCGGCGGGCGTACCGAATCGATCCTGATGTCGCTGCCACCGCTGGTGAGCTGGAAGTACGACTGGCATCCCGAGCCGGGTTCGCCCGAGGCCGAGCTGTACGACGTCTACCTGAAGCCGCGCGACTGGCTGGCGGACGAGCCTTCAACAACGAGCAGCACCTGAAAACGAGAGGAGAATCGCCATGATGCTAGCGAAGATCGGCATCCTCACCGTCTCCGACCGCGCCAGCCGCGGCGAATACCAGGACCTGGGCGGCCCCGCCATCCGTGAGTGGCTGAACAAGGCCCTCGCCTCGCCCTGGGAGCCAATGACGCGTCTGGTGCCCGACGAGCAGGATCAGGTCGAGGCGGCATTGCGCGAGCTGTGCGACGAGAAGCATTGCTGCCTGGTGGTGACCACCGGAGGCACCGGGCCGGCCCCGCGTGATATCACCCCCGAGGCCACCGAGGCGGTGTGTGAAAAGATGATGCCGGGCTTCGGTGAATTGATGCGCTCGGTCTCGCTGCAGTACGTGCCCACTGCGATCCTGTCGCGCCAGACCGCCGGCATCCGCTGCCAATCGCTGATCGTCAACCTGCCCGGCAAGCCTAGTGCCATCGCCGATTGTCTGGAGGCGGTCTTCCCCGCCATCCCCTATTGCATCGATCTGATCGGCGGGCCGCGCCTGGAAACCCACGAAGCCTTTATCAAGGCCTTTCGGCCCAAGGGCGCCTGAGACCGGGCGGACTCAGCCGTTCGACTTGTGCAGCAGGGTATTGAGCTCGTCGATGAGCTCGGCCCAGTCCGCGTCCTTGCGCAGCTCCTCGCGCAGGAACTCGGCCTGTGCGGGCTTCCAGAACGATGCCTCTTCGATCGGCTGATCGGGGGCCAGCGAATGCTCGGCAATGAATCGATCGATCGATGCGGGGTCGTCGGGCAGGCCGAGCTGTTCGAACAGGCCGGCCATATCGTAGATCGGTTCTTCCAGGGTCATAGGACATCCTCCGGGTAGCGTTCGCCGAAGACTACATAAAAAAGGGCCCACAACGGTAATCGCGGGCCCGAAGGGCGCTGTTCTAGCGCCGGAGGAGGATCGGAGAGCAAACATGAAGTTTACTGTCGCTCTCCTTAACGGCCGCCGGCGACGATCCTTTAAGAATTTTGTTCGCCAATCTCAAGGCGCAGCCCTTTCGCCTTCTCAGACGCAAATTGCGCGGATTCAGTCCAACGCCAACCGCTCATCGAGCCACTCTTGAATCCAATGGGTGGGACGCGACCCACTGAATCGCCCCAGCTCCTCGCCGTTGTGGAACAGGATCACGGTCGGAAACCCCCGCAGGCGGTAATGTCCGGCGAGCTTCATGTTCTCTCCCTCGTCCACCTCTACCTTGGCCAGGCGGATCGCTCCCGCCCGTTCCTCGATTACCCGCTGCAGATGGGGCGCAATGGCATGACAGGGGGCGCACCAGTCGGCCCAGAAGTCGACCAGGACCGGCCGCTCGTGGCTGGCCTCGATGACCTGCACCTCGAAATCGGGCAGATCGACACTGTAGATGTTCCCTTGCATACCCTTCACCTGAAGAAGACATCATCCGGCGGAATCCCGCCGGCCGCGAAGTATAAGCCGCCTTTGTCTCGGGCACGCTCAGGGCTTACCATTGCCGCACCTCCCATTCCGCGATCCAGGCAGCATGACCGACACCATCCGTATCGCCACCCGCAAATCCCCCCTCGCCATGTGGCAGGCCGAGCACGTTGCCGAGGCCCTGCGCGCCGCCCACCCCGGACTGCAGGTGGAGATCCTCGGCATGAGTACCCAGGGTGACAAGATCCTGGATACCCCGCTGGCCAAGATTGGCGGCAAGGGGCTGTTCGTCAAGGAACTGGAGGCGCGCATGCTCGCTGGCGAGGCGGACATTGCGGTGCATTCCATGAAGGACGTGCCGGTCACCCTGCCCGAAGGGCTGCACCTGCCGGTGATCATGCAACGGGAAGACCCGAGAGATGCTTTTGTGAGCAATCACTTTCCGACATTCGAGGCACTGCCCGAGGGCGCAGTCGTCGGCACCTCAAGCCTGCGGCGCCAGTGCCAGCTCGCCGATCGGCGCCCCGATTTGCAGATTCGCTCCCTGCGCGGCAACGTGAACACCCGCCTGCGCAAGCTCGACGAGGGCGAATACGACGCGGTCATCCTCGCCGCGGCCGGTCTGATCCGTCTCGGCTTCGGCGAGCGCATCCGCACCACCCTGGATCCTGCCGAGAGCCTGCCCGCCATCGGGCAGGGTGCCGTGGGAATCGAATGTCGCAGTGACGATGACCGTATCAATGCCCTGCTCACTCCGCTGCATCACCCCGACACCGCCGACCGCGTACGGGCCGAGCGCGCCCTGAACGCCCGTCTCGAGGGCGGCTGCCAGGTACCCATCGGCGGCCATGCGGTGCTGGAGGGCGACCAGCTCTGGCTACGCGGCCTGGTGGGGACGGTCGACGGCAGCGAAATCGTGCGCGGCGAGATCCGCGGCCCGCGTGAAGAGGCAACGGCGCTGGGAACCGCCCTGGCCGAAGAGCTTCTGGCCAACGGCGCTGCCGAGATACTGCAGGCACTCTACGCCGAGGCATGAACCGCCGCCCAGCGCCCCCCTGCAATCTCCAGGGGCTGAACGTCCTGGTCACCCGACCCGCGGAGCAGGCCGCCGAGTTCTCCGAGCTGATCTCCGCCGCCCATGGCCGCCCGGTGGGATTCCCGGCCCTCGAGATCCTGGGCCCGGAGGACAAGCACGCGGTACGTCGCCAGCTCGGCGCCCTGGATCGTCTCGACCTGCTGATCTTCGTCAGCGCCAATGCGGTGCGCTATGCCTTCCCCCTGCTGCCCGACCAGATCCCCCTGGATCTCCGGATCGCGGCGGTCGGCAGGGCCACTGGGCGCGCCCTCGAGGCCGTGGGACTCGAGCCGACCCTGGTTCCCGACGCTTCCTTCGACAGCGAAGGGCTGCTGGCCCTGCCGGCACTGCAACACATCGAAGGCTGGCAGATCCTGATCGTGCGGGGCAATGGCGGCCGCCCTCTGCTGGGCGATACCCTGCGCGCGCGCGGCGCCCAGGTCGACTATGCCGAGGTCTACCGTCGCCGTCTCCCGCAGCGCAACCCCGCCAATCTGATCGCCAATTGGGAGCGCCTGGTGGACGTGGTCACGGTGACCAGTGTGCAGATCCTGGACAACCTCTTTACCCTGCTGGGCGAGGCGGGAAGTGAGCGCCTGCGGGCCACGCCCCTGGTAGTGGCCAGCGAACGGATCGCACGAGAGGCGGCCGATCGGGGATGCGAGCAGGTGCTGGTAGCACCCTCGGCACTGGATCGCGACATGCTGGCCACCCTGTGCGGCCTGGTCGATTGACAAGACGACCCGGTACCGGGTTTGCTAGTCTCTAGAAGATAACAACCACCATTGAGCCACCGAATGACCGAGGACAGAGAAAAGGCCGGCGTGGTCATCGACGTCGAGCCCGAGCCGGACACACCGCCCAGGGAAGAGGCCACCGCCCCAGACGACACTCCCCCTGTCGCACCCAAAGGCCAACGCACGGCCCTGATCGTGGCCGGGCTGTCCCTGGTGCTGGTGGTGGTCGCACTGGCAATGGCCTACCGCTATACCCGCCAGGCCGCCAGCGATCTCGCCCGAATCCAGCAAAGCCTGCAGCAGAGTCTGGACCAACAGCGCACCCTGCAGGAACAGCTGGCCGAGGCCAACCGCAGCATGGCCGAACAGGCGAAGCGCCTGCGCCAGCAGGAAGAAAAGCTCGCCAGCCAGGAGCAACTGATCGCCCAGGCCAGGCAACAGTTCGCCGAGCAGGGGCAGGCCCTGGATTCCGAGCGCGAGAAGATGGAACAGCGAGAGGCCGAACTGCGCGCGGCCGTCACCGATGTGCACCGGCGGGTGGGTGCCTCGGGCACCCAGTGGATGGTCGCCGAGGCCGAATACCTGTTGCGCCTGGCCAACGAGCGACTCAACCTGGCGCGCGACGTACAGACCGCGCGCGCGGCCATGCTGCTGGCGGATCAGCGCCTGCGCGACACCAAGGACCCTGGCTGGAACGGCGTGCGCAAACAGATCGCACGCGACATCGCCGCCCTGGATGCCGCCGACCTGCCGGACCTCACCGGCCTCTCGGCCCGGCTCTCGGCACTGGCCGAACAGGTACCGCAGCTGAAGCTGGCCGGCGCCACCCTGGGAGGCGTCCGCCGTACCAGCCCCGAACCCGCCGCGGCCACACCCCGCCAGGCGCGCAGCTGGGAGACCCTGCTCGACGACCTCTGGGCGGGCTTCAAGCAGACGGTCCGGATCCGGCGCAACGACAAGCCGGTGCAGGCCATGTTGCCTCCGGAACAGCAATACTTCCTGTACGAGAATCTGCGCCTGCATCTGGAGAGCGCACGCCTCGCCGCCCTGCGCGGGGATGAACGCCTGTATCACGACAGCCTGTCCCAGGTGCGGCGCGCCCTGGACGAATACTTCGATCCCCACGATCCCCTCACCCGGAAGCTGCGCGAGACGGTCGGCGATCTGGAACGCCAGCGTATCCGCCCCCCCCTGCCGGACATCAGCGGCTCTCTCGCCGCCCTGCAGGCGCGGGAAAAACTGCTCGCCGATCTGGGGCGCCCAGTGGTGCCCGAGGTGCCCCCCGGAGAGGCAGGGGGAGAAAAGCCATGAGTCGCCTGATCAAACTCTGGGCCGTCATTCTGGCGGGTGCCCTCGTCGGTGTCCTGGTGAGCCGCGACAGCGGCTATGTGCTGCTCTCGTTCGGTCATTACACGGTGGAGATGAGCCTGGCATTGCTGATCCTGCTGCTGGGCGTGGCCTTTACCGGCCTCTATTTCCTGATCCGCACCTTGGTGCGGGCCCGTCACCTGCCCCGTGACGTCCAGAGCTGGCGACAACGCCAAGGCGCACGCAAGGCCCAGGAGGCCATGACCCGCGGGCTGCTGGAGATGTCCGAGGGCAACTGGCGCTCTGCCGAACGTCGTCTGGTGCGCTACGCCGAGCAGTCGGAGACCCCCTTGCTCAACTACCTCGCCGCCGCCCGCGCCGCCCAGCTGCAGGGCGCACACGACCGGCGGGATGCCTACATCCGCCTCGCGCACGAGCACATGCCCTCCGCCGATGTGGCGGTCAGCCTCACCCAGGCGGAGCTGCAGCTCGCCGACCATCAGCTGGAACAGGCGCTGGCGACCCTGCGCCACCTGCGCAGCGTGGCGCCCAAGCACACCTATGTACTGCGCCTGCTGCGCCGTCTGTATGAACAGCTGGGCGACTGGGAACACCTGCGCGAGCTGATCCCGGAACTGCGGCGCGGCAAGGTGGTCCCGAGCGACGAGCTGCGCCAGCTGGAGGTCAAGACCCATCGCAAACTGCTGGAGAATGCGTTCTTGAGTCAGGACGCCCGCGACCTGGACCGCGCCTGGGCCACGGTGCCCAAGGCCGTGCGGGCCGATCCCGAGCTGGCGGGCGACTACGCCGGCTATCTGCAGGAGAGGGGACGTGACGAGGAGGCAGAAAAACTCCTTCGCGAGGCCCTCAAGCTGGGCTGGCATCCGCACCTGGTCGAACTCTTCGGGCTGCTGGACTGCCCCGAGCCCGGCAAGGCACTGGCCAGGATGGAGAAATTCCTCAAGGATCATCCCGATGATCCGATCCTGCTGCTCACCCTCGGGCGGCTGAGCATGCGCGCCCAGCTGTGGGGCAAGGCCCGCGCCTATCTGGAAGCGAGCATCACCCGTGGCGGCCCGGTGGACGCCTATCGCGAGCTGGCCTGGCTGCTGGAGCACATGGGAGAGGAAACCGAGGCCCTGCAGGTCTATCGCCAGGCCTTGACCGGCGACGAGGACCGCCATGCCATTCCTCTGCCGGCCCATATCGGCAAACCCCAGGCCAATCGTCCGGTACTCGAAGAGCCGACCGAACCCCCCTTGCCCGCCGAGCCGGTGAGCGGCGGCCACGCCTAGAGGGAAAGGGTCCCCATGCGGTATCGCGATCTGCGTGACTTCGTCGCCCGGCTGGAGGAGCGGGGCCTGCTCCGGCGAATCCGCGCCGAGGTCGATCCGGCCCTGGAGATGACCGAGATCTGCGACCGGGTGTTGCGCGCCGGTGGCCCGGCACTATTGTTCGAGAACCCCAAGGGCCATGACATCCCGGTGCTGGCCAACCTCTTTGGCACCGCCGAACGGGTCGCCTTGGGTATGGGCGAGGAGTCGGTGGAGGCGCTGCGCGAGGTGGGACGCCTGCTCGCCATGCTCAAGGAACCCGATCCGCCCCGCGGCATGAAGGACGCCTGGGAGAAGTTGCCGATCTTCAGGAAGGTGCTGGACATGGCGCCCAAGGTGGTCCGCAACGCCCCCTGCCAGCAGCTGATGACCGAGGGAGACGAGGTGGATCTTTCCCGCATCCCGGTGCAGACCTGCTGGCCCGAGGATGCAGGCCCCCTGATCACCTGGGGCCTGGTGATCACCCGCGGCCCGCACAAGGCGCGCCAGAACCTCGGCATCTACCGCATGCAGGTGATCGGCCGCAACCGGGTCATCATGCGCTGGCTGGCACACCGTGGCGGCGCCCTGGACTTTCGCGAATGGCAGCAGGCCCACCCGGGCGAGCCCTTCCCGGTGAGCGTGGCCCTCGGCGCCGATCCGGCCACCATCCTGGGAGCGGTCACCCCGGTGCCCGACACCCTGTCCGAATACGCCTTCGCCGGCCTGCTGCGGGGCAGCCGCACCGAGGTGGCGCAGAGCATCGGCAACGCGCTGCAGGTGCCGGCCGCCGCCGAGTTCGTGCTCGAAGGCGTGATCCATCCCGGCGACACCGCGCCCGAGGGGCCCTTCGGCGATCACACCGGCTACTACAACGAGGTGGAGGAGTTTCCGGTCTTCACGATCGAGCGGATCACCCATCGGGAAGACCCCATCTACCACAGCACCTATACCGGTCGCCCTCCGGACGAGCCCGCGGTGCTCGGCGTGGCGCTGAACGAGGTGTTCGTGCCCCTGCTGCAGAAGCAGTTTCCCGAGATCACCGACTTCTACCTGCCGCCCGAGGGCTGCTCCTATCGCCTCGCGGTGGTCGGCATGAAGAAACAGTACCCCGGCCATGCCAAGCGGGTGATGTTCGGTGTCTGGTCCTTCCTGCGTCAGTTCATGTACACCAAGTTCGTGATCGTCACCGACGACGACGTGAACGTGCGTGACTGGAACGATGTCATCTGGGCCATGACCACGCGCATGGACCCGGCCCGGGACACCACCATCGTGGAGAACACCCCCATCGACTACCTCGACTTCGCCTCCCCGCTCTCCGGCCTGGGGGGCAAGATCGGCTTCGACGCCACCCACAAGCTGCCCGGTGAGACCGACCGCGAATGGGGCCGCCCCATCCGCATGAGCGAGGAGGTGAAGGCACGGGTGGACGCGATGTGGAGCGAACTCGGACTTTGACCTGGGTCATTCGGACTCGCACCTGGGCCATAATGGGGTCATGCAACGTATTCCCGAACCCGAAGAGCTGATGGACGATCCGGCACAGGCGACCGCCTATGCCGAGGCCGACTTCGGCGAGCCCAACCGACTGTTCGTCGAACTGCTGGAGGAACAGGCCGCCCATTCCCTGTCGGGCGAAGCGCTGGACCTGGGCTGCGGCCCGGCCGACATTTCACTGGATCTGCTGAGGCGCCACCCAGCGCTACACATCACGGCGGTGGACGGGGCCGAGGCCATGCTGGCGCATGCCAGGCAGCGCCTTGCGCGGGAACCCGAGCTGGCGCCGCGCCTCACGTTGCGCTGTGCCATCCTGCCCGATGCAGACCTGCCGGCTGCCGCCTTCGACCTGGTGCTCAGCAACAGCCTGCTGCACCACCTGGGCGACCCCGCCGTTCTGTGGAGAACCCTCGCCCACGCTGCCCGTCCCGGCGCCCAGGTGCTGGTGATGGACCTGGCGCGCCCGGCCTCGCCCGCCGCAGCCGAGGCACTTGTGCAAACCCATGCGGCCGATGCCCCACCGATCCTGCGACGCGATTTCTACAACTCCCTGCTCGCTGCCTACACCGTCGAGGAAATCGAGAAACAGCTGGCGGCGAGCGGCCTTGCAGGGCTGTCGGTGACAATGGTGAGCGATCGCCATCTTGCGGTGCGCGGGCGAATCCCGGGGGAGGCATGAAACTGCACTTCACCAAGATGCAGGGGCTGGGCAATGACTTCGTCGTGCTCGATGCCACCCGGGAGCCCATCGAGCTGTCGGAGACACAGCTGCGCCACCTGGCGGACCGGCGTTTTGGTGTCGGTTGCGACCAGATCCTGCTGGTGGAGCCGCCGCGGGATGCGCAGACCGATTTCTACTACCGGATCTTCAACGCCGATGCCTCCGAGGTGGAACAATGCGGCAACGGGGCACGCTGCTTCGCCCGTTTCGTGCGCGATCACGGCCTGACCAACCGCGACCAGATCCGGGTGGGCACCGCACGCGGCCCCATCACCCTCTACCTCGAAGCAGACGGCCAGGTACGCGTGAACATGGGCGCTCCCCGGCTCGATCCCGCGGCCCTGCCCTTCGAAGCGGCAGGCCGGGCCCTGCGCTATCGGCTGGAGACGCCGGAGGGCGAGGTCGAGATCGGTGCGGTCTCGATGGGCAATCCGCATGCGGTGTTGCAGGTGGCGGATGTCGCCACCGCACCCGTCGCCAGCCTTGGGCCGCTGATCGAGCATCACCCGCGCTTCCCACGGCGGGTCAATGTGGGCTTCATGGCGGTGCGCCACCGCGGCGAGATCGATCTGCGCGTCCATGAACGGGGCGCCGGTGAGACCCTCGCCTGTGGCACCGGCGCCTGTGCGGCGGTGGTGGTGGGACGCCTCTGGGGGTTGCTGGACGAGCGCGTCCAGGTCCATCTGCCCGGCGGAGATCTTGTGATAAGCTGGCGGGGAGAGGACGAACCGGTCTGGATGACCGGCCCGGCGGTAGAGGTTTTCGAGGGCGACATCGAGCTATGAGCCTGAATCAGGACGAGCAAACGTCAGACGAACGGGAACGCCTGGTGGCGGACTTCCTGGTCGCCCACCCGGACTTCCTGGTCCGCCACCCCGAGGTGCTGGCCGAGATCGACATTCCGCATCCCACCGGTGATGCAGTCTCCCTGATCGAGCGCCAGGTACGGACCCTGCGCGAGCAGAACCGTCGTCTGCGCGGGCAGCTCGATTCACTTGTCGCCATTGCGCGCGAGAACGACGCCACCGCCAACCGGCTGCACCGGCTCACCCTGGCCCTGATCGAGGCACGCAGCTTCGAGGAGGTGCTCAATACCCTGCAGGACGAGCTGCGAAACCTGTTCCAGGCCGATGCGGTGGAGATGAAGCTCTTCTCCGCGGAGGAGCTCGCCTCCCATGCCGCCGAGGCAGGGCCAGCGATGTTTGCCGATTTCATCCAGGCAGAACGCCCCACCCTGGGAGAGCTGCCGCCCTCTCAGCTGGAATATCTGTTCGGATCCCAGGCCACCGAAACCGGCTCGGTGGCACTGATTCCCCTGCATGCGCCGCCCCTGGTCGGGGTGCTGGCAATCGGCAGTCACGACCCGCAACGCTTTCATGCGGGCAAGAGCGTGGATTTCCTCAAGCGCCTGGCCGACGTGGTCAGCGCCAGCCTGAGCGCCGTCTCCAGTCCGGGAATCTGAGCCTTGGGCCAGGACAGGGACTCCGTCTGGCTGCAGGACTATCTCGACCATCTACGCTTCGAGCGGCGGGCCTCGCCCCGGACCCTGTCGTCCTACCGCCGTGACCTGGAGGGTTACCTGCATTGGTGCCGGCAGAACGGGCTTTCTCCCTGGCAGAAGGCCGACCAGCAGCAGCTGCGGCGTTTCATCGCCGAGCGTCACCGTCAGGGGCTCGCCTCGCGCAGCCTGCAGCGGCAACTCTCGGCGCTGCGCGGGGCCTTCCGCTTTCTGTTGCGTGAGGCGCGCGTGAAGGCCAATCCGGCCGAGGGGCTCCGCGCACCCAAGGGGGAAAGCCCCCTGCCGGCCGCCCTCGAGGTGGACCAGATGACCCGGTTGCTCGAACTGCCCGGGGACGAGCCGCTGGATCGCCGCGATCGCGCCATCCTCGAGCTCTTCTATTCCAGCGGTCTCAGACTGTCCGAACTGGCCTCCCTGGATCTGGCACAACGGCCGCACGACGGCCTGCTGGAGGTCATCGGCAAGGGTGCCAAGACCCGCCGGGTGCCGGTCGGGCGCATGGCCATGGATGCCCTCTCGGCCTGGCTCGCGGTCCGCCCGGCGCTGGCGAAACCCGACGAGCAGGCACTCTTCGTGAGCCGTCGCGGGAACCGGCTGAGCGTCCGCGCGATCGAACAGCGGATCGCCCTGCGCGCCAGACAACAGGGCCTGCCTTGCCGGGTACATCCCCACATGCTGCGCCACTCCTTCGCCAGCCATCTGCTCGAATCGTCTGGCGAGTTGCGTGCGGTTCAGGAATTGCTGGGACACGCCGACATCGCCACTACCCAGGTCTATACCCACCTCGACTTTCAGCATCTGGCCCAGGTGTACGACCAGGCCCATCCGCGCGCCCACAGGCGGCGGGATGGAAACGGAGGAAGGAAATGAACGCCCACAAGCCGCTGCCAGCCGCCAGACCCGCCCCCCTGATGCGCGGGGTGCTGTTGTTTTGCGTGATCCTGTATTGCGTCGGTGCCCCGGCGAAGACCTTGAGAATGGGCATCTTCCCCTATTTCTCGCCCGAACAGCTGATCGGCCTGCACAAGCCGCTCAAGGACTATCTGGCCCATGAAACCGGCCTGCCGATCCGCCTGGTATCGGCCCCGGACTTCAAGACCTTTCGACAAGGTACCGCGGCGGGACGCTATGACCTGCTCGTCACCGCGCCCCACCTGGGTCGGCTGGCGGAACGACAGGCCAGGTACCGCTGGCTGGCGGTGACCAGCAACTATTCGGAGGCGGTCTTCGTGGCACGGCGCGACGGCCCGATCCACCGCATCGCCGACCTCAGGGGAAAACGACTCGCGCTGCCGCCGCGGCTCGCCATCATCCACCAGATGGCGCTCGAGACCCTGGAAGCGACAGGGCTCGAGGGGGGACGCGATGTCACCATCGTGCCCTACAAGTCCCATGACCGCGCACTCTATGCGGTGATCCTCGGAGAAACCGATGCAGCGGCGGTAGGCCGGCCTACCTGGCGGCGCTACCAGGCGCCGGAAAAACGCTCGCTGCGAGTGATCGGACGCTCCCGGCCCATCCCGGGTTTTGCCATCATGGTGCACCGGGATCTGCCGAAGGAAACCGCCGAGGCACTGCGGCGAGCGCTCGAGGCCTTCCCTGGAACTCCTGTCGGCAAGACCTATTTCGACACCACCGGCCTGGAAGGTGTGCGTCCCATCTCGCCCCAGGATCTGGCCGTGCTGGACCACTACCTGGCACGCATCGAGGCCGCACGGGAGGCCGCCAGCCAGTGAGACTGCCGCTGCCCCGCTCCCTGACCCTGCGCATCATGCTGGCTGCGATCGGCATCCAGCTGCTGGTGTTCGGCCTGGGCGGGTGGACGCTGGACCGCACCATGCAGCGCTATGCCTTCGCCGAATTCCAGCGCCAGCTGCAACCCGTGGAAGCCCTACTGGAAACCGCCCTGGCACCGCCACTGTTCAGCGAAGATATCGGCTCGCTGCAGCATCGCGCCAAGGAGATCCTGGCCCATAGCCCGCTGATCGAATGGTTGCTGATCGATGACACCCAAGATCGCCTGTTGGTACGGGCCGGCCCGGCACCCGATCAAGAGCCGGCCGCCTCCGGTGAGATCCGGGCGGCCTTGGCAACAGGCCATTACGTGGACGCCCTGCCGATCCGTATTGGGGGAGAGCCGGTAGGCCATGCCCATGTGGGACTGCGGCTCGATGCACTACAGGACTATCTCTCGGAGCAGCGACATGCCCTGGTCGCCATCGGGTTGAGCGCCCTCCTGGCCTCTTCCCTGCTGACGGCCCTGTTGGTGTGGTGGCGTACGCGACAGCTGCGCGAACTGGGCGACGCCGTCGACGCGGTGACCCAGGGCCG
>RFHJ01000087.1 GCA_003696905.1 Gammaproteobacteria bacterium | reverse complement strand
TGCTGGGTCTGGAACGGCGCGGCGAGGTCGTGCAGGGGGATGCGCGACGTTATCTGCAGGGCGCATCCGGGTGCTTCGATCTCGTCTTTCTCGATCCTCCGTTTGCCGATCGCCTGCTGAGTGAGGCGGCCCGATGCCTCGAACAGCGGGGGCTGTTGTCCGCGGGTGCCTGGATCTACCTGGAGCAGGATGGTCACCGGCCCTGGCCCGAGTTGCCTGCCACCTGGCGCCTGCACCGCGAGGGGCGGGCGGGGCAGGCAGCCTTTCGTTTGATGCAGCGCAATGGTTGAATTCTGTCGTATTGGCTAGAATAGCGGTCCGATCAGCGGCACCTCCGGAGCCTGGCCTTGCAAAATATCGCGGTGTATCCGGGGACTTTCGATCCCATCACCAACGGGCATACCGATCTGGTGGCACGTGCGGCACGACTCTTCGATCGCGTGGTGGTGGCGGTGGCGCAGGATACCGCGAAGCGCCCGGTCTGCGATATCGGACAGCGTGTGGCATTGGCCGAGTTGGTGCTCGAGGAGATGCCCAATGTAGAGGTCCGACCTTTCTCCGGACTGTTGATGCATTTCTGTCGGGAAATCGGTGCCAATCTGGTGATTCGAGGGCTGCGGGCGGTCTCCGACTTCGAATACGAGTTTCAGTTGGCGGGCATGAATCGGCGCCTGGCGCCCGAGATCGAAACCATCTTTCTCACCCCGGCGGAACAATACGCCTTCATATCATCGACATTGGTGAGGGAAATCGCGTCGCTGGGCGGAGATGTGTCAGAATTTGTTCATCCCGAGGTGAGTCGGATCCTGGCGAACAAGCATTGCGTCTGAGATCGCCGCTCATCTCGAACAGATAAATCCGTAGTTTTAGGAGTGGTCCCATGGCCTTGATTATTACTGACGAGTGCATCAACTGTGATGTGTGTGAACCGGAGTGCCCGAACGGGGCCATCTACCAGGGTGACGAGATCTACGAGATCGATCCCGATCTGTGCACCGAATGCGTCGGGCATTATGAGACGTCCCAGTGTGTCGAGGTGTGTCCGGTCGACTGCATCATCCCGGACCCCAATCACCAGGAGAGCGAAGAGGAGCTGATGGCGAAGTACGAACGTATCACCGCCGCCGCAGGCTGATCGTGTTCCCGGTATTTCGGTGGAAGGCCCCCTTGTGGGGCCTTCTTGCATTCTGCCTGCTGGCGGCGGGTGGCTCTGCCGCGGGCCCCACGCCGCCGGGCCAGGCGGTGGCCAGCGCGCATCCGGAAGCGACCGCTGCCGGCATTGCGGTGCTGGAGGCAGGGGGCAATGCCTTCGATGCGGCGGTGGCGGTCAGCGCCGTGCTGGCGGTGGTGGAGCCCTATAGTTCCGGCCTGGGTGGCGGCGGCTTCTGGCTGTTGCATCGTGCCAGCGACGGTTTCGAGGTGATGGTCGACGGCCGCGAACGGGCGCCGCTGCGTGCGCGCCGGGACATGTACCTGGATGCAGAGGGCGAGCCCATTCCCGGCGCCAGTATCGACGGTCCGCTGGCGGCGGGCATCCCGGGAGAGCCGGCCGCCCTGGTCCACATCAGTCGCCACTATGGACGATTGCCCCTGTCGTTGGTGCTGGCACCGGCCATCCGCCTGGCGCGAGAGGGATTCCTCGTGGATGAGCGCTACCGGCGGTTTGCCCAGCGCCGTCTGGAGGCCCTGCGCGCCTCGCCGGCGGCAGCGAAGCTGTTTCTAAAGGACGGCAAGGTCCCGCCGCTCGGTTATCGCATCGTACAACCGGCCCTCGCCGAGACCCTGACGCGAATCGCCGAGGCGGGCAAGGCAGGCTTCTACGCCGGAACGGTGGCAGATCACCTGGTCGCCGGGGTGAAGGCCGCCGGCGGCATCTGGACCGGCGAGGACCTGGCCGCCTACCGCGTGGTGGAGCGCGAACCGGTGGTCGGGCGCTTCCAGGGATATCGGATCATCAGCGCACCGCCACCCTCCTCGGGCGGCGTGGTGCTGATCGAAATGCTCAACATGCTCGATGCCCTGAAGGTGACAGACCAGCCCTCGGCGCAACAGGTCCACCTGATGGTCGAGGCGATGCGGCGGGCGTACGAGGATCGGGCACGCTATCTCGGGGACAGCGATTTGGTTCGAGTGCCCGTGAGGCGCCTGATCGATCCGGCCTATGCCCGGGTGCGTGCCTCGGATATCGATCCGCAGCGGGCCACGGCGAGCCGCCCCTTCGGCACGAATACACCCAAGGGTACCGACACCACCCATTTCTCCATCATCGACCGTCAGGGTAACCGGGTCGCCGCGACGCTTTCGATCAACTACCTGTTCGGTTCCGGTTTCGTGGCGCCGGGTACCGGGGTATTGCTGAACGATGAGATGGACGATTTCTCCATCAAGCCGGGGGTGCCCAATGTCTATGGGCTGGTCGGCAACGAGGCGAATGCCATCGAACCCGGCAAACGGATGCTCTCCAGCATGACCCCGACCTTCATCGACAACGATGGGATGGTGGGTGTGCTCGGCACGCCCGGGGGGTCACGCATCATCAGCATGGTCTTGATCGGGGTGCTGCAGGCGGTGGCGGAGGCGCCGGTGGATCACTGGGTTGGCAAGGCCCGCTTCCACCATCAGTACCTGCCGGACGAGATCCAGTTCGAGCCCGGTGCCTTCACCCCCAAGACCCGCGCTTATCTGAGAAAGATTGGCCACAAGCTACACGAGCTGGACGAGCCCTATGGCAACATGCAGGCGGTACGCTGGGATCGCAACACCGGCAAGCTCAGCGCCGCCTCCGATCCCCGCGGTATCGGTGCTGCCTGGGTAACCGGGGAATGACCTGGCCCACCCTCCCGAAAATGGGAGGGCGGGAGGCGCTCAGGGCTGGCGGTTTATGTCCCGCAGGGCGCCGGGAAGGCTGGCGAAGTAGGCGGCCAGGTTCTTCATGTCCTGCTCGGTCAGTGCGCCCACCTGACCCTGCATGATGGGGTTCTTGCGCGCTCCCGACTTGTAGGCCTTGAGCGCGTGCAGCAGGTAGTCTTCGTGCTGCCCGCCGAGGTTGGGGAAGGCCGGTGCCACGCTGATGCCCTCGGCGCCATGACAGCCGGCGCATACCTGGGCCTTGGCCTTGCCTGCCTCGGGGTTACCGCGTGCCAGGACGTTGCCGCTCAGCAGCAATGCCACGATACAGCCGCCGATCAATACCTTATTCATGATGCACACTCCTCACTGCTTGCCCAGACTTTCCCAGAAGGCCGCGATGTCGGCCATGTCCTGATCGCTCAGGCTCTGGGCCTGTGGCGTCATCGTGGGATGATGGCGATTGCCGTTTCGGTACTCCTTGAGGGCCGCCACAATGTAATCGGCGTGCTGGCCGGCCAGGCGCGGGACATGATAGGTGGGATAGACGTTGTTGTAATCGGGGATGCCGTGGCAACCGAGGCAGCTTTCGGACTTTGCACGCCCGGCCTTGGGGTCGCCCGCGGCCGAAACGCCGCTGGCCATGAGCAGCAGGCAGGCAATGCCTGCGAGTCGTCGCATCATTTCTCTCTCCTGGTTTTGGTGGGCTTGTGACCGCTTACCGCTGCGGTTCTGTTCTGCCGGGCATTGTATGTTGCCTGCCGCCAGGGCGCCAGTATCGGTATCCGGCCGACGTCCGATCAGTGTTGACAGCGGGGGCACCAGGCGCTCGTGCGCTGGCCGATCTGTCGGACCTTGATGGAGCTGCCACAGCGTGGGCAGGCCTGACCGGCGCGACCATAGATCTGCAGTGATTGGACGAAATAGCCCGGCCTGCCGTCTTCACGCTGAAAGTCGCGCAGGGTGGTGCCACCCTGCGCGATGGCGGCGGTCAGCACCGCCTTGATCTGCTCTGCCAGACGCACGAGTCTCGAGCGGGAGATCCGCGCGCAACTTCTGG
Organism: Gammaproteobacteria bacterium; assembly: GCA_003696905.1. Classification (GTDB taxonomy): domain Bacteria; phylum Pseudomonadota; class Gammaproteobacteria; order Chromatiales; family Chromatiaceae; genus MONJU. Next base: position 8,169 of record RFHJ01000087.1, on the reverse strand, counting down.
CCGGGTGAATGCCGGCCAGAAACAGGGCCTCGGTGGCGTAGATATTGCCGACCCCGACCACGATCCTGCCGTCCATGATCAGCGATTTGATGGCAACGCGACGCCGCCTCGCCTGAGAGTAGAGATAATCGCCGTCGAAATCCTCAGACAAGGGTTCCGGACCCAGGTCACGCAGCAGGGGGTGTGTCTCGGGTGGGTCGGTGCTCCACAGCACGGCACCAAAGCGCCGGGGATCCCGCAGGCGCAGCACCAGATCGTCGAACTGGATCTCGAAATGGTCGTGTCTCTGGGGCGGCGAGGCGGTTGGCAGTACCCGCAGGCTGCCGGACATGCCCAGATGCAGGATCAGGGTGCCGTGATCGAACTGCAGCAGTAGATACTTGGCGCGCCGTTCCACGCCGCGCACCACCTGGCCCTCGAGGTGTTCCAGCGGCGGTATGGGCCAGCGAAGTTTCGCCTGGCGCACTATCACCCGGCTGACGGCGCGGCCTGTCACGTGGGGGGCGATACCGCGTCGACTGATCTCCACTTCCGGCAGCTCCGGCATCAAGGCACCTCGAAATGGCGGGCCGGCAGGCCTGTCAAGTCGAACCAGAAGGCGTCGATCAGGTGGATACGTCCGTCGGCCAGCACATAGCGTTCTCCCGAGGGCATGCTGGTGCCGCCGAAGGCGATCCGCGTCTTGCCGAAATCGATCGTCCGCAGCGGTTGCTGCAGCCCTGCCTGGCGCTGCAGATCCTGGCTGGCCGCCCAGCTGGCACGGCTGGGTGCCCTGAGCAGGGCCAGCAGCTGGGCCACCCGTTCCGGGCGTGCGCGCCGGATCTCGGGATGGGTCAGCAGCCAGCCCTCGGCGTCACGGAGCAGTGCCAGTTGCAAGTGCTTGCCTTCCAGGATCTTGACCTCCTGGATCTGCCGGGCATCGAGGGAAGTCAGGGGAGGCGCCTCGGTCTCGGCGAGCTGGCGGGCGGCCAGCAGGGCGGCCAGTGCCAGGAGCAGGAACAGGGTCAGGCGATCGAGGCCGTACAGCTGCATCAGCCGCGCCCCCTGTACCAGCGCACGAGAAGCCCCATCAGGATCAGCAGCACCGGCATGCCGATCATCTGAACCAGGGCCAGGCGGGTGCCGGTCGAGGGCTCCCAATCGATCCGCAGGTCCCGTGCCGTGGGCTTGGTCGTCAGCCGGTTCCCCGTCAGCCAGTTGACCATTCCCAGCAGTACCTCCCGGTTGTCCCCCAACCCCAGTTGTCCGTTACGGGCCGGGTCGCTGTCGCCGAGCACCAGGATGCGCGAGTGATCCAGGGTCATCGCCAGGCCGACCAGGTGTGGCCCTTCGCGCTCCCCGAGCAGGGGGTCCCGGCGTACCTTGCCGCGCAGCGGGCCGGTCTCGTTCCACGCGGTGGACGGCCCCATCAGACGGACGACCGCTGTCCAGGGAGGACGCCTGCCGGGTAGCAGGGCATGCGCCCCGTTCAGTACCAGCGACTGCCGCGCTTCGCCCAGTAGCCGCTCCAGCCCTTTGTGTACCCGGAGTTGCGTGGGCGAGCGGCCCGTCTCCGGTGTCGTCGTGACCAGGGTGCCGGGCAGTGCCTCGATCTGCAGTAGCGACCTGAGATTGTCACTAGAATCATCCTCGTGCAGCCAGAACAGGCTGCCGCCTCGTTCCAGGTGGCGGCGCAGGGTGGTTCTGGTCGGCAGAGGGAGTGCGCGCCGCGGTGCAACGACCAGAACCAGGGAGGCATTGTCGGGGATGGGTGTATTGCCCGGCAGGCCGACCACACGGTATCCCACCTCTTCCAGGGCCGCGGTCCAGCGCCCCAGCTGTTGAGGCCGTTGCGGGTCGAGACCCGGCTCCCCGTGCCCCTGGAGCACCACGATCCAGGGCTCGCCGATGCGCGCGATCCGGCTCAAGGCGCGCAGCAGCTGCCGCTGATTCAGTTCGCGTACCCGCTGGCTGCGTCCCATGCCCTCGATCAGGAGCTCCCCCTCCCGTTGTACCCCGGCCTCCCGCGCGAGCTGGGGCTCCCTGCGTGGATCGATCCAGCGCAATGCGAGCCGGGGGTAGCGGTCCTGCAATGGACGCACGAGCTGCTCGATCCGTGCGCGCAGGGCGGGATAGGGGGGTGCCCAGGCGGTGACGATCACCGGGCCCTCGAGGGCATCGAGGGCCTGCAGGAGGGCGGTGGGCAGTGGCTGTACCCGATAGAGTTCCCGGTTGTGTTCCCGGCTGGTCCAGGCGGCCATCGCCAGAATGCCCAGCAGCAGGCCGAGGGCGAGGGCCTCACGCAGCGGTCGTAACGGGGGGCGCTCGCGCTGGCGCAATAGCAGAATGGCGGTGGTGGCAAGGGCAGTGGATGTGAGCAGCAGAAAGTAGCCGAGATCGTCGCTGCGCAAGGTGCCGCGCAGCCCCGGATCCAGGTGGGGAGAAAGCGCCAGCCAGCGCCACGGTGCCTCCGTCGGCGCGAACGCATCCAGCAGCCACAGAAAGCCGCCGATGAGCAGCGCCAATGTCATCGCAGCAGCGGGTTGGCGGGTCAGCGTGGAACAGCACAACACCAGGGCGGACAGCATGGCGGCATGTAATCCCAGGGTCACCAGGGCAACTGCCAGGCGGTCCCATTCGACATCGGCTCCCAATGCCAGGCTGGCTGGCAGCAGCAAGAGCCCGAGTATCATCACCAGTGTCGGCAACAGGATGCCCAGCCATTTCCCCCACAGCAATTGACCCACGGAAAGGGGGGTGGCCAGTAGCATGGCGAGCCGGCCGCTGCGCCGTTCTTCTGCCAATGCCTCCATGCCCAGGGTCGGAACGACGAAGACGAGTAGCAACGCCAGGGTGTTGAGGGTTGGGGTCACCAGGAGGTCGTTGATCCCCAGCGGCACATCACTGGCCACCAATTGGGGCAGGATCTGTTGATAGACCTCGAGTTGGGCGAACAGCATCCAGGCACAGATCAGCCAGCTTCCGGCCAACAGCAGCCAGAAGGTGAAGCGGCTCAGGCGTGCGCGGAGTTCCCGCCGCAGCAGATGCCCGATCACGTCATCTCTCCAGTGCTGAGTGCCCGGAAACGGGCCAGCAGGTCGCTCGGTTGAGGATGCCAGAGGGTCAGTCCCCAGCCCCGCGCAGCGACCCGTTCCAGGAGATCGGACGGTGCGGTGGCGGAGAGCTCCAGCAGCCGCTCACCACCGTGCTGCCCGATGACGCGCACCACCCCTGGGAGTTCCAGCAGCGTCTGGTCATCCGGCGGACGTTCGAAGGCGACCCGCAGGCAATGACAATCGGCACCGATCGGCTCCTCGGCGACGATTTCGCCCTCGTGCAGCAGCAGGGCCCGGTCGCACAGCCTTTCCACGTCGGGCAGCAGATGAGTGGCGATCAGCACGCCTCGCGCTTCGGCCAATTCGTGGATCAGCTCGCGCAGGCGCTCTGCCTGTAGTGGGTCGAGACCGGCGGTGGGTTCGTCGAGCAGCAGTACTTCCGGCTCATGGGCGAGCACGCAGGCCAGGCCCAGGCGCATCCGCTCGCCGCCGGAGAGTCGGCCCGCAAGGCGCCCTCGCAGGCGATCGAGTTCGAACCGCTGCAGCAAGCCAGCCGTTGCTTCGCTCGCGCGGCGCTGTCCCAGCTGCAGGCCGGCAAAGAAACGCAGGTTTTCTTCCACGGTCAGTTCCGGGTAGAGCGGGGCGTGCTGGGGCAACCAGCCGATGTGCCGGCGCAGCGCCCGATTGTGCTGCAGCGGCGTGCCGGCGATCTCGAGGCGGCCACGCACCCCGGGCAGGGTGCCCGCGAGGGCGGACAGGGCAGTGGACTTGCCGGCGCCGTTGACACCGAGCAGGGCCAGCGCTTCGCCACGATGCAGGGTGAGGCTGAGTCCTTTCAGCCGTGGGGCCAGGGTCAGTTGTCGGGCGCGCAGGAGGGTCTCCATGGGCGGGCAAGGTTAACCCAGACGGGCGCCATCTGTCCTTGCCTCACTCGGCAGATCGCTCACCCCCGGGGGCTGGTGTCCTCGATCCGGGCTCCCTACAATCGCCCGCCATGATCTGGTTGGGCGTGGATACCGGGGGTACCTTCACCGATTTCGTCTGTCGCGACGAGGCGGGGCGGTTGCGGGTGCACAAGGTACTCTCCACTCCCCAGGCACCGGAGCGCGCCATCCTGCAGGGAATACGCGAGCTCGGTCTGCCCCTGGATCGGTTGCGGGTGGTCCATGGATCCACCGTGGCGACCAATGCCGCCCTGGAAGGGAAGGGGGTGCGCACCGCCTTCGTGACCAACCGGGGCTTTGCCGATCTGCTCACCATCGGTCGTCAGGCTCGCCGTGCACTCTATGAGCTGCGGCCCCGCAAGCGCCCTCCGCCGGTCCCTGCGGAACTATGCCTGGAGACCGGCGGTCGGATCGCCGCCGATGGCAGTGTGGTCGAACCCCTCACTGAGGCGGATATCGTGGCGTTGCGTGATGAACTCAGGGCGCTCGCACCCGAGGCGGTGGCGATCAATCTGCTGTTCTCCTATCTCGCACCGGAACTCGAACAGCGCCTGCGCGCGGCCGTGCCCGAGGGTGTCTTCTGTGCCCTGTCCAGTGAGGTGCTGCCGGAGGTGCGCGAGTACGAGCGGGGGATGGCGACCTGGTTGAATGCCTGGGTCGGTCCGCGGGTGGCCGGTTACCTGCAGCGCCTTGGCGATGGCCTGCCGGGGGTGCCGGTCTCGGTGATGCAGAGCTCGGGGGAGACGATGAGCGCCACCCAGGCAGCGGGCCAGGCCGTGCGCATGCTGCTGTCGGGGCCGGCCGGCGGTCTCGTTGCAGCGCGTCATCTGGGGCAACTGGCCGGTTTCGACAGGCTCTTGACCTTCGATATGGGTGGTACCTCCACCGACGTGGCCTTGATCGAGGGCGATCTGCACCTGACCACCGAGGGGCGCATTGCCGACTGGCCGGTGGCCGTGCCCATGATGGACATGCACACCATCGGTGCGGGAGGGGGGTCCATCGCCTGGCTGGATGCGGGCGGCATGCTGCAGGTCGGTCCCGAGTCGGCGGGTGCGGAGCCGGGACCCGCCTGCTATGGGCGAGGGGGCCGGCGGCCAACCGTGACCGACGCCAATCTCCTGTTGGGTCGATTGCGGCCGGAGGCCTTTCTCGGCGGTGAGATGCGGTTGGACAGAGCGGCAGCGGAACGGGCCATGCGGCCTGTGGCGGAGGCCCTGGGCGGCAGTCTGCAGGCTGCGGCACGCGCGGTGGTGGATGTGGCGAATGCCCACATGGCGGGCGCCCTGCGCGGGATCTCGATCCGACGCGGGGTGGATACCCGCGAACACCTCCTGGTCTCGTTCGGTGGTGCCGGCGGTCTGCATGTCTGCGAACTGGCAGAGGAGTTGCAGATGCGGACGGCCATGGTGCCGGTGCAAGGGGGGGTGTTGTCGGCCCTGGGCATGCTGGTGGCGCGCCCGGGGAGGCAACTCTCCCGTACCCTGATGAGGTTGCTGGATGAAGGCGATCTGGACCAGCGGGTGGAGAACGAGCTGGCGCGCCTGAGTGCACAGGCTGCACGGGCCCTGGGGACGGAGGGCATCGATATGGCCGACTGCGACCAGCAGTCGTCGGTGGACCTGCGTTACCAGGGGCAGTCCTATACCCTCAATCTGCCCTGGCAGGGCGCAGTGGCGACCGCCGCGGCCTTCCATCGGTCTCACGAGGCGCGCTATGGCCATGCGCTGGACCAGCCGGTGGAGCTGGTGACATTGCGTCTTGCGGTCCGTGGGCGGGGGAGTGACTTCGCGTTGGATCGTCTTTCATCCGAAGGCAAGATGCCCGGGCCGCTTTTCTGCACCATGCCGGAAGGAGATGAGGTCCCGCTGTTTCACCGCGAGGCCTTGCCGTCAGGCTTTGAACTGACTGGGCCTGCGATCATCGCCGAGCAGGTGGCGACCACCTGGGTGGCGCCGGGGTGGCGCTGTCGGGTGGATGGGTATGGCAATCTGCTCCTTTCGCGGTGAGACGCCCAACCAGGCCCGCGGCGGCTGTCCGAACACCCGGGCGAGTCGCCGGTCGCTCCGTATTATTATTTATCCGGGAATGCCGAGGGGCCTCGCGGGGTTCAGGCACCCAGTTTCTTCAACAACGCATCGAGTTCCGCCGCGATGGCATCGGCAATCCCCATGATGGGGCCGTCCTCTTCCAGTTCCTCGGTCAGGTTCTGGGGGTGGTTCAACTTCACATCGTCTACCCGCACCTGCAGTTCGTCGCGTCGGGCCAGGATGTCGGCCAGGGCCTTTTCGTGTTGCTCCCGTTGGGGATGTGCTTCGAGGCGGCTACGGACCTTGCCGATCAACTCGTCCAGATGTTCGAGGCGGGATTCGTAGCGTCGGATATGTTGTTCTGCGAGGGAATCGACATTGCTCATGATGGTTCTCCTGCAAGGCGTGGTTGCAATGGGGCTATCGTAATGGGATTTGCAGGTAGGAGCGACCGTTTTCAATGGCCCCGGCAGAAATGGGACCTTCTGAAACCGTTACGTGAATGAAGAGGGCAGGAGAAGATCGCGTTTCGGACAGGTCGGCTCACAGGGTTGCCAGTGCGGTAAAGGCAGCATCACTGCTTTCCAGGTAGAGTTCCATCAGTCGACCCTCACCCAGGCCGGGTATCTCCATGCCAGGCAGCTCGATTCCCTGGTCCAGCGCGATGGCCTGCTGCAGTAGCCGGCCATAGTCTCCGGTCATGGTGCTGATCGCGTCCCGAACGACGTCCGGAAGGGGGAGTTGCCGCAGTGCCTCGTCCATCGGCATGGACAGCATCCCGTCGAGGACCGACAAGAGACCGACGGTATAGGCCGTATCCGGCCTCCCGAGTCCCGATTCACGGGCGAGCCGTTCGCAAAGGTTGGCGCGCAGCAGACCCAGGTTGAACAGTTCCATGGGGCTGTCGGCCCGGTCTGCGAGGACGAACAGGGTGGCCCAGGCGCGGATCCGTTCCAATCCCAGGAGCACGACCGCCTGCTGGATCGATTCGACCTGACGGCGGAGACCGACCGCCGGCGAATTGATCAGGCGCAGCAGTTTGTAGCTGAGGGATGCGTCCAGGGCGATGAGTCGGGCCAGCTCTTCGATCTCGACATCCGGATCGTGGACCTGGGCGAGCAGGCGAACCAATGATGGCTGGAATTCCTTCATCCCCTGGGTCTCGACCACGTCGGGTCGGGCGAAGAAAAAGCCTTGAAACAGGTCGAAGCCGCATTGGTGCAGCTGGTGATACTGTTCCGGCGTTTCCACCTTCTCGGCCAGCAGTGTCAGACCTTGTGCCCGGAGGGGTTCGAGGCGGGCCGCGATGTCGGGCAGGGTCCGTTCGGTGATCTCCACCTTTACGATATCGACCAGTGGCAGCAGCGGATCCCAATGGGATTCGAACTCGTAGTCGTCGATGGCGACCCGGTATCCCTGTTCCCGGAGCGCCGAGACCGCCTGGATCAGTGGGGTGTCGACCGGGATGTCTTCGAGTATTTCCAGTACCACCGCGTCTGGTTGGAAAGGGATGGGTGGCATGTCGACGAAGAATCGGCGGGTGAAATTGATGAAGGCCGGTTTCCCGCCAGTGAGTCGTTCGATACCGATCTCGACGAAGGCGTCGAGAATGGTGTTGGAGGTGTCGCTGTCGCCGGTATCCTCGTCTCCTGGCCCGATTCTGGCTCCACGGAAGAGCAGTTCATAGGCGTGAACTTCCCTGTTGCGGTCGAAGATGGCCTGTCGGCCCACCCGCACTCGCCGCGTGTCCGAGGTTTCGGTGGTGGAAACCGCGGCCTGCTCTCTGGTTGCCATAGGTCTACTGCCCCCGTCTTATGGTCCCCTCCCTGTGGCGGCAGCGAGTCCCCTTCCTTGAGTTCCAAGAGGGATTTCAGCCCGGCATAGCCATTGGTACGGGCGATCATGGCGGGGCGGGGTACCGAAAAAACAGGCTTTTTCGGCGTCTTGTCCGTGCTACATGGCCGTGTCGGCAGTTTCGACCGCACCTGGCCGTTGAAACGAAGGAAGCCGGAAGCCGCATTTCGCGATTCCATGGGCGACAAATGGCCATGAACCGCCTCTGGTTTAAGGAAACCCTGATAAAAGCCATCCCTGGCTTTATCAGGGTACGCTGCGCTGCAAACGCGGTTTGCGGCTGGCTTCAAAATCAATCGCTTATAG
>RFHJ01000086.1 GCA_003696905.1 Gammaproteobacteria bacterium | reverse complement strand
GGCCGCCGTCAAGCTACACACGCTGCTCGATCTACGCGGCAATATCCCTTCGTTCCTCCATATCTCCGACGGCAAGCTTCACGATGTGAATGTGCTCGATCTGCTGCTGCCAGAGCCCGGTGCCTTCTACATCGTGGATCGGGGCTATACGGACTTCGAGCGTCTGTACCAGCTTCACCAAGCGTTGGCATTTTTCGTCATTCGCGCCAAGTCCAACCTGCAGTTCCGGCGGGTGTACTCCCGCCCCGTGGACAAGCAGACGGGTCTCCGTTGCGATCAAACCATCGTGCTCACCGGTGTTCGCAGCGCCCGGCACTACCCGGACCGACTCCGCCGCATCAAGTTCTACGACGCACAGACCGACAAGCGCCTGGTCTTTCTGACCAACAACTTCACTATCCCAGCGATCACCGTGGCCGAACTCTACCGGTACCGCTGGCAGGTAGAGCTGTTCTTCAAATGGATCAAGCAGCACCTGCGCATCAAATCGTTCTTCGGCACATCAGAGAATGCGGTCAAGACGCAGGTCTGGATCGCCGTCTCCGTCTATGTCCTGGTCGCCATCATCAAGAAGCGACTCGATCTCCCGGCCAGTCTCTACTCGATCCTACAGATTTTGAGCCTGACCATTTTCGAAGCAACGCCACTGAATCAACTACTTACAGGCAGCGCCCCCACCATGAGCGATGCCGGTTTCAGTAACCAATTGAATCTATTCGAGTAATATTCCGGACACTAGTGCTTTTCATAGGTAACGATCCAATGTCGCGAGACGGTCTCTCCCATCTCGTGGCCGAAACTCCCCACCTCGAGCCCGGTGTCCGGGAAATACCGCGGAATCTCCTCCCGCTCGAGCACCCTCAGCAGGCACCCGTCCTGCCCCGGCACGGTGAGGCGCCACACCCCGCCCCCCAACGGCTCGCCCGTCGACTGACGACTGTCGCCGGGAGCGCAGAGGGCGGCGAGGAAGCGGCCGCCGGGGCGGAGCACCCGATGCAATTCCACCAGGGCCCGCCGCAGCCCCTCGTCGTCGTTGTAACACAGCACCTGCCACGCGATGACCGCGTCGAAGGTCTCGGAAGCAAAGCCGAGACGCCCTCCCTCATGCAACACCAGGGCATCCGGATCGACAAGGCCGGCGAGTCGTTGCCGGGCAACGGTCAAGGCACTCTCGCTTACCTCCACCCCGGCAACCGAAAACCCCCGCCGGGCCAGATGCACCAAGTTCTCTCCGGTGCCGAAACCATAGTCCAACACCCGGCGATGGCGTTCCGGATCAAGGTAGCGGTGCGCCATCCGGACCAGCATCTCCCCCGGATATTGAAGCCGATGGCCGTGACGGTAGAGAGACTCCCACACGGCACCATTGATTCCTGTCGTCATCCATCACCCCATAGGAAAGACGCTATCGCCTCCGGCCCGATGTTCATCAACATATCGAGCATCGACAGACCGGCGATGAACCCGCCGTGGCATTGCGGATAGACCGGCGGCTCCGAAGGCAGATACCGGATCCGTATGCCCGCCCTCGCGAAGGCCGCTTCATCAAGATAACCCCGGGCACCCGGACCGCTGAGATATTCGGTGGCCCCCCTCGCCTTGCAGATCGCCAGCACCAGATCCGACTTCGCCCCCTCGACGCCCAGTGACGACAGAGGGATGGCGGCGGTGCCGATCCCCAGCGACCGCATGAACCACGCCAGAAAGGCGGCGTTGGCCTCGCCGAGGGTCTCGTAGTCCCGCCGGTACAGTTCAGCCAAGCCTTCCGCATGGCGTTCCCACTCCGGGGCCCGCCCGTAGCTGGAACGGATCGACTGCCAATGCCGCCGGCGCCATCGCGGATCGGCGATCCGTTTCTCCCGGATGGTATCGGAGAGCCGGCCGGTCACCGGTATGGTGAGCCAGAAGCCACCGTCCCTGTTGCGGATCCGGTTTCTGTTCTGCATGCCGTTCTTTTGAAACTGGACCGCGTCCATCACCACGAACTCATCGGCCAGCGCGATCTTGCGGAAGTAGGGCGGCCAGGGGAGGTATTGACTCTGATGGATCGCGATCCGCATCACAGGCTCTTCCGGTAACAATGGCAGACATGGGCCACCTCGCGTCGCGACAATCCTTCGTGCAACGGCAAAGAGAGGACCCTCCCGTGCCAGGCGTCGGCGTTGGGCATCGCCACCTTCAGACCGAAGACCCGGTGCAGCAACGGCGCCCCCAGCGGGTGCGCTCCCACCCCCATCGCCTGGAGGCGGCGGGCCAGGGTGGGCGCATCGCGGCCCTCCGGCACCAGCAGCTGGTAGCGGAAGGGCAGATCGGGGGTGAGGCGGGGCGGACCCTCCAGCAACTCGTCGTAGATCGCCACCAGGGCGCGCCGCCGGGCGACGGCGGCGTCATAGCGGGCCAGCTGCTTCTCCAACATCGCGCATTGGAAATCGGCCACCGGCGCGTGCAGGCGGAAGGGGAGGTCACCCCCCCGCTGATCGACCGCCTCGGGGTCCAGCACCCGGCGGGCCCGCTCCGCCAGCCCCTGCTCATCGGTCACCAGGGCGCCGCCATAACCCATGGTCTGCATCTTGGTGGGGGAAAAGGAATAGACGGCGCACTGTCCGCTTGGTTCGCCCGGCGGCATCTGGGCCTGGGCGTAATCCTCCACCACCCGCGCGCCGGCCTCCAGCAGCCCTTCAACCGGACGGCGTATCCCGAACAGGTGGGGGACCACCACCCAGTCCGCCCGCCCCGCCGCGGCGGTGTCGATCAGGGGCAGGTCCTCCCCCACATCCACCAGCCGCGGGCGGGCGCCGATCGACGCGATGGCGTGCCAGACACTGGCACAGCAGACCGCCGGCAGGGCGACCGCATCCCCCGGCCTCACCCCCGCCGCAAGCAGCGCCGCCTGGAGGGCGGCGAAACCGGAGCCGGTCAACACCGCGTGTCGCCGGCGGGCGAAGGCGGCCAGGCGGCGCTCCGCCGCCTCCCTGTGCGTCCCCCCCGAGATCCGCCGTTGCGCCAAGGCGGACCGGGCCGCCTCGATCACCTCGTTGTCGAGCGAAGGATAGCTATGGCTCAGACGATATTCTTTTTCATCCACAAAAAGGCACTCGCCGCGACCGACACCCACGACCGGCCGAAAAAGTTCGCAAGATGCATCTCAATGATGGCACACTAACTTCCATGAAGACTCTGTCTCACACCCCGGTCACAGAAAAAGGTGGCACACCAGTCGGCCGTCTGCACCGGCAGGCTTCTTCGAATGTCATCCGTCTGCTGCCTCTTTGGCCAGTTCTTCCACCCAGCTCCCGTCAAGACCCCTCCACCCCTGGTTTGGAACAGGACGATAACGCATGGCTGCCAAGGAACCCCCACCGCTGATTCACATCGGTTTGCCGAAATGCGCTTCAACCTTTTTGCAGCGATGTTGGCGGGCCGATTCCCGGATCAGCCTAGCCTATCACGAGCTGGCCCCCATCATCGGCCTCGCCCGTCAAAAAGGACATGAGGGGCGCCCCCCGCCCCGGGCGCTGACGCCTCCCCGGTTGACACTGCCCCCGCATGTTCCCGGGCGCCAGTCCCTGGTCCTGAGCCACGAGGCGCTCTCCAACGCCTACATCAACGAACGGGCGGACGAGTCCCGGATCGCCTGCTTCCAGCAGTGGGCCGCCGCTCTGACCAAGGCCGCCTTTCCCAAGGCCAGGATTCTGATCGTCACCCGGGAACCGGCATCCTGGATACTGTCGATCTACAATCAGGCGGTCAAACAGGGGGGTACCGACACCTTCCGTCAATTCCTGCGGCGTGAATCGACCTTTCTGGAACGCTCCTGCGATCTCCGGGAACTCTTTGTGATCTGGCGGCAACACTTCGGCAGCGACCAGGTGCTGATGCTGCCGGTGGAGTGGCTGCGCGAGGACCAGGCCGGTTTCTTTCGCGCCCTGCATCGCTTCAGCGGCGTCGAGACCCGGCCCCCGCCGGCGGACCAGGCACAGCCCGTCAACCCCTCCCTCGCCGAGGGACATCTGGACGTGATGCGTCAGTTCAACCGCTGGGTGGAGCTGCTGGTGACCCATGGCAGGCACAGGGGGAGCTTGCCGGACGATCTGGCCCAGGCGCTCTCCACCCTGCGCTTCGCCACCCGCTATACTCTGGAATCCCCCACCCCGGAACTGAACCGACGCCTCCGCCGGATCGAACGGCAGATGCGGATCCAGCACCCGGACAAGGCGATGATCCCCAAGGAACTGCTCAAACGGATCCGCAAGCGTAACGCCAAGCATTTCAAAAAGGACGATTTCTTCGGTTACGCCAAACACTATGTCTGAACCGCTCACCGCCCCCGGCCGCCTGCTCGCGCTGATCCCGGCGCGCGGCGGCAGTAAGCGGCTGCCGCGCAAGAACCTGCTGCCCCTGGCCGGCACGCCCCTGATCGCCTGGACCATCCGCGCCGCACGGGAAAGCGGGCTCTTCGACCGCATCCTGGTCTCCACCGAGGACGAGGAGATCGCCCGGCGGGCGCGCGAGGCGGGGGCGGAAACCCCCTTCCTGCGGCCGCCGGAGCTGGCCGGTGACCACGCCCCCACCCTCGGGGCCATACTCCACGCCCTGGAGACATTGGCCGGCCAGGGGGAACATTTCGACTATGTGGCGGTCCTTCAGCCCACCTCACCCCTGCGCAACGCCGATGACATCCGCGGGGCGGTCGCCCTGCTGCGGCGCAAGCAGGCCGACGCGGTGATCTCGGTCTGCCGGACCGACCATCCCCCCGAGTGGTGCAACACCCTGCCGCCGGACGGCTCGATGCGGGACTTCTTCCGGCCCGGGGTGCGGGAAACCCGCTCCCAGGACCTTCCCCCCAGCTACCGGCTCAACGGGGCCATCTACCTCTACGCCTGCGGGCGGCTGCTGGAGAGCCGCAGCCTGGAGATGGACGACTGCTGCTATGCTTATGTCATGCCGCGCGAGCGCTCGATCGACATCGACACCGAACTCGACCTCAAGATCGCCGAGATCCTACTGCGGAAGGAAGACGGTCGGCCATGAGCACCTCCACGCATGTGACGATCATCGCCGAGGCCGGTGTCAACCACAACGGTGACCTGCGGCGCGCCCTGGCGATGGTGGACGCGGCGGCCGAGGCGGGCGCCGACGCGGTCAAGTTCCAGACCTTCCGGCCGGAGGCGCTGGTCACCGCCGGCGCGCCCCAGGCCGAATACCAGCGCCGCAACGACGGCGACCGCGGATCCCAGCTCGCCATGCTCCGGCGACTGGCCCTGCCCGAGGCGGATCATCCCGCACTGGTCAGACGATGCCGGGCGCGGGGCATCCGATTCCTCTCCTCCCCCTTCGATCCGGCCAGCGCCGATTTTCTGATGCACGATCTCGGCCTGGAGGTCATCAAGCTGGGGTCCGGCGAGCTGACCAACGGCCCGCTGATCCACCGCGTCGCCCGCGCCGGACGCCGGTTGATCCTCTCCACCGGCATGGCCACCTTGGACGAGATCCGTGAGGCGCTGGCCGTCGCCGCATTGGGCTACCTGGGCCGGCCGGTGCCTTCCGGCCGGGCGGGCCGCCTCGCCGTGATGGAAGAAGAGCGGGCGACGACGGCGCTAGAGGCGCGGGTTCAACTGCTGCACTGCACCACCGAATACCCCTGCCCGCCGGAGGCGGTCAACCTGCGCGCCATGGAAACCCTGGCCGGGGCCTTCGGCCTGCCGGTGGGCTACTCGGACCACACCGAGGGCATCACCGTGGCGGTGGCGGCGGCCGCCCGTGGCGCCCGCATCATCGAGAAGCATTTCACCCTCGACCGGACCCTGCCCGGTCCCGATCACGCCGCCTCGCTGGAGCCGGACCAGCTGCGGGCGATGGTCGAGGCGGTCCGCATCGTGGAGCGGGCATTGGGCGGGCGAGACAAAGCGCCGGTTGCTGTCGAACGGGAAAACATGGCCGCGGCGCGCAAGAGCCTGGTCGCCGCCTGCGCGATCCGCGCCGGTGAGCCCTTCAGCGAATCCAACCTGGCCGTCAAGCGACCCGGCACCGGACGCTCGCCCATGGACTACTGGTCCCTGCTGGGGCGGCCCGCCCCGCGGGACTACGCCGCCGACGAGGTGATCCAATGAACCGGCCGGTGGTCCTGCTGGGCGGGGGCGGTCACGCCCGGGTCC
>RFHJ01000085.1 GCA_003696905.1 Gammaproteobacteria bacterium | reverse complement strand
GACGCGGTGATCTGGCTGGAGGACTGGCTGAAGCGCTATCGCGGCACCCTGTTGCTGATCTCCCACGACCGGGATGTGCTCGATTCGGTCTGTGACCACATCCTGCACCTGGAGCGCGAGCGGGCGACGCTCTATACCGGCAATTACTCGGCCTTCGAGCGCATCCGCGCCGAGCAACTGGCCAACCAGCAGGCCGCCTACGAGAAACAGCAGCGCGAGATCGCGCACATGCACCGCTTCGTCGAGCGCTTCCGCGCCAAGGCCACCAAGGCGCGCCAGGCGCAGAGCCGCCTCAAGGCCCTGGAGCGCATGGAGCGTATCGCCCCGGCGCACGTGGATTCGCCCTTCCATTTCGGTTTCCGGCCGCCGGCGAAGAACCCGCACCCGCTGCTCAAGCTGGAAGACTGCCGCGCCGGTTACGGTGACACGGTGATCCTCGAGCACGCCAGCCTGGTCATCAACCCCGGTGACCGCATCGGTCTGCTCGGTCCCAACGGCGCCGGCAAATCCACCCTGGTGAAGCTGCTGGCCGGTGAACTGGCGCCACTGGCAGGGGCGCGCATACCCGCCCAGCACTTGGCCATCGGCTACTTCGCCCAGCACCAGCTCGAGCAGCTGCACCCGGAACACACACCCGTCGAGCACCTGCTCCAACTCGATCCCACTCTCGGCGAACAGGCGGCGCGCGACTACCTCGGCGGCTTCGGTTTTTCCGGCGACAAGGCGCTGGAGAAGGTTGCGCCCTTCTCCGGCGGCGAGAAATCCCGCCTGGTACTCGCCCTGCTGGTCTACCAGCGACCCAACCTGCTGCTGCTGGACGAGCCCACCAACCATCTCGACCTGGAGATGCGCCAGGCCCTGGCCACGGCACTGCAGGCGTTCGAGGGCGCGATGGTGATCGTCTCCCACGACCGCCACCTGCTGCGCACCTGTTGTGACGAGCTGCAGCTGGTCAGCGATGGCCATATCCGGCCCTTCGACGGCGACCTGGACACCTATCCCGCCTGGCTGGAGCAACACCGCCGGGGTATGCCGGCGGCGCCCGCACGATCCGAAAAGGTGTCCCATGAAACCGCCGAAGACCGCAAACGGCGCAAACGCGAAGAGGCCGAACGGCGGGCACGGCTGCAGCCGCTCAGGAAGCGCCTGGCGCGCTGCGAGGCACAGTTGGAGCGGTTGCAGTCGTCCAGAAAATCGTTGGAGGAGCAGCTCGCCGACCCCGCGCTGTACGAGCCCGGCAACAAGGATCGACTCACCGAACTTCTGAAGCAGAAGGCCGCGATCGATCGCGGCATCGAGGACCAGGAGCTGGAATGGCTGCGGGCCGCCGACGCCCTCGAAACCGCCCAGGAGGAATCCACCCATGTGGGATGAGCGCTATCGCGGCGAGGACTACTTCTACGGTACCGCGCCGAATGACTTTCTCGCCGAACAGGCCGGCAGGATCCCGCCTGGCCCGGTGCTGTGCCTGGCCGAGGGCGAGGGGCGCAATGCGGTGCATCTGGCCGGGCTCGGCTATCCGGTGACTGCGGTGGACAGCGCCATCGAGGGCCTGCGCAAGACCGAGCGGCTGGCGCGCGAGCACGGTGTCGATGTGGAATGCATCCATGCCGACCTGGCCGACTTCGATCTGGGGCAGGATCGCTGGGCCGGCATCGTCTCGATCTTCGCCCATCTGCCGCCGCCGCTGCGCCGCCAGGTCCACGGCGCCATCCCGAAGGCCCTGCGACCGGGCGGCGTGCTGTTGCTCGAGGCCTATACCCCGGCCCAGTTGCAACACGGCACCGGCGGGCCACCCGTTGCCGAGTTGATGATGACCGCCGACAGCCTGCGCGACGAGCTGCCGGGGCTGGTGTTCGAGCACCTTGCCGAACTGGAGCGCGAGATCATCGAAGGCCGGGGCCACACCGGCACCGGCGCGGTGGTGCAGGCGATTGCTCGGAGGCCGGCCTGATGCCGCTGCGGATCTCCCAGCGGGTGGTGATTCCCGACGAGGAGATCGATCTGTCGGGCATCCGCGCCAGCGGTCCCGGCGGGCAGAACGTGAACAAGGTGTCCAGCGCCATCCAGTTACGCTTCGACATCCGCAACTCGTCGCTACCCGATTTCTACAAGCAGCGATTATTGGCCCTGCGCGACGCGCGCATCTCCAAGGACGGCGTGATCACCCTCAAAGCCCAACGTTTTCGTACTCAGGAGCGCAACCGTGAGGATGCCCTGGCGCGCCTCGCCGAGCTGATCCGCAAGGCCGGACGGGTGCAGAAGAAGCGCGTACCCACCAAGCCCACCCTTGCGGCCAAGACACGTCGGATCGAGGAGAAGAAGCGGCGCTCCCGCCACAAACAGATGCGCAGGAAGGTGCGATCATTCGATTGAGTTTGGGTGAGGGGACAGACCCAACAGCTCCGCCAACTGTCCCCTCAGCGATTCCTCGTTAGTAAACCGGATCGCCTGCCAGCCATGCCGGCGGGCGCGTTCGACATTGCCGGGGTTGTCGTCGATGAACAGGATCGCCGCCGGCGGCAGGCCCAACGTCTGGGCCACCTGGTCAAACAGAACCTCGTCGCGCTTGCCCATGCCGAGGCGATAGCTGATGAACAGATCATCGAAGGCCTGATAGAAATGATCGCGTTCGTCCAGTCGGTCGAGCCAGTCGGTCTGGTCACTGAGCAGGCCGACGCGGTAGCCTGCTTCACGCAGCTCCCGGACCAGGGCGAGCATCCCCGGCCGCAGGACGAAGCCCTCGAGGATCGGCCAGCGGAGCTCCGCGTCGCCGCCCCGAAGGCCGGTGCGCCGGCGCATCTGTTCCCAGAACGCCGCCTCACTGCCGCGGCCGGTCACATAGCCGGTCTCGTAGACGACATCCAGACCGATTCGCGGCAGTTCATCGGCGTTGGACAGGCCCTGCTCGCGGCCGAGCCGTCGCAGGCCGTTGAAGAAGCCTTCCTCGGCCAGCACCCCACCATAGTCGAACAGGACGGCCCGGATCTCGGACGATGACGCCATTACGGCGCGTCAGCGTTGGTAGGTCCCCATCAATACCGCTTCGTCGATGACATGGTCCTCCATGGCATCGAGCAGTTCGGACTTGGTCAACGCCTCGGTGAAAGGCAGCACCACCTTGAGTGCATACAGCTTGAAGAAATAGCGGTGGCGCCCGATCGGCGGGCAGGGACCGCCATAGCCGGTGCGCTTCCAGTCGTTGATGCCCTGTTCGGTCCCGGGTGGCAGCTCCGCCGGTGAGACCGCCTCGGGCAGGCCGGTGCTGTCGGACGGGATGTTGTACAGCACCCAATGCACCCAAGTCATCCTGGGTGCGGCCGGGTCCGGGGCATCGGGGTCGTCCACGATCAGTGCCAGGCTGCGCGTGCCCTGTGGCACGCCGCTCCAGACCAAAGGCGGCGAGATATCCTCACCGTCGCAGGTATATTTCACGGGGATGCTTCCCTTGTGGGGGAAGGCGGGCGAAGAGATCTCGAAGGCCATGGCGGTCACCTGTAAGCCGAAGAAAAGCACCAAGGATGTGAGGAATGTCTTTTTCATG
>RFHJ01000084.1 GCA_003696905.1 Gammaproteobacteria bacterium | reverse complement strand
TCGGGCACCAGCAGGATGTTGCCGAACAGGTAGCTCACCAGGTCGGCCTGGTAGCCCGGTATGCGCGAGATGAACAGGATGCCGATGGCCATGCCGATGGCCCACAGGGCGCCGATCAGGGTGTCCTCGCTGGTCCGCCAGTTGAGTCTCACCCAGCCGATGAGCAGGGCCGCCAGGATTGCCGCCACCAGTGCGCCGATCAATGGATCGGCCCCAAAATAGAGGGCGACGCCCATGCCCCCCAGGACCGAGTGGGCGATGCCGCCGGCGAGAAAGGCGATCCGCTTGACCACCACATAGGGACCCATGACGCCGCAGCCGACACTGGCCAGCAGGCCCGCGAGCAGCGCAGTCTGCAGGAACTGGTACTGAAACAGGGCGGTGAAGAATTCACTCATGTGTGGTGCTGATGCGCGACCATGCGCACCTTGTCCCCATAGATTTCGTGGATCAGCTCGGCATCGATATCGGCCGTGGGGTGGCAGACCAGGGTGCGGTTGATACAGGCGACCCGGGTCACGTAGCTGGAGACGAAGGCGATATCGTGCGAGACCACCAGGATGGTCATGCGCTCGTTGAGCCGCTTGAGCAGGTCGAAGATTTCGCCCTCGGCGCGTTGGTCGACATTGGCGGTCGGCTCGTCCAGCAACAGGATACGCGGGTTGGCCACCAACGCCCGCGCCAGCAACACCCGTTGCAGCTGTCCGCCCGACAGACTGCCGATCTGGCGGTCGGCGAGTCCGCTGGCCTCTACCTCCTGTAGCGCCTGTTGCACCCGGGCCCGGTCATCGGGAGTGATCCGCATCGGCAGCAGGGTGGCCAGGGAGCTCCTGCCGGGACGCCGGCCCACCAGGCCCAGCTCGACCACCTGTTGCACCGTGATGGGGAAGTCGCGGGCAAAGCCCGGGTGCTGGACCACGTAGCCGAGCTGGTGACGGGCCGACTGCGGGGTCGTTCCCAGCACCTCGATGCGACCGTTGTCCGGTTCCAGCAGTCCGAGAATGAGCTTGAGCAAGGTACTCTTGCCACCGGCATTGGGTCCGACGATGCCGAGGAACTCCCTTTCCACCACGGTCAGATCGATATCCTCCAGCACCGGTTCTTCGCCGTAGGAGAAGCTGACTTGTTCCATGCGAATTACCGGGTTCATTTCGGCGATGCCCCTGTGGTCAGCAATGTCGCCAGGCGAGCTATCTGCTTCGCATAGTCCGGGTCTAGCGGGTCCACGGTCGCGACCTCGCCGCCGATGGCCCGGGCCACCTGACGTGCCAGGCGCTGGTCGAACTGGGGCTGGATCAGGATCAGGCGGATGCCCGCCTTGCGCGCCTTTTCGATCACCTCGGTCATCCAGTGCGCGCCGGCCTGTTTGCCCTCGTGCTCGATCGCCAGCTGGGTCAGGCCGTAGCGTCGGGCGAAATAGCCCCAGGCGGGGTGAAACACCAGAAAAGCCCGTGTCTCCAATCCGCGCAGGCGTTCGCGGATCTCGCCATCCAGGGCGAGCATGGCGCGGCGCACCTTTCGCGCCCCGGCACTGTAATCGTCGGTATGCTGCGGGTCGAGACGTGTCAGGGCGTCGCGGATGTTCTCCGCCATTCGAATCACCGCGATCGGGTCGGTCCAGACATGGGGATCGAGTGTTTGCGTCTCTCGCTCCACTGGCTGGTCGTGATGATGTCCAACGAGTGGCAGCAGAGGCAGCCCCCGCCGTACATCGACCAGCTGCATCCGTGGGTTTAGCGCGCGGATGCGTGCTATCCACGCCCGTTCGAAAGGGACGCCGACAAGAAGGTAAAGGTCGGTGCTCGATAGACGGGCCATCTGGCGCGGGGTGGGGGCGAAGGTGACCGGGTTGTCGCCGGGGCGGAGAAGGCTGAAGGCCTCTACCGAGCCTTGTCCGACCTCGCGCGCCAGGGTTGCAAGAGGGGGTACCGAGACGGCGATGGAAAGGGTGTGTGCGGCGGCGAGACGCCAGGTAACCAGGAAGAGGAGATGGACAACGAGGATCAAGGCTTTTCGCACGGTTGCCTGACGTGGAAGGGAGGAGAAAGATCGTTATTGTATAACATAACATTTATCGACCGCGATAGGGTGACGGTCAGGACACGGGGTAACGCCATCTAACTGCCATGAGTTCTTGGCCACACCCCTGATCATGGAAACCAGGTCTACTCACCGGTCATTGCCCAGGGGTCGGAGTCGTTTCCGAGCATACCGGAGGGTTGGCTTTGGTGCTGCCGAACGACTCCGACCCCTGACACACTCCGCTTTGCGGTTCCTTGCGTCCTTTGCGGTCAGCGGTTTTCCACCCTACGGTATCGGAGCGGGTCGTCTGCCCGAAAAAACGCCGTAGATACATCCCTCGCCGCTCCCGGCATTCCGCCTCCCGCGGCATTCGCACATTCCTGTGCAGCATAGGCTCTACGACGGCATCCCTGCCGCCGAAGTTTCCCGAGCAGGCATCCGCTCCACTTTTCAATAGCCTACGGCTTTGGATGATGGGGGCCTGAGGTGAGGGAGGTGAAACGTCGAATGCTTCACGCCTTCCCTATAATATAGAGCGGCCCTGAGCAGGGCCCGTCACCCGAAACCGAGCGGAGCCGGCGGCCGTTGGCCCTGTGGGAAGCTAGTCCATAATTCGACTATACTGAATA
>RFHJ01000083.1 GCA_003696905.1 Gammaproteobacteria bacterium | reverse complement strand
GCACCCCCAGATCGGCGACGAAGCTGAACTCGGGATTGAGCGCCGGAGAGAGCAGGCGCTCGCCCGCCGGAGTGTAGTGGACTGCCATCGGTACCAGCAGGGCGCCCAGGATCACGGGCACGCGCAGCCGTGCGAGCAGTCCGCCGAGCAGATAGGTCAGACTGAGCAGCAGACCGAGATCGAGCAGTAGCTCGCCTACCTGCATCTCGGTCATCTGCCCGGCTCCACGACAAGGGGGTGATCACCGGATGATACCCCTACCCCGTCCGTGTTGAAAAAGTCCAGGGCCTTATTCGGCGTTAGTGAATCTGTGGGCCGATCCCAAGCAACTCCGCGAGCGCACGGGCGCCGGCTGCGCCGATCCGATCGGCCAGGCGTTCGAAAGGATCCTCTTTCTGAGTGAAATCGACCACCCGCTCGATCCCCACCACGTCGCGGGCGACATGTCCCAGGTCGCCGGTCTCGTCGGCCAGCCCCAGTTCGATGGCCCTTTCGCCGGTCCAGAACAGCCCGCTGAACAGTTCCGGATCATTGGCCAGGCGGTCGCCCCTGCCCTGCTTCACCGCATCGATGAATTGCTGGTGGATCTGATGCAAGACCTTGTCGGCATGGGCCTTGTCGAAAGGCTTGAGGGGACTGAAGGGATCCAGCATCCCCTTGTGCTCGCCGGCGGTGAGCAGGCGGCGTTCGACCCCCAGTTTCTGCATCGCCTCGGTGAAGCCGAAACCGTCCATCAGCACACCGATGGATCCGACCACGCTGGCCGGGTTGACGAAAATCTTGTCCGCGGCCGCGGCCACGAAATAACCGCCCGAGGCACACATGTCGTCCACCACCACGTAGAGGGGAATCTTCTCGTGCTTCTTGCGCAGGCGGCGAATCTCGTCGTAGATAAGACTGGCCTGCACCGGTGAGCCACCCGGACTGTTGATGCGCAGCACCACTGCCTTGGTGCGGCTGTTCTTGAAGGCCTTGCGCAATCCCTTGATCACCCGCTCGCTGCTGGCCTCGCCATCTGGGGCGATCACCCCTTCGAGCTTGACCAGGGCGACATGGTCCTTGCCGGCGGCGCCATCCAGGTCGATCGGCTGTTCGCTGCTGGCGAGGTAGATGAGAACACCGATATAGGCGAAGGTCAGGAGCTTGAAGAAGATGCCCCAGCGCCGGCTTCGCCGTTTTTCCCGCAATGCCTCGGTGGCCAGCGATTCCAGCAGCTCCCGCTCCCAGTGGCCTTCGCTCCGATCCTTGTCTTTCTCGCTCATGCCCAACGCTCCAATGGGGTTTCTTGTCGTTGTCCCTTCAACCAGATCGGCAGTTCCGACAGCTGCTGCAGAATGTGCAGGGCCCCGCTGGCCCGCAACCGCTCGGGGTCGTGCACGCCATGGGAGACCCCCACCGCCGGGACCCGCGCATTGGCGGCCATCTGCATGTCGTATTCGCTGTCGCCGATCACCAGCGCCGCCTGTGGCGCCGTGTCGAGATCGGTGAGGATTTCTTCCAGCATCTGCGGATGCGGCTTGGAGAAGGCCTCATCGGCACATCGAGTCACGTGAAAACAATCTCTTAACCCAGTTTCCTCGAGTACCTTGTCAAGTCCTCTCCGGCTCTTTCCCGTGGCCACCGCGAGCAGATAGTCGTTCTCCAGGGCCCATTCCAAGGTCTCGCGCGCGCCGGGGAACAGGGATGAGGCCGGCACCTCGTCGCCCAGCCAATGGGTCCGGTAGGCATCGATGAAGCGTGCGGTATCCGGCTCGGACAGCCCGGGATACAGCCCCCGTACCGCCTCCCGCATGCCCAATCCAATGATCTCGTGCACGGCACGCTCCGTCGGTACCGGCTGCCCGGTATCGCGGGCCGCACGCTGCATACAGGCAACGATACGATATGCCGAATCCATCAGGGTGCCGTCCCAGTCGAATACCAGCAGTTGATAGGGTTTCATCTCAGTTCATCCAGCAGATGTTGCAGTTCTTCGGGCAGAGGGGCCTCGAGATGATAGCCCTCCCGCCGACCCTGCCAAGGAAAATCGAGCCGCCAGGCGTGCAGGAACAGGCGGTCCAGCCCCCGCTCGCGGAACCGCCGATTGGCCTCCTCGTCGCCATATTTGGTATCGCCGAGGATAGGGGCGCCCAGATGGGCGGCATGCACCCGGATCTGGTGCGTCCGGCCCGTCTCCAGGCGGGCCTCCACCAGCATCGCGTCTGCGAACCGCCGGCGCACGGAAAAATGAGTCACCGCGGTCTTCCCCTGAGGGTCCACTCGCACGATACGTTCACCGCTGCGCAGGGTGTTCTTTCGCAATGGCGCATCGGCGGTGACACGCTCGCGCCGCCAGCGGCCCGCGACCAGCGCCAGATAGCGTTTTTCGACCCGCCCGGCCAACTGAAGTTTCTGCAGCTGCTGCAGCGCCGGCCGGCGCTTGGCGATCAGCAGCAGGCCCGATGTGTCACGATCGAGCCGGTGGGCCAGCTCCAGATAGGGAGCATCCGGACGCAGGGCACGCAGCACCTCGATGACCCCGAACGATACCCCACTGCCTCCGTGAACCGCGACGCCCGAGGGCTTGTCGACCACCAGCAGTGCCTCGTCCTCGTACAGGACCGCCTGCGCTATCCGATTGCGCAGTCCTGCACCAGGCCCTTTGCCGGTCGAACCCTCGCTGACCCGCACCGGCGGTATTCGCACCTCGTCTCCCAGCTGGAGGCGGCGCGTCGGCTTGACCCGCCCCCGGTTGACCCGTACCTCGCCCCGCCGCAATACGCGGTAGACCCAGCTGCGCGGCACCCCCTTCAGGCGATTGAGCAGAAAATTGTCCACTCGCTGGCCTTCGGCATCCTCCTCGACCACCAGATAGCGGACCCTGGAGACCTCTTCAGTATGGTTTGCCAATCGTGATTCCCCTGCGGTGAAACGGATGCATTTTGCTGAAATTTGTTGTATTTTTCCCCGTGTTCAGGAGAACTTGATCCTGACGAGCGATTTTCGAAACGGGCGTACGGCGCCCGCAATGGTTTGTTCTGGCGCCTGAGACCAAACGAACGAATCCGGCGGTGCGAGCCGCCATGCTAACCGACAGGCACTGAATAAAACCAATACCGCGTGCCAGCAAATCAGAAGTCTCGTATACCGCGCTGTAACTCGACCTCTGCCAGACCTGGCCCGAATTGACTGAATT
>RFHJ01000082.1 GCA_003696905.1 Gammaproteobacteria bacterium | reverse complement strand
TTAGTGTGGAAAACCGCTGACCGCAAAGGACGCAAGGAACCGCAAAGCGGAGTGTGTCAGGGGTCGGAGTCGTTCGACACCACCAAGACCAGCCGCCCGGTATGCTTGGGAACGACTCCGACCCCGGGGCAAAGACTAGTGAGCATTTTCACCAAGAGTCGGAGTCGTTCGACAGTACCAAAGCCAACCCTCCGGTATGCTCGGAAACGACTCCGACCCCGGGGCAATGACTGTCAGTAGACCTGGTTTCCATGATCAGGGGTGTGGTCAAGAACTCATGGCAGTTAGGCAGATTCCCCGCCGACCACCTCCGCCGGTTGCCGTAGGGCCAGCAGCTGTTCGAGTGCCGACAACAGCGACGGTACGAGAAACAGCACCAGGAAGGTGGTGAACATCAGGCCGAAGGAGATGGAGACGGCCATGGGGATCAGGAACTGGGCCTGCAGCGACGTCTCGAACAGCAGCGGCAGCAGCCCGGCGATGGTGGTCAGCGAAGTGAGCAGCACGGCACGCAGGCGCTGACAGGAGGCCTCGATCAGCGCCTCGCGGATCGCCATGCCCTTCTCTCGCAGGTGCTTGTAGAAGACCACCAGGATGATGGAGTCGTTGACCGCGATCCCCGAGAGGGCGAACAGCCCGAACATGGAGAGAATGGTCGGCGTGATGCCCATCAGCCAGTGCCCGAGCAGCGCACCCACGATGCCGAAGGGGATGATGGCCATCACCACCAGCGGCCAGCCGTAGGAGCCGAACACCCAGGCGAGCACGATATAGATCATCGCCAGGGCGAACAGCGCACCGCGTTTCATGTCACGCACGGTCTCGGCCTGGTCCTCTGCGCGCCCGGTGAATTCCCAATGGATGTCGTGCTTCTCCACCAGCGCCGGCAGGATGGTGTTGGCCAGCCGCGCCCGCACCGCATTGTTGCTGGCCACCCGCTTGTCCACATCGGCGAATACCGAAACCGCCAGGCGTCCCTCGGCATGGCGCAGTGCCTTGTATCCCCGGCGTTCGACAAAGCGCACCGCGGCATCGAGCGGCACGCTCTCGCCGTTGGGCAGAAACAGCCGGAAGTCGTCCAAGGCGGCGAGCCGGTAGCGCTCCCGATCCGGCAGCATCACCCGCACCTCGATCTCGTCGTCGCCCTGGTTGAAGATCTGCGCCAGATACCCGTCGAAGGCGGCGCGCAACTGCCGGGCCACCTCGTCGACGGTCAGACCCAGGGCCTGTCCCAGCGGTCGCAGATGAAACACCAGCTGCTGCTCGCCGAAGGGCATGTCGTCCTCGATGCTGCCGACACCCGGGATGCCGGACAGGGACTCGGCCAGATCCAGCGCCGCCTGCTTGAGACGATCCGGATCGCCGCCGCGCAGGCGCACCTCCAGGTCGCGCCCGGGATGCCCGCCGGTGCGCACCGTCATGGTGAGATACTCCAGCCCCGGCGGCAGCTTCAGCTTGGCCCGCCAGTGTTCGATGAACTGCTGGTTGGTCACCTCGCGGGCATCGGTGGGCAGCAGCTCCACCAGTACCGAAGCGAACTGGTCACCCCGCTGGGTCTGGCGGGCGTTGGAGAAGTAGCCCAGCCCGTAGGCCACCCGCGCCACCTGCACCAGGCCACCGCCGAGTTCCTGATCGGTCTCGTATAGGGCCTGTTCCACCTGATCGATGAACTGCCTGACCCGCCCGGGCGGCGTGCCGGCGACGAAGGAGCTGGTCGCGACGATTACATTGCCCGGCACATTGGGGAAGAAGGAGAAGCCCAGGCGCCCGCCAGCGATCATGCCCACCAGCAGGATGATGGTGGAGAAGGCCAGCGCCAGGGTGCCGAGGCGATGCTTCACGCTCCAGGTCACCGCACGGCGGAAAGGGCCATCGCGGAAACGGGCAAACCCCGCATCCCAACGCTGGCGAAAGCGCCCCGGCGGGGCATGGTGCATGCGCCGGAAGCTGTGGCGCAGATGACCGGGCAGCACCAGAAAGCTCTCCAGCAGCGAGGCGGTGAGCACGCACACCACCACGAAGGGGATGTCACCGAGAATGTTGCCGATGAAGCCGGAGAGGACGAACAGCGGGATGAAGGCCGCGATGGTGGTGAGCGACGAGGACATCACCGGCGCCAGCATGCGCCGAGCCCCGCCCTCGGCCGCCTCCAGCGGGTTCTCGCCGGTCTGGTAGTGGGTCAGGGCGTCCTCACCCACCACGATGGCATCGTCGACGATGATCCCCAGGGTCATGATCAGGGCGAACAGCGAGATCATGTTGATGCTGCCCCCGCCCAGGTACATCACCGCCAGCGCCGCCATGAAGGAGGTGGGGATGCCCATCGCGACCCAGAAGGCGACCCGCCCGTTGAGGAACAGGAACAGGATCAGCACCACCAGCACCAGACCACCCAGGCCGTTCTTCACCAGCAGGTCGATGCGCTCGCGGATCAATTGCCAGCTCTGGTCATAGACGGTCAGATGGATATCCGGCGGCAATTGGCTGCGCGCCTGGGCCAGCCAGCGATCGAGTATCTTCGCCGACTCGAGCGAATCGGCACTGGGCGAGCGCATCAGGCGCAGCTCCACCGCCGGCCCGCCACGGTAGCCGACCTCGACCTGGTTCGGCCGCGGGCGGCGCTCGATCTCGGCCACATCGCCCAACCGCACCAGGCGCCCGTCCTGTCCAGCGACCAGGGGAATGTTGCGGAAATCGGCCGCAGTGCGGCCCTGTTTGATGGTCCGCAGCTCGCGCCCCACATCGTCGCGTCCCACCGTGCCCGCCGGTGCGTCCCGCGAAAAGGCGGCGACCCGCTGGCCGATCTGGGACAGCGACAATCCCAGCGCCTGTTGCGCGGCCTGCGGTACCTGGATCGCCATCTCCTCGTCCGGCAGCCCCTCGATGTTCACCTTGGCGATTCCTGCGTCCAGCAACTCACGCTCGATGCGCCTTATCAAATGACGCAACTCCGCGGCATCCGAGGGGCCATGGACCAGCAGTCGAGCCACCGGCTCGTAGCGCACCACATGGACCACTTCGGGGTCTTCCGCCTCGCTGGGCAGGTTGCGCACCTGCTTGACCTCCTGGTCGACCCGGGCGGTGGCATCGCCCATGTCGGTGCCTTCGGGAAACTCGAGAGTGATGAGACTGATGCCCTGGCTGGAGGTGGAGGTCATCTTGTCCACCCCGTCCACATTGCGCAGGGCATGCTCCAGCGGCAGGGTCAGAGAACGCTCCACATCCTCGGCGCCGGCACCGCTCCAGACGGTGCGCACGGTCACCATCTCGGTCTCGAAATTCGGAAAGAACTGGGTATTGAGATTGCTCAGGCCCCATACTCCGCCCAGCAACATCACGATCATCAGCAGATTGGCCGCCACCGGGTGGCGGGCGAAGATGCCGATGATGTCGTCCCGATGGGTGAAGCTCACGCGTCCGACCCTTCCGCCACGCGTACCAGCAGCCCGTCCACCGCATTGGGCAACTGGGTGGTGACGATGCGCATGCCATCACGCAGCGCCGGCGAGCGGATCAACAGGCGAGTCTCGCCGCCCTCGCCCCGGACCTCGCCGAGGCGCTCGATACGCAGGGGCCGCATCCGCGAGTCCTTGTCCACCACATAAATCCGATCGGACCCGTAGACCGCCTCGTGGGGTAGCGAGATCACGCCGTCTTCCGGCGGCAGGGCCATGTCCAGGCGCAGGAAGCGTCCCTGTTGCAGCAGCGACGGGTCACCGCTCACCTCGAACAGCCCGCTCACCCCCCCGCTCTTGGAATCCACCTCGCCGGCCAGACGATACAAGCGGCCCGTCACGCTGCCGCCATCGATCCGGCCGCTCACCTGTACCGCCATGCCCGCTGCGAGCGCCTGGCGCACCCGTCCCAGATAACGGTCGGGGATCAGCGCCCGCAGCAGCATGTGCCGGGTGTCATAGACCGTGACGAGGGCGTCGCCCACCCGGGTACGCCGCCCC
>RFHJ01000081.1 GCA_003696905.1 Gammaproteobacteria bacterium | reverse complement strand
TCTGCCTATACCATCGAGGCGATGGAGAAGTGGGGCGCGTTGAGAGGCCTGTGGATGGGCATCCGACGAGTCTCCAGGTGTCATCCATGGCACCCCGGGGGTGTCGATCCGGTGCCCGATCCCCCAGCGAAGCCCCATCATCGCCATGACTGAGCCAGGACCACGTCATCCAACTGTGTGCGGAGCGGGCGTCTGCCCGAAAAAACGCCGTAGATACATCCCTGGCCGCTCCCGGCATCCTGCCTCCCGCGGCATTCGCACATCCCTGTGCAGCATAGGCTCGACCGCGGCATCCCTGCCGCCGACGTTTTTCGCGCAGACGCCCGCTCCACTTTTCAATGGGTTACGAATTTAGATGACGCCGTCCTGATGACTGAGCTGCCCTCGTTGTTTCTCGACCGTGAATCCTTCCAGGCGGCCTTCGTGTCTGGCCTGGAGTGTATGTTGCATCGCCACGATGGGCTTGGTGTGTTCATCCTGGTGCTCGCGAACGCGAGTTTCGATCCCCTGGTGCAGAAGCGTTTGCGGGCCGACCTGATGCGTCGTTTCGATCAGTGCTCGGGGACGTTGCGAGATGCGTTGCGCGAGGGACGTCGATCGCCCGATGCGTCAGACGATGTGGATGTGTTTCTCAGGTTGATGGCACTTGGCCTCGAGGCGGTGACGCCGACCCGTTTCCGTCGGGTGGGCCCATGGCGATTGCAGTACAACCTGGTGCGGGCCTTGCGGCCGCCGCGTATGGCAAAGACGGCGGTCAGCTCCCTTCGACAGCCGTTCGATGCGGCAGGCTTCCATTTCAACAAGGCCTTCCTGCGCAAGGAGGTATTCTGGGAGGGGGACTTGCTGGGGTGGCCGGCGAGACTGCTTTACAACAAGTTTCCCTTCGCGCCCTTGCACGGTTTGCTGGTGCTCGATCCCGCGGCCGAGCGCCCCCAGCTGTTGAGCGAGGACGCGCACCGACGGGTCTGGGCGTTGAGTGAGTGCGTGGGCGATCGCATGCCGGGCTTTGGTGCCGGTTACAACAGCTACGGCGCCTATGCCTCGGTCAATCATCAGCATTTTCAGACCTTCATCCTGGAAGCGGGGGCCGGTTTCCCGGTCGAATCGTCACACTGGCGGCACAACGGCGGAGCGCAAGCCTATCCCGTTGCCTGTACCCGCCATACGGATGTGGATCGGGCCTGGTCGCAGCTGGAGGAACTGCACCTGGCCGACCAGGCCTACAATCTGCTCTACCGACCGGGGTGCCTCTATGTGCTGCCGCGCGGTTTTCAGGGCAGTTATCGCCATGCCGATTGGACGGGCGGCTTCGCCTGGTCGGAGCTTGCCGGCAGCATCACGACCTTCAACGAGGAGGAGTTCGAGGCCCTCGATCCGGAGACCATCGAGGCCGAATTCGCGAAGCTGCGATTGTAGCGCCTCGCCTTGGTGGCCTGCGCTGCCCGCGTGCGAGGGTGCTGCCCTGACGGAGCCGTATTCAGGGGGTATCGGTCATCTGTTCCAATGCCCGGATGCGGTCTTCGAGCGGGGGATGGCTTGCGAACAATTCGGCGACCTTTCCACCCGCGATACCGAAGGCGGCCATCTCGTCGGGCAAGGCCACGGTGTCTTCTCCACCCGCCCGCTGGGTGACCGCCTGGAGGCGGCGCAATGCGGCGATCATCTTGTGGCGCCCGGTAAGGCGGGCACTGCCGGCATCGGCCCGGTATTCACGCCAGCGCGAGAACCACATGACGATCATCGATGCCAGGATGCCGAGCACCACCTGCGCCACCAGGGAGGCGAGAAAGAAGCCGATGCCGTGACCCCGCTCGTTGCGCAATACCACCCGGTCGACGATGTGCCCGATGACGCGCGAGAGAAAGATCACGAAGGTATTGATGACACCCTGTATCAGCGTCAGGGTCACCATGTCGCCATTCGCCACATGGCTGATCTCGTGGCCCAGCACCGCCTCGACCTCGTCACGGTTCATGGTCTGGAGCAGGCCGGTGCTCACCGCCACCAGGGCATCGTCCTTGTTCCATCCGGTGGCAAATGCATTCGGCGGACCCTCGAAGATGCCAACCTCGGGCACGCCGATGCCGGCTTGATGCGCCAGATGGGACACGGTATCGACCAGCCAACGCTCCACTTCGTTCGCTGGTTGTTCGATGGTGTGCACGCCAAGACTTTGCTTGGCCGTGAACTTGGACATGAACAACGAGATCAGCGAACCCGAGAATCCGATGATCGCGGAATAGATCAGTAGTGCATTGAGGTCCAGATCGACGCCGTTCTGGGCCAGCAGACTGTCGATGCCGAGCAGGCGGAAGACCAGGCTGAGGACGACCAGGACAGCGACGTTGGTTGCGACAAGCAGTAGCAGGGCCACCTTTTCCTCCTGTGGTTGAGGTTGTTGCAACAGACCCGAACAGCGGGCAAGGGTTCCCGTCAGGGCCAGTTATGGGCGAAGGGTCAAGAATTCAAACGAGGCATCGCGTGGCTCAGAGATCCCTGGAAGGGAGTCCGGCTCGCCGAGTCTCGAGGACGGGGATGTGGGCAATGTAGAGGGCTACTCCCGCGATACAGACACCGCCGGCCAGTGAAGCGAGCGAGAATGGGCCGAACACCAGGGCCGTTGCCGACCAGGATATGCCCAACGCAATCCAGGCGATCCGTTTGGCACGTGCGGGCATGGCATGGTGCTCCTCCCAGCCTCGAATCAGATGACCGAACCGAGCATGTTCCCGGAGCCATCGGTGCCATCGCGGGGAACTGCGGGAAAAGGCCCAGGCCGCGATCAACAGGAACACGGTCGTGGGCATCAAGGGCAGCAGCGCGCCGATGATGCCGAGGCCGACGCAGATCCAGCCCAGCAGGAGATAACCGTGTCGTTTGGTCATGTTGTCGTTTTCGGCTCTGGCATGCAACTGTTCTGCTTCTATCGGCCTTCCTCGATAGCAGTTTAGCGCGCCCTTGTGGGAGATCGGCCCTCATTCACTGTTGTTTTGCTCCGAGTAGCGGACCGTCACGATCTCCAGCCGGGTGATACGGTCAGGAAGTCTCACCTCCACCTCCAGGCCTGCCGACTTGCCGAGTAGCGCGCGAGCCATGGGAGAATCGACACTGATCCAGTTGCGCGCCGGGTCGAATTCGTCTGCGCCCACGATGCGCAGTTCGCGAGATTCGCCACGTTCATCGCAAATCTCCACCCAGGCGCCGAAGAAAATACGTTCTGAATCGTCGGGCAATCGGTCGACGATCTTGAGCTCGGGGATGCGGCGTTGCAGATAGCGAATACGCCGATCGATCTCGCGCAGCTGTTTCTTCCGATAGATGTACTCGGCGTTCTCCGAGCGGTCGCCTTCGGCGGCAGCGGCAGACAGGTGCTTGACGACCTCGCGGCGTTTCTCCCACAAGGTTCGCTGTTCGGCCTTCAGGGCCTCGAAACCCTCTCTGGTGATGTGTACAGAGCGCGCCATGGGGGAACTCGACGAGGCGGATGTTTCAGAACTGCCCGGTTTTCAGCATCACCAATGTGCAGCCCTCGAGCCACGGTATCCCTGCCTCATCCAGGGCCCTCTGCAGCGGGCGCGATTCGGTGCCCGGGTTGAAGATGACCCGCCGCGGTCGCAGGGCGATGAGGTCGGGGATCTGGGGTTCGAGGCGCTGCGGGCCGACGTACAATGTCAGGGTGTGCACCGGTTGAGGCACCTCGTCCAGGGTATTGGCGACTGCCAGCCCTTCGATCTCCTCGAAACGGGGGTGGACAGGGGTCACCCGGTACCCTTTTTCCAGCAGCAGGCGAATCGCCTGGTTGGCATAGCGGGCCGGTTTGGGGGTGGCGCCGAGTACGGCGACGTGGTGCTCTGCAGGGTTCATGGGCGAATGATAGCAACTCGCCGATTGTCTGGATGCCCACCGGGGCAGTGGAAGGTCTGAAAAATTCAGACCCTCCACGGCTCATGGAGGAACCGCCAAGATCGATCGCTCGTTGGCGATCGATTTTGAAGCCAGCTGCAAACCGCGTGTGCGGCGCAGCGTACCCTGATTAAAGCCAAGGACGGCATTTACCAGGGTTTCCTTATAGAGGGCCGACCTTGGCGGCCACTGACGCCGCGGCACGGAGTCCGTCTCCTGCCGGGGTTGTCGACCTCGCGGTTGACCGTGGCGTCTCACTCGTCGTGGCCACCAACTGGAGTCCGGAATGTGGCGTCTCGTGGGCGCGGGGCTGTTCCGTACTCGAGTGGGAGCCCCGCGTTTCTGGCTCGGATTCGGACGTGATGGCATTGGCCATGTGGGACGGTGTTTTTTCGCGCACCGTAGCCGAAGCGCTGGGCGAGGCGCCGGGAAGCTCGAAGCGCTGGCCATTCCGTTCTTCCCACCGCGCGATGATTTCTCTGAGCAGACCGGCAAGTTGTGCCCGGTCCATTCCGTTGGCCAGTTCGGAGAATTGTTTCACTAGGGCCCGCCGACTGGGTGATCGTTCGGGGATCTCGTCGATCAGCTGCAGTGCGTCGAAAAAGGCACCGAACTCGCCTTCTGCGCCGCGGGTGCCATGTGCGACCTGGTGGAGTCGATGGGCAATGACCTCTAGGTGATGGGTGGCAAGCGAATCGGGGCACAGGCGTATGAACGGCATATGGCGCTCCAAGGCATCAGCGACACGGCCATCGCGCTCCATGTAGCCTAGGAGGTAGAGCTGCAGGCCCAGATGGAGGCGGGCTGCCTTGTCCAAACGCTGGAAGCAGGCCTGGGCAGCCGTTCCCCCGGTGGTCTGGTTCACCACCAGCATGACGGGTCTGCCAAGACCCAGCGCCTTCAGT
>RFHJ01000080.1 GCA_003696905.1 Gammaproteobacteria bacterium | reverse complement strand
CACCTCTCTCAGGGTCTCCAGGAAGCCGGGCAGCGGCGGGATGCAGTTCATGTTGCCGGCCACCGGCTCCACAATGACGCAGGCGATCCGGTCGCCCATCCGCTCGAACACCTCGCGCACCTGCTCGGCATCGTTGTAGCGCAGGGTGAGCGTCAGTTCCGCCAGGCGGGCCGGTACCCCGGGCGACGAGGGTTCGCCCAGGGTGAGGGCGCCGGAGCCGGCCTTGACCAGCAGCGAATCGGAGTGGCCGTGATAGCAGCCCTCGAACTTGACGATGTGGTCACGGCCGGTGAAACCGCGTGCCAGGCGGATCGCCGACATGGTGGCCTCGGTGCCGGAGGAGACCATGCGCACCAGATCCATCGAGGGCACCAGCTCGCAGACCTTGTCGGCCATCGCCGTCTCGATCTCGGTCGGCGCGCCGAAGGAGAGACCCTTGCGCGCCGTCTCGATCACCGTCTCGATCACCTCGGGGTGGGCATGACCCAGAATCATCGGTCCCCAGGAACCCACGTAGTCGATATAGCGTCGGCCATCGGGGTCGAAGATATAGGCGCCGCTGGCATGGTCGACGAACACCGGCTCGCCGCCCACGCCCTTGAAGGCGCGAACCGGCGAGTTGACGCCGCCGGGGATGTGCTGCTGGGCTCGTTGAAAACGCTGCGACTGGCTCATGAAGCGGTCTCCGGTTCGTTGAACAGCTGGGCGATGCGGCGCGCCGCCAGGGTGACATCGGGCGCCGCGAAGACGCCGCGGATCACCGCCAGCATGTCCGCGCCGGCCTCGATCAATGGGCGGCCATTCTCCGCAGTAATTCCGCCGATCGCAACCAGGGGGCAGTCCAGCTCGGCCCTCGCGGCCGCCAGCAGCCGTGGGGATGCCGGCACTGCGTCGGGTTTGCTCTCGGAAGGGAAGAACCGGCCGAAGGCGACATAGTCGGCGCCACCGGCGACCGCCTCCCGCGCCAGTTCCAGCCGGTTGTAGCAGGAGACCCCGATGATCGCACGGGGGCCGAGCCGTGCCCGGGCCGCGGTCAGGTGGGCGTCGTCACGGCCGATGTGGACGCCTTGGGCGCCGATTCGCGCCGCCAGCTCCACGTCGTCGTTGATCAGCAGCGGCACGCCGTGGCGCCGGCAGACGGCGAGCAGTGCGCGTGCCTCCGCCTCACGTCGGGCGGCATCATGCCCTTTGTCGCGGTACTGGATCACTCTTGCCCCGCCCACGATGGCCCGCTCCACCTGCTGTGCCAGGGGGTCGCCCCGAAGCGTTGCATCGGTGATGGCGTAGAGTCCGCGGAGGAGACGGCGACGAGATGCCTTCATGGCATGACCTCGATGTGTCGGTTGGGCAGCCACTGTCCGTCGCTGGCCGGTCGACCCTCCACCAGGCAGCGCCAGGTCCAGTCCTGAGCTCCCCGCACTGCCTCGGCGATCGATTCTCCCCGGGCCATCCGGCAGGCGCAGGCGGCCGCGAGGGTGCAGCCGGAGCCGTGGTACGAATGAGGCAGCAGGGGATAGTCGAATGACTGACGGCGTCCCTCGCCCAGCAGGAGATTGCGCACATCCCTGGCCTCGGATTCGTCGGCACCGGTCAGCAGCACCCATGCCGCGCCGCGGTCCAGCAGTCGCTGTGCGGCCGCCACCGGATCGCCGGATTGGCCCAATGCACGGGCCTCTCTGCGGTTCGGCGTGACCAGGGCGCAAAGGGGAAGCAGCGCTTCACGCATGACCTCCACCAGCGTCTGGTCGGCCATGGAATGCCCGCCCCCGGCCGCCAACACCGGATCGAGCACCACCGGCACCCCGAGTCGGGACAGTGGCGCCGCCAGACCCCTGGCCAGTGCGGCATCACCGAGCAGGCCGATCTTCACCAGATCGGGCGGCATGTCAGCGAGCAGCAGCTCCAGCTGCTGCACGAAGGCGGATGGATCCTGGGGGAAAACGGCCCGGACGTCATGGGTGTCCTGGGCAGTCAGGCAGGTCACCAGGCTGGTCGCGCGGCAGCCATGGGCCATGGCGGTCTCCAGGTCCGCCTGCAGGCCCGCCCCGCCACTGGGGTCATGGCCGCCGATGAACAAAACATGGGGAATGGTCATGGCGACATGCTACCCGAGGGGCGCCACGATCGGATCCCCTCTGGCAGAATGTATTCCTCGGATACGGGAGGGAGTCAATCATCATGAAAGTCTACATGTGCGTCATCTGTGGTTATATCTATGACGAGGCCAAGGGGGCACCCGACGACGGCATTCCGCCCGGGACGCGCTGGGAGGACGTCCCCATCAATTGGAAGTGCCCGGAATGTGGTGCAGGCAAGGAAGATTTCGAGATGATGGAGATCTGAATGTGCTGGCGGGCAGTGAACATTCGGTTCGCCCCTGACAAGCGTGGATTGTGGTCTACACTGAATAGGCCGCCTGCCGGCTCCGCGCGCAGCGGGGGGGTGGGTTCCCTGGCCGGGGGGCCGGGGAAGGACGGTGCAGGGCAGTCTCGTAGCGTCGTGTGGTCCCGGTCGAGCCGGGGAGGAGGTTTCATGTCTCCGCTACAACCGGTAGGTGAATTTGCGCGCGTTGCCCGTGAGTATTGTGCCTTCATCGAGTCATTCGACGCAGCAGAAGAACCTGATTCCGCAGAATTTTTGACCGGTCTTTCGCGCCTGCTGCCGCGTCTCCACCTGGCCGCTGAAGCGATTTCCGATGCCGAGCCGACGGATGATCTGCTGGCCGGGATCGACCCGGATCGGCGGTTTGCCTTGTTCTCCAGGCTGCGACAGGCGTTGGGAGAATTGGATGGTTACTGGACCGAATTCGATGTGGGGCGGGACCTGCAAGAACGCAGTGGTAGTCTGGCGGACGATCTGGCGGACATCTACTGGGAGCTGAAGGCGGGGCTGGAACGGCTCGACCGGGAACAGCCACCGCTCTCCATACTGCGCTGCTGGGGTGCGGGATATCGGCTGCACTGGGGGCAGCACCTGGTGGATGCAGAGCGGCACCTGTATGGTCTGAGGGCGCGCCGCTTGCTGTGAGATAGGGTTTCTGCTGTCTGCCAACGGGTTTTTTACCCGGCGGCCGGTGTTACAATGCCGAAAATCCGCACGATTCACAGAGGTGAACCAGATGACCGCAGCTGCATTGACCGATTCCGAACTGAGCCTGACCCCCCCGGCGCAAGGCAAGATGGCCGAACTGATGGGCCAGGTGGAGGACAACATCGAGGGTATCCGGGTATTTGCTACCCCTGGTGGCTGCAGCGGGGTGAGCTTCGGCATGACCTTCACCGATCAGTTGAACGAGGACGATCGCGTACGCGAGTACGACGGCGTGAAGGTGATCGTGGATCCGGCAACGCTCGAGCACATCCGCGGTGTGGAGATCGACTTCGTCGGCGAAGGACAGGAGGCCCGTTTCGTGTTCAACAACCTGCAGCCGACCGGTGGGGGCTGCGGCACCTGCGGCTCCCAGGGTGGCTGTTCCTGATCGTCATCTTCACGAAACCACAAAAAAACCGCCCGCGTGGCGGTTTTTTTGTGGGCAGGAGACAAGGAGAGGAAAGGTGGAGTCGGGCGCACCTATCGAACTGATCCACGAGGGAAGGAGGATCGCTGCCGCTGACCTGGAGCGGCGTGTGCAATGCCTCGTTCAAGACCTGCGACAGGCCGGTCTGAAACCGGGAGCATTGTGTGCGGCCTTCGCCGACGACGTCCTGAAGATCGTCCTGTTGCGGCAGGCACTGCGTGAACTGGGAGCCGGTCTGGTGCCGCTGGCACCGCCTTCGGGGTCGCTGCCGGATGAACTCCGTCGATGGGGGGTGGGCTGGTTCTGGGACGGGCGGCAGGCCCAAAAACTGGCCCGCTCGGCAGGCGGGGGGCAGATGCCATCCGCCTTCCTGGTGCGGACCAGCGGTTCCACCGGTGAGCCCAAAGGGGTGTTGCTCACGGAATCCGCCGTGGAGGCCGCCGCGCTCCGCGTCAACCAGCGGCTGGACCTGCGCCCCGATGACCTCTGGCTGCTTTGTCTGCCGCTCCAGCACATGGGCGGGCTGGCCATCCTGGAGCGTTGCCGCCAGGCGGGATCTGCGCTTTGGCTGCAGCAGGGGTTCGATGTCGTCGCCGTGGCCGAGGCGCTGGCCACCGGGTGGATCACCCACCTTTCCCTGGTGCCAGCCATGCTTTGGCGCCTGCTGGAGGCCGGTGTCCGGCCGCCGTCTTCCCTTCGCGTGGCACTGATCGGCGGGCAGGCACTCTCCCCCCCACTGGCCGAACAGGCCCATGCGGCGGGCTGGCCACTCCATGTCTCCTATGGCGCCAGCGAAACCGGCGGCATGATCGCCTGCGAGTCCGGCCCCGGGGCCGGACTGGCGGCGGGCCGGGTCGGCGGATTGCTGCCCGACGTGTCGGTACGGACCGAAAGCGACGGAGGGCTCTCCGTGGCGGGGCCGGTGCTGATGAGCGGCTATGCCAACCCCGAGGGGCGGCCGGGGGAGGGGCTGGTCGATGGCTGGTTCACCACCGGTGACCTGGGCGCGTTGGATGGTCAGGGAATCTTGTGGATTCGGGGGCGGCGCGACGAGGTCTTGGTCAGCGGCGGGGAGAACATCCATCCGTCCGAGGTGGAAGCGGCGCTCGCCGGGGTGGCGGATCTTGGAGAGGTGGCCCTGAGTGGTGTGCCCGACCCAGTCTGGGGGACACGGCTGGTGCTCTTCTACACCGGTCCGGCCTCCCCGGAAACGGCCGAGGCCATCTGCCGGGAGCGGCTGTCCGGCGCCCGTCGGCCACGCCGCCTGGTGCGGGTGAAATCGCTGCCGCTGCGGGGGGCGGGTAAACTCGACCGCCGGCGGTTGGCGCTCATGGCCGCCCGTCACCTCGAATTGGAGTAGTGTCTGAGCGATCGACGCAGCGCCTCCGGCAGGGGGCAGCGTTTCTGCGCCTCGGGGGCGATGCACCGGTGTCGGGTGGATGCGGTTGCATAGAGCCGGTTGTCCGCGTCGCGAATTCGGTAGTCGATGCCGAAGCCGCTCTCGTCGATCTCGGTCACGGCGAGTTCGACCATCAGGGCCTGGCCATGACGGATGGGAAGAAGGTAGTCGGCGCTGGTGTGGACGATGGGCAATGCGAACCGGCCCTCGGCGATGATCTCCGGCAAGGGCCACCCGACCTCGGCCATGAAGGCCTCGTAGGCATCGTGCAAATGCCGGAACAGGTGGCCGAAGAACAGGACCCCGGCCGCGTCTATGTCGTACAAGGTGGGGAGAAAGGGGTGACGGAAGGGGGTCTGGTCCATACGGTTGTTGTGACCTTTCAACGGGTGAAGGGGATTATGCAGTACTCCCGGGCGCCTCGACGAAACCGCTGCCTGGCACCTCTGGCAGAGTGATTCGCCCGGTCTGGATGGCCGGCGGGTCACCGATATCTCGTACCAGCCAACTGCTGGTGGCCAGGCCCTGCGCCGCCAGACCCCGGCCGTCGTCGAGGCAGGCGGCGAGCTGGGCGGTGTTCCAGATGCCGGCCGCGCTCTCCACCACGCTGGTGCAGACCGCCCGCAGGCCACGCCGCCAGGCCGCCCGGGCCAGGGCCGGGCTCGAACGCAGACCTCCCAGCTGCATGGGCTTGAGAATCACCCAGGCGCCCGGGAGCAGCCGGTCGAGGGTGGATTCGCCGCCGAGCTCGATCAGCGTTTCGTCCAGGGCGATCGGCACGGGCGATGCCGCCTGCAACGCCCGCAGGCGGTCGGGGTCGTCGGTGCGCAGTGGTTCTTCGATGTAGTCGACGGGCAGTCCCTCCAGCCCTCCGAGCAGCGCTTGTACCTCGCGTAGCGAAGCCCAGGCGCGGTTGGCATCCAGCCGCAACCGGGTCCCCGGCGTCAGTCGGGGCGTCAGTGCCTTCAGTCGCGCCAGGGTCTCCGCCGGCGGCAGCTGGCCGAGCTTGAGCTTGGCCACCCGGAAGCCGGCCCGCTCGGCCGCCCGAATCCGGTCCGCCGTCCGGTCGTCCAGCATGCCCACCATCGTATTCACCGGCACCTCGCGCCGGGGCGACGGATCGAGCAGGCTCCGCAGGGGCACCCCGTCCAGGCGTGCCAGCAGGTCGAGCAGCGCCGATTCCAGGGCGCAGGCGACGGCCGCCGGCGCCTCGGCCGGCCAATGGGGATCGGCGAGCAGCTCGGCGGGATCGGCTCCACGCAGCTCTGGCAGGTGATTCCGCCACCATTGCCGGCAGGCGGCTGGCGCCTTGTGGTCGGGATCGGGCAGAGGCACGCAGTCGCCGTAGCCGGTGACCTGCCCTGCACTCAGTGCCAGCAGCCAGCCCTGGCGGAAGTCGAAGCGGGTAGTCGCACTGGTCCAGGGCCGCCTCAATGGCAGTCGATAGGGGACGAGCCGGATACGGTCGATGCGGCTCATCCCAGCAGGACCGCCACAGCGGTCAGCGCCGACAGAATCAGGGTGTAGGT
>RFHJ01000079.1 GCA_003696905.1 Gammaproteobacteria bacterium | reverse complement strand
GTCGTTGTTGCCCTTCAGCTCGCTGGGCCAGTCGGCGAAACGCTCGCCACGGTAGTCGGCCTCCTCCAGCCGGTGGCGCTGGATCATGGTGCCCATGGCGCCATCGAGGATGAGAATGCGCGCCTGCAACAGGGCCTCGAGCTCGGCGGTTCGGTCGGGTTGCATGTGAAAATCCGCAGTGGGTAATCGGCCGATTATACAGGCCGGCGTGGCCCGGCAGGCCATCGACCCGGCAGCTCGGCACATCAACGAAGGTTATGGGACCGGGAGTCCGAATTGTGGTTAGATAGGCGCGTCGCCGTGCCGGCGGACAGGTGGCCGCACGCCCCTGGAACAAGACGCACCGCCCAGCCAAGGGGCGGCATGGACCTACGAGGAGGAATCAAACCATGGCAGAACTCTTTTCCGATGAATGGATGAAGGCACTGAAAGATGCCTGGAACGCAGAACCCGAGGTGAAGGACAAACTCGCCGACATCGGCTTTACCTCGAATATCGCCTGTGGCTTCAAGGATGAAGACCAACCGCGCGGCATCTTCAAGGTGGTCAATGGGGAATGCGTCGAGGCCGGCAGCTACGACGGCACCGACCCCGATTGGGACATGCGGGCCGACCCGAAGGATTGGCGGAAATGGGCCGAGAAGGGCATTGGCATGACCGGTCTGGGCATGGCCTTTACCACGGGAAAGCTGAAGTTCCTGAAAGGTGACTTCAAGGCCATGATCAAGGATCCGCGCATGGCCGGCCCATTCGTCAAGAGCTTTTCGTTGATGGGCAAGGTCGCCACCGACTGGTAACCGACCCGTGTAGGTCGGCATTCATTCCGACAGGCCCACCGGCGGGGCCGTTGGCTTGAACGCCGGCCTACCCCTTCAGGCTGGCCAAGAGCATCACCGAACTGAAAGTAGCGTTCCAGGGTCGGCAGCCGACCCGGTTCGCTCACCCCTGATTTCTCTCCCTACGCCGCTTGCGCGGAGGCTCGATCCACGGATTCCCGTTTCCCTGCACCCGCTGGATGATGCGGTTGCGGCGCCGTTCCGTATCGTCGGGCGGATCCTGTCGATGCCACCTCAACATGAGCTCTCGCTGGCGGCGAAAGAGCGTCAGGTGATAGCGATCCGCCATGTAGAGCATCGCCCTTGCAATATCGCCGCGGGCGGCAGGCCGTGGTTCCACCCGCCGGCGCCGATCGTCCACCTCGAAATCGCATCCCGGTACCGCCCAGCGCTCCCCCTTGATGATGCCGAAGGCATAGGCCCCGCGCATCTGGTTGAGATCCTTGCGGGCAGGAAACATGTTGTGCATATCCGATTCGATCCGATTGAATTGCTCGCTGCGCCGTCGACACTGCTGGCGATCACCGCATTTGAGCTGTCGCGCAACCCACGCCATGGGAAAGACGTGCTCGATGTTGTAACGCCGATCATGGGCACCGAAGCGCCGTCCGCAGTACAGTCCACGCCCCCCGTCAGGGTAGAGACTGCGCCAGAAGAGCGGCACGATATCGAGGTAGCCGCCCCGCGCCGCAACGCCGCCGGACAAGACCAGACAGAAAAGACAGGTAACGAGCAGGCCAATCCTTCTCACCAGGGGTCTCCTTTGGGAAATCCTGATAAAAGCCCTTCCTGGGCTCGTCAGGGCACACTGCGCCGCGAGCAGGGTATGCGACCGGCTTGCAGAGCAAGCAGCTACAGCGATCGATTTCGGCCACCGATCCCTGGCTCGCCAAAGGCCTGAATTTTCTCAGACCTTCCTTTGCACTCACTGCCTTGCGGCAGGATAATCGTTACTTTCAATGCCTCTCCAAAGCGAGTCAAGTAGGTGGAATCGGAACAACTCCCCCAGCAACCGGGAAACGACATAAAGCAGCGCCGTGGCGGCGTCGGCATCTGGATCGCCATCGTCGCAATCGTCACGGTTATCGCCGTCCTACTCGTGCCAGGGGAGGAGAAAAGCGACAGATCGAAGGCCCCATTGCCACCGATGGAACGTCCCAGCCTGCTGGCGTCGTCGGAAGGGTCGGCCAGTGAAGGGGCGAATCGGGCGAGCGTTCCGGGGGCGACGACCGAAAAGGTCCCGTCCGTGGACGCGGCGGCATCAGAGCCCAGGGGACCGGGAGCTGCCGCCCGCACCCTTATCCGCAAGGCGCAGGCCAATCCGCCCGTGGACCTGGAGGCGCTCTGGGAGCATGCCAGTCGTTTCGAGGAGCAGAGGCAGCTGGACGATGCCTACCTCCTCTACTACTTCACCGCCAGCCGGGGCTACGGGCCCGCGGCCATGAAGCTGGGTAGAGAGGCCGATCCGGCCGGCTTCCGGCCCGGCGGCCTATTCGAGAAACCGGACGAACTACAGGCCCACAAGTGGTATGGCATCGCCGCCAGAGCCGGCATCAAGGAGGCCGAGGCGGCGCTTCAGGTACTCAGGGTAAGGGTGGAAAAGGCGGCGGCGCAAGGCAGCGAACGCGCCCATGGATTGATGTTGTTATGGAAATGAGGCCGATGAAATCGATTCGAACCCCCGCTCTTCTCCTGCTCGCCTTGTTGCTCTTCACGAGCCTGCCCGGCGCGGCCGCACAGCGCACGCCCCTGCTGATGCCTGGCAAGCAGTCGCTGTACCAGCGCAT
This sequence comes from Gammaproteobacteria bacterium, assembly GCA_003696905.1. Lineage (GTDB taxonomy): Bacteria > Pseudomonadota > Gammaproteobacteria > Chromatiales > Chromatiaceae > MONJU. Next base: position 303 of record RFHJ01000079.1, on the reverse strand, counting down.
ATTGGTCGTCCCCGGTGGCACGCTGCATGCCACGCCCGATGCCACCGGCAAACCCACCACCCCTTTCACTGCCTACTACGTCTATGCGCGGAAGAAGGAACAGGGGAAGGAGTGGATCGAGGTCGGTACCGACCGCCATGGCACCATCGAGGGCTGGTTGCAGGGCAAGGATGCCATCGACTGGAATCAGGGGCTCACGGTCGCCTTCCGCGAGCCCAAGGACCACGACCGCGCACTGCTCTTCCGCAGCGCCAAGGCGTTGCAGGAGATTGCGGAACAAAGAGACATTGCCCGCTACAAGCG
>RFHJ01000078.1 GCA_003696905.1 Gammaproteobacteria bacterium | reverse complement strand
GCAAGTCAGTGCCAGCAAACAGCGACCGAGGGACGAAGTAATCAGCGTCAACATCGACGGCATCGAGTCACTGTGCCGGTGCGCTCTATCCAATCTTGGGTGTCCTACTCTCTCCCATCATTGCCGCGACGGCCATGAGCTTCAGCTCGGTGTCGGTGATTACGAATGCGCTGCGGTTGAGGCGAATACGCATCTAGCACTCTTGGCACTTGCATATCGGGATGCGAATCATTATCATTCAGTATATCTGATATTGATTTCCGCGAGGTGGGCGAAATGAAGGCATTGTTCTTGGGGCTGATACTGTTGTCGGGTTTGGCCCAGGCCGGCGAACCCGTGCAACGAATCCAGCAGATGGTCGACTACCTGGGTGTCGACTACCGGGGCGCAGTCAGCAATGGCGCGATCACCGACCCCTCGGAATACGACGAGATGCAGGACTTTGCCCACACCTTGGTTCAACTCGCCGCGGAGCTGCCGGCAACCCCGGTTCGGGCCAAGGTTCAGCGCCGCCTGCAGGCCCTGAAGACCCTGGTCTATCAGCGGGCCGATCCGAAACAGGTTGCTGTCTTGAGTGCCGAGCTTCGTCAGTTGTTGATCTCTGGATATGGTCTGTCGGTGGTGCCTCGCAAGGCGCCCGATATGGCACGGGGCGCGGCACTCTATGCAGAGGACTGTGCCGCCTGTCACGGGCTGGACGGCAGGGGAAACGGCCCCATGGCCGCCCAGCTCGATCCGAAGCCGACCGATTTCACCGATGTGGAGCGATATCGCGAGCGCACCCTGTACGGCCTCTACAGCACCATTACCCATGGTGTCGAAGGTACGGCGATGCAATCCTGGGCAAAGCTGCCGGAAGACGATCGCTGGGCGCTGGCCTTTCATGTCGGCAGCCTGGCGGCGCGGAAGCTGATCGCAGACCAGCAACGCCCCGCGGAGCTCCCGGCCGTTACCAAGGAAATGCTGACCACCCGCACGCCTGCCGAGCTGGCGGCGCAGCTGGGCGAACAGGGGGACCGTGTTGTGGCCTGGCTGCGTACCCATCCCGATGGGCTATGGGGGAGTGCCAAGGGGGCCGGCATCCGGTTTGCCATCGACCATCTGGAGCAGGCCCGGCAGGCCTATGCGCAGGGCGATGCGAAACGTGCTCACGAGCTGGCGGTCACTGCCTATCTCGAAGGGTTCGAGCTGGTGGAGAGCAACCTGGATGCGATGGATTCCGCGCTGCGCCACCAGATCGAGAGCGGCATGACCGAGCTGCGCGGCCTGATCAAGGGCCACGCGCCTGTACAGCAGGTGGACGAGCGGATCACCCAACTCGAGTCCCAGTTGCAGCAGGCCGCAGAAAAGCTGAACAACGATCTCCTGTCACCGGCCGGAGCCTTTACTGCGTCGCTGGTGATCCTGCTGCGGGAAGGGTTGGAGGCGATCCTGGTGATCGCGGCGCTGGCGGCCTTCCTGATCAAGACCGGGCGGTGTGATGGCCTGCGCTATCTGTATTACGGCACCGGCGCTGCGCTGGGGCTGGGGCTGCTGACCTGGTATGTCTCTTCCGAGATCGTTGCCATCGGCGGAGCCGGTCGCGAGATGACCGAGGCCTTCGCTGCCCTGTTCGCCGCGCTGCTCCTGTTCTATGTGGGCTTCTGGCTGCACAGCAAGACCAGTGCGGTGCAGTGGAAGCGGTTCATCCAGGACAGCGTACAAAAGGTGTTGAACAAGGAGACCCTATGGGGACTGGCAGTGTTGGCGTTCATTGCGGTCTATCGCGAGATCTTCGAAACCGTCCTCTTCTACCAGGCCCTGTGGCTGCAGGCCGGTGAGGAGGGTCGTGCCATGGTGGCCACGGGCCTGCTGCTGGCCGCTGGCGCTCTGGCGCTGCTGGCCTGGCTGATCCTGCGTTTCAGCACCCGGCTGCCGTTGCGTCAGTTCTTCTCGGTCACCAGCATCTTCATGTTCGTACTGGCAGTGGTCTTCGCCGGCAAGGGTATTGCCGCGTTGCAGGAGGCTGGCCTGTTGTCTTCGCGACAGGTGAACTTCCCCAGCATCGATCTGCTCGGCATCTATCCCAATCTCGAGGGGCTGGGTGTGCAGTTGTTGATGGTGATCGTTGCCGTGCTGCTGCTTTGGCGGGGCTCCAAGGGCGGTCCAAAGGACCAGACGGGAGGTTCGAACGCCTGATGTAGGGTCGGTGACCAATGCCCGGCCATCCTTACGCTTCCCGGCGAGGCCTTCTTCCCTGAGTCAGCGGTTCTCGCCCGTTTCCCCGCAGGACTCAGCGCTACAGCAGCGCGTTGTGACGCAGGCGTCCTGGCCAGTGCCGGCCAGTTCGCTGCGTGCATCGGTGACGATATGGAGTGCGCCACGCAACACGATGAGGGCGATGACGGTACCGATGATCAGGTCGGGCCAGCGTCTGTCGAGCAGCCAGACCAGCGCACCGCCGAGGATGACGCCCGTATTGGCGATCACATCGTTCTTGGAGAAGATCCAGCTGGCCCGCATGTGGACCTCACCCTCGCGGTGTTGCTGGATCAGCCACAGGCACCAGACGTTGGCGGCCAGTGCCACGACGCCCATGCCCATCATCAGCATCGATACCGGTTCGCTGCCATAGATAGCCCGGCGCAGGATGTCGGCCAGGATCAGCAGGCCCAGCAGGCCTTGGGCAATACCGCTGTACAGCGCCGCATGGGCCTTGTGCTTCAGTGTCTTCCCTACGGCATACAGTCCGATGCCATACACGGTGGCATCGGCCAGCATGTCCAGAGAGTCCGCAATCAAGCCGGTGGACTGGGCGATCCAGCCCACCGCCAGTTCCACCACGAACATGACGCCGTTGATCGCCAGGAGCAGCCAAAGTACCCGGCTCTGCTCGCGGTCTTTTATTTCGATCTCGCAACCGCAGTCACTCATTCGCTATCCTCGTCGTTGGCCTTTCTGCGAGGGATCATAATTCAGGGTGAGTCGTTGCTGTTGGACGAACTCTATCGCCGCGGCCTGATTACCGTAGAGCCGGGTAAGCCGATGAGTCTGTAGGTCTAGGTAGATGATCTGCCTCCTCATTGGAGGACGACTGCTTGGCTGAGGAGATACCACCGATGCGCGCGGTGATGTCCAACACCTGACTACCCGCAATACAGCGCAATCTTCTGTCGGCCGTTGCCCGGCAGTCCCCTGCTAGGCATCACCCTAGCGGAGTAGAACCAATTCTGGGCTGGCGTCGGGGCCCGTTACAGTCCAGTGAATTGGTCTGGGCAGCGGGCTATTCACCTACCCACACGTATCATGGCGGTCCCTAAGGCGCCTTCAACTAGTGATATAGCTTTCCAGCTGCTCGATGATGAACTGCTGATCGGCGATGACCGCCTTTACCGCATCACCAATAGAGATGACGCCGACGATACGGCCATCGGCGGTGGCTGGCAGATGGCGCACGCGCTTGTCGGTCATCAGCGCCATGCATTCGTCTACCGTCTTGTCTGGCGTGACGCAGAGGATATGGGACGACATGATGTCTCTCACGGGTGTGTCGCCAGGTGAACCCCCTGCGGCCACCAGCTTGTAGGTGATGTCGCGCTCGGAGATCAGTCCCACCATCTGGCCATCGTCCATGACCATCAGTGACCCGATTCCCTTTTCAGCCATCATTTGTGCGGCCTCGAGTGCCGAGGCGTCGGCTGCGATGGTGACATACTCATGACCCTTCCCGTCCAGCAGCTCTTTCACCGTTTTCATTGTTGATTCCTCCTTTGGATCGGCATTTCCAATTGTGGCTGGTATCTCCGCAGACGCAAGCCTCGGGCCGATGTGTGGCTGCAGGTTGTTCGTGCGGCCTGCGCGCGAGATGCTCTATATTGGAGGAGGCTGGGCGTGCCGGCAGCCAGGGGTGGTGCGGATGCGTCGAATACATCCCCAGCGTTAGTGTTTTCGCTCTGAGGGATACCCAGTACAGCATGGCAGAAATCATTCCACCGTTGAACCAGCAAACCCTCAGCCGCATGTGGCCCGGCGAACGGCGCCTGGCGCAGCGACTCAAGGAACTGCTGGAAGACGACTATCTGGTCTGGTACGACATCCCCATCGGTCGCCAGCGGCGCTATCCGGACTTCATCATTCTGCATCCCGCACGTGGGCTGCTTTTCCTCGAGGTCAAGGACTGGAAGATCGACAACATCCGTCAGATCACCAAATCGGATGTCACGCTGCTGACCGACGCTGGCCTGGTGACCAAGCCCCATCCGCTCGAGCAGGTGCGCGGCTGCGCCTATGCGGTCATCGACAGGTTGGCGCGCGATCCCCAGTTGCAAGCACAAAGCGGCCGCTATCGTGGAAGGTTGATCATGCCCTGGGGCTGGGGCGTGGTCTTCCCCAACATCACACGCAAGCAGATGCAGCATGCAATACCGGACGATGCCCGGGAAAACGTCCTGCCCGACCATCTGGTGATTTACCAGGACGAGATGACGGCGGGCACCGATGCCGAGGCGTTCCAGGAGCGACTGTGGAACATGTTCAACTACCAGTTCGGCGACAAGCTGACGCTTCCCCAGATCGACCGAATCCGCTGGCATCTGTTCCCGGAGATCCGCATCGACCAGGGCATCAAGGACCTGTTCAACGGGGAGGACGAGGCATCGGACGTGGTCGAGCAGACACTCCCCGATATCGTCAAGGTGATGGACATCCAGCAGGAGCAGCTGGCGCGCAGCCTGGGCGAGGGCCACCGAGTGATCCATGGGGTCGCCGGCTCGGGCAAGACCATGATCCTCGGCTACCGATGCCTGTACCTGGCCGAGGCGATCGCTAAGCCTATCCTGGTGCTTTGTTTCAACATCGCCCTGGCAGCGCGCCTGCGGTCCTTTATTTCGGCGCGCGGGATCGGCACCAAGGTACAGATCTATCATTTTCACGATTGGTGCGCGCAGCAGCTCAAGACCTACCATGTCGACCTGCTCGAGTCCGATGCCCCGGTCTGGGAGCGGCAGGTGGAGACCGTCATCCAGGCGGTCGAACAAGGGCACATTCCCCGCGCGCAATATGGGGCGGTACTCATCGACGAGGGGCACGACTTCGAGGCGGAGTGGCTGAAACTGGTCACCCAGATGATCGACCCGGAGACCAACTCGCTGCTCTTGCTCTATGACGATGCGCAGTCGATCTACAAGAAACGGTCGGGACTGGGCTTCTCACTGAGTAGCGTCGGTATTCAGGCCAAGGGACGGACCACCGTGCTGCGCCTGAACTACCGCAACACCCGCGAGATATTGCGCTATGCCTATGACTTCGCCCGGCACTACCTCGACCCGAAAGCCGCGGACGAGGATCACATTCCCCTGGTGGAGCCGGAGGCGGCCGGCACCTCCGGGCCAGTTCCAGTGCTGAGGCAGTTCGAGAGCAGTGAGGAAGAGCTGCGCTATGCCGCAGCCTGCATCCGCAAATGGCAAGGACAGGGCATCGCGCTGCGTGAGATCGGCATCCTCTATCCCGGTGGCGACTACGGCAGACGCATGGCGAATGTGCTTCATGCATCGGGCATCGACCGCCTCTGGCTGGGCAGCCGGCAGCACAAGGCCGCCTACGATCCCGAGGCCGAGCGCGTTACCGTACTCACGATCCACAGCAGCAAGGGCCTTGAGTTCCGCCGCGTCATCCTGATCGGCCTTGGAATGCTGGGCAACGAAGACGACAGGGTGGCCGAGGATGCACGCCTGCTGTACGTCGGCATGACCCGGGCGCAGGAAGGCCTGCTGCTGACCAGCTCGGGGGAGGGGCGGTTTGGCCAGCTATTGTCATCGGGCCATGCATGAAACGTTCTATTCCGGTTTTTCATGTTCAAGGAAATATCCGATAAATCTCTTCGCCCGCTTGCGGGGACATCAGGGATCGAAGTCGTTCGACACTGTCGAAGCCAACCCCAGACCTGCTCGGGAAACGTCGGCGGCAAGGATGCCGCCGTAGAGCCCATGCCGTACAGGGATGTGCGAATGCCGCGGGAGGCAGGATGCCGGGAGCGGCCAGGGATGTATTTACGGCGTTTTTCCGAGCGGGTTGCCCGCCCTGGTCGGGGTAGATGGCGCCACCCTGGGCAAACTGCATGAGATGCTGCATGGTGTTCTCTTATTGTTCTATACTTAGCAAGAGGTAGAACAAAAGGAGAACTTTCTTGTTGTCCCTGTCAGATGAGCAGACAGAGCATGGGCCTGCAACCGAAGTGGAATCGCTTGGCCGGCTCGTCGCTGCCTTGAAGCGCAGGTATCGCGATCGAATCACCGGTGAACTGGTGCTGCCGGCGCGCAAGGCGCACCTGGTGCCCTTGCCCGACAGCCTCGATCCGGCGATCGTCGAGGCCCTGGCCCATCGCGGCATCACCCGGCTCTACAGCCACCAGGCACAGGCCTGGGCGGAAGCGCGTGCGGGGCGCCACCTGGTCGTGGTGACGCCAACGGCATCGGGCAAAACCCTCTGCTACAACCTGCCGGTGCTGCAGGCCGCAAGGGAAGGAGATGCGAAGTCCCTCTATCTCTTCCCGACCAAGGCACTTGCCCAGGATCAGGTGGCTGAACTGATCGAGCTCAACCAGGCGGGTGATCTGGGGGTACGGGCCTTTACCTTCGATGGCGATACGCCAGGCGATGCGCGCAAGGCGGTGCGCACCCGCGGCGATATCGTGGTGTCCAATCCCGACATGCTGCACCAGGGCATCCTGCCGCACCACACCAAGTGGGCACAGTTCTTCGAGAACCTGCGATTCGTGGTGATCGACGAGATGCATACTTATCGCGGGGTGTTCGGATCGCACATGGCGAACGTGCTGCGGCGATTGCAAAGGATCTGTCGCTTCTACGGGAGCCGGCCGCAGTTCATCTTCTGCTCGGCGACCATTGCCAACCCGGCGGAACTGGCTAGTGCCCTGATCGGCGCCCCGGTCGAGGCCATCACCGAGAGCGGTGCGCCCCAGGGAGAGCGCCGCCTGCTGTTGTGGAACCCGCCGGTGATCAATCCCGACCTCGGCCTCCGCGCCTCCTGCCGCAGTCAGACGACCCGGATAGCCCGGCTGGCGACGCGCATGGGGCTGAAGAACATCGTGTTCGCCCGCTCGCGGCTGATGGTGGAGGTGCTGACCCGGTACCTCAAGGACGTGTTCGATCGGGACCCGCGCAGGCCGCCGCGGGTGGCGGCCTATCGCGGGGGCTATCTGCCGGGAGAACGGCGTGCCACCGAACGACGGTTGCGGGCCGGCGAGGTCGATTGTGTGGTCGCCACCTCGGCACTCGAGCTGGGGGTGGATATCGGGGCACTGGATGTGTGTGTGCTCAACGGCTATCCGGGCACCATCGCCGGCACCTGGCAGCGCCTGGGCCGGGCGGGGCGCCGTAATCGTCCGTCGCTCGGCGTACTGGTGGCGTCCAGCGAACCGCTGGACCAATACATCGTGCGCAATCCCGATTTCTTTCTGGGGGCCTCGCCCGAGCAGGCGCGCATCGACCCGGATCAGGTGCTGATCCTGCTCGACCATGTGCGCTGCGCCGCCTTCGAACTGCCCTTCCGAGAGGGCGAGACCTTCGGCGACCAGCCGGTGGGCGAGCTGCTGCACTATCTGCAGGAAGCGGGTGTTCTGCATCACGAATCCGGGCAATGGCACTGGGTCGAGGACAGCTACCCGGCCAACAGCGTCTCGCTGCGTTCGGTGGCGGAAGGCAACTTCGTGGTGATCGATACCAGCCGTGGCGGTCAGAAGATCATCGCCGAGGTGGATTTCACCGCAGCCCCCATGACGCTCTATGAAGGGGCCATCTATCTGGTGCAGGCCAGCCCCTACCAGGTCGAGCGCCTGGATTGGGAGGGACGCAAGGCCTTCGTGACACCGACCCGTGCCGACTACTACACCGATGCCATCGACTACACGCGCCTGAAGATCCTGGAACGATTCGCGCAGCAGTCGCAGGGGCAGGGCATGGCGGCCCATGGCGAGGTTCATCTCGTACGGCGCATCGCAGGCTACAAGAAGATCCGCTACTACACCCACGAGAATATCGGCTACGGCAACATTCGACTGCCCGACCAGGAGATGCACACCACCGCCGTCTGGTGGGAACTGCGGCCGGGTGCCCTCGAAGTGGCCTTCGGGTCGCGGCAGCAGGCGCTCGACGGCTTTCTCGGTGCCGCCTATGCCCTGCACCATGTGGCGGCGTTGCGTCTGATGGCAGAGCCCTCCGACCTGGGACGCGCCGTCGGTGACGGGGATGCCAAATGGTTCGCCACCCTGGGCAGCGACGGGCGGGGGCAGATGCGTGATGTATCGGGAGAGGAGGTCGCGCCGGACCATCAGGGCGCGTTTCGCCCGGCGGTCTTTCTATACGACAACTATCCCGGCGGGGTAGGGCTGTCGCAACCACTATTCGAGGCGCGTGAT
>RFHJ01000077.1 GCA_003696905.1 Gammaproteobacteria bacterium | reverse complement strand
GCCGACCCCCAGGAGCCGGCACCGAGTACGGCAATGGCATTGGCCTGCATCGGTGTCCCTCAATGGGGCTGTGACTCAGGCGCCGATTCCGTTGTCCCCTGCTCCTGCGCCATCTGCTGGGCGTACATGGCCTCGAAATTGACCGGCTGCAGAAGGAAGGGCGGGAAAGTGCCGCGGGTGGTCAGGTCGGAAATGATCTCGCGGACATAGGGCAGCAGCGCATTGGGCCCCCCGATGCCCAGCAAGGGCCGCAGCTGTTCGTCCGGGATGTTGCGTGCCAGGAAGATGCCGGCCTGGTGTACTTCTACCAGATAGATGGTGTGATCTTCGTGGCGTGCCTCGACCGTGACGGTGAGTACCACCTCGTAGGTATCCTCGCCGACCGTCTGGATGTCGGTCTTGATCCCCACATTGACCTCAGGCGTCCAGTTCTCGACGAACACCTGGGGCGCGTTGGGAGATTCGAAGGAAAGGTCTTTGGTATAGATTCGCTGGATCAGGAATTGCGGCTCGTTACCCGCCTGCTGTTCTTCGCTCATGGCTGTTTCCTTGTGGTTATTGACCTGGCACCGGTCAATGTTTTCGGGTCACCGGCAGCCCGGCATTCTCCCACGCCAGCATGCCGCCGCGCAGGTTGTAGGCCTGTTCGAACCCGGCCTTGCGCAGCATGCTGGCGGCGGCTCCGGAGCGAGAGCCGCTGCGGCAGACAACAATGACGGGCCGCTGCTTGAATTTCTCCAGCCTGGGCAGCTGGTCCTTGAGGCTGTTCAGGGGAATGTTCTCGGCATGCAGGATGTGGCCATCGGAAAATTCCTTGATCGATCTCACGTCCACGACGACGGCATCCTCATGGTTGATCTTGAGAGTGGCATCGGCTGGATCGATATTGGATCCACCGCTTGCACTGACGAGGTTCCAGATCAGTGCGGCGAGGATCGCGAAGAAGGCGCCCACCAGCAGGTAGTGGTTGGCAGCGAATTCCAGATACTGTTCCATGGTCGATACATTCTCTCGGGAAAGGGTGGGTGCCGGTCAGGACATCGCCTCTGCGATGCCAGACCGTGCGGCGCATCGAGCGTTCAATTTCGCCCTCCGGCAGTCGCCCCAGCCGGGTCGGGCAGCGCCTACCCGGTTAGTGACCGGCGGAGCAAAAGACTTCGCGCATCATGCCGATCAGCTGGAGTGTGCGATTGTCCCCCACCCGGTAGAAGACGCGATTGGCGTCCTTGCGGGAGGTGAGTATCCCCTTGTCGCGCAGAATGGCCAGGTGCTGGGAGATGTTGCTCTGGGAGGTCCCGACGCGCTCGACGATGTCCTGAACACTAACCTCTTGATCGCCGAGGGTACATAGTATCTTGAGGCGCAGGGGGTGGGACATGGCCTTCAAGGCGCGGGAGGCGCGGTCGATGTCCTCATCGCCCACCAGCAGGACGAGATCGTTGTCTTCCTGATCGCTCATACGAGGCTCCGAATCCTCAATGGTAAAACTCATCACCCTCTCCTTCCTCCGATGTGCTTGGTTCTCGTCAGGCGTGGGAGCCACATTCCTGTTTTCTTATATGGTAATAGAGCCGGAATTTAAGCAGAAAATGGCACATTGATGCGACATTTTTCTTTGATTCGGGTGAAAACGGGGTTTATTTCCACGGCTCGGGGGCAGAATTGGCCCGTATTTGCCCATTTGTGGTTTAATTCGCGCGCCCGGCGGCGATCATCCGTTCCTGGCGCAGTCTTTTTCGATTTCACCTCACAGTTCGGTCGTTTCCCCAGCGCAGCGGCCCCTGTTGGACCAATGACAAGATGAGCAGCAAGGTCAGACCTGCCGTCCTTATCATTCTGGATGGCTGGGGCTTGAGCGACAAGCAGGAATTCAATGCCATCGCGGCGGCTCGTAAGCCCCATTGGGACCGCCTTTGGGCGCATTATCCGCATACCGCCATTCGGACATCGGGGCCTGCGGTGGGCCTGCCGAGTGGGCAGATGGGCAACTCCGAGGTGGGCCACCTGAACCTGGGAGCGGGGCGCGTGGTGTACCAGGAATTCACCCGCATCAGCCGCTCCATTCGCACCGGGTCGTTCTTTACCAATCTGACGCTCACCGAGGCGGTGGATACCGCGGTCAAGGCGGGCAAGAAGGTACACATCCTGGGCCTGCTCTCGCCGGGCGGCGTGCACAGTCATGAAGACCATATCCATGCCATGGTACGGCTAGCGGTGCAACGGGGCGCCAATCCCCGCGTTCATGCCTTTCTGGACGGACGCGACATGCCGCCCAAGTCGGCCGAGCCTTCGTTGCAGAAGCTCCAGGCGGTGTTCGACGAGGCAGGGGCAGGGCGCCTGGCCACCATGGTGGGCCGTTATTTCGCCATGGACCGGGACCATCGTTGGGAACGCATCAAGCGGGCCTACGACCTGATCACGTTGGGCGAGGGCGACTACGTCTTCGACGACGGGCTGACCGCCCTCCACGCCGCCTACGAGCGGGGAGAGACCGACGAGTTCGTTTCACCCACGCGCGTCGGCCCCGTGGACGGGGTCGAAGACGGCGATGTGGTCATCAACATGAACTATCGCTCGGACAGGGCACGGCAGATCACGCGCGCCTTCATCGAATCCGACTTCGATGGCTTCGAGCGCAAGATGGTGCCGAAACTGGGTTGTTTCGTCTCCCTGACCGAGTACAGCAAGGACTTCGACATTCCCGTTGCCTATCCACCGGAGCGACTTGACAATACCTTTGGTGAATACATCGCCAAGCTTGGCCTGCGTCAGCTGCGCATTGCAGAGACCGAGAAATATGCCCATGTGACCTTCTTCTTCAATGGAGGGCGGGAAGAACCCTTCGAGGGAGAGGAGCGGATTCTCGTCCCTTCGCCCCAGGTGGCGACCTACGACCTGCAACCAGAGATGAGCGCGCCGGAGGTCACCCAGCGCCTGGTGGAGGCGATCGCCGAGCAGACCTTCGATGCCATCATCTGCAACTATGCCAACGGCGACATGGTGGGGCATACCGGTAACTTCGAGGCGGCGGTCAAGGCCATCGAGGTATTGGACGACTGCCTGGGGCGGGTCGTCGACGCCACCCTCAAGGTCGGTGGAGAGCTGCTGATCACCGCGGACCATGGTAATGCCGAGCAGATGCGGGACCCAGAAATAGGCCAGGCCTATACGGCCCATACCACCAATCCGGTTCCGCTGATCTACGTGGGCAGCCAGGTCGACTCGCTCAAGGAGAATGGCGCCCTTTGTGATGTCGCGCCCACCCTGCTCGACATCATGGGCCTGGAGCCGCCGATTGAGATGACGGGCCGCTCGCTGCTCGGAGACCGTGATCCACAGGATTGAACCGGTGTCCGCGCCCGTTGGGTGCCAGGCCGCCTGCAGCCAGCCTCAGTCTTGCCGCGGCTGGTGGGTCCACCTATTCACTCTGGCGTGCATTCTGTTCACCCATTCCGGACTGGCCGATGATCTTGCGCGCCGTGAGCAAGAGTTACAGCAGCTACGAGAGCGGATAGCGACCATCCAGGACCGGATAACCCAGGCGCGAGGCGAGCGTAGCCGGCTGAGCCGGCAGCTGCAGAAGAGCGAAAAATCCATTGGGCGCATTGCACGCCGCTTGCGGACCTTGCGGCAACAGGGCAGGCGGGTGCGCCAGCGGATCGACGAACTGCAAACACGGCAACGGGAACAGGCGGCAACACTGCGCAGGCAGCGACAGCTGCTGGCGCAACAGGTGCGTGCTGCCTATGTCATGGGTCGCCAGGAACGGCTGCGTCTCGTACTCGATCAGGACGATCCAGGCGAAATCAGCCGATTGCTCACCTATTACGATT
>RFHJ01000076.1 GCA_003696905.1 Gammaproteobacteria bacterium | reverse complement strand
CTCGGTCAGGCGCCGGGTCTGGGTGTTGTAACGGCTGCAGTGATAGGAATCGATCAGCCGCAGTCCATTCGGGAGCCTGTGCTCCGCCGCATGCGCGAAGACATGATCCTTCTGACGGGCGCCCGCGCAGGCCACCACCGAGCGATGGGCAATGGCGCCCAGGGCGATTACCACGCTTCCCGGCGACAGCATTGCCAGCTCCGCCGCAAGAAAGTCGCGGCAGGCATTGATCTCGGCACCGGTGGGCTTGTTCTGCGGTGGTAGGCACTTCACCGCATTGGTGATACGGCAATCGATCAACATCAGATCATCATCGGCCGCAACCGATACCGGCCTGTTGCTGAAGCCGTAGCGGTGCAGCGTCTCGTAGAGCAATATTCCCGCGTAATCGCCGGTGAAGGGTCGGCCGGTGGCATTGGCGCCGTGCATCCCCGGGGCCAGTCCCACTACCAGCAGCCTGGCATCGGGATCGCCGAACGGGGCCACGGGGCGCGCATGGTATTCAGGGTACTGGCGTCCAACGTCATCGAGAAAGACACTCAGACGTTCGCAGCGGCGGCAGTCCAGGTCGAAGATCGGAGGGCTCACGAGCTGGGATCGACGATATTGTGCCGAATCGCAAAATGAGTCAGTTCCACGTCGTTGGTCACACCGAGCTTCTCGTACAGCCGGTGCCGGTAGGTGGAGATGGTCTTGGGGCTGAGAAACAACGCGTCCGAGATGGCCTGATTGGATTGGCCCTGGACGATCATCAGCATCACCTGGAGTTCTCGCGCCGACAATTCGCTCAACGGCGAGTTCTCACCCTGTTTCGCCAACCGCCCCAGGGCCAGTCTCTGCGCCACCTCGGCGGAGATGTAATGGCGCCCCTGTGCCACGGTGCGGATCGCCTCGAACAGCTCTTCGGCGGCGCAACCCTTGGAAAGATAACCCCGGGCTCCGGCATCCAGCAGCTGATCGGGAAAGGGGTCGCCACTGAGGGCAGTTACGGCAATCACCCCCACATCCGGGTTCATGCGCACGATCTTCCGTGTCGCCTCGATACCACCGATGCCGGGCATATTGACGTCCATCAGCACCAAATCGGGAGGAGTGTTGCGCACATATTCGATCGCCTCCTCTCCACTGGCCGCCTCTGCCACCACATCGATGTCACCCGCGCTCTCCAGCACGCTGCGCATACCCGAGCGGAACAGTGCATGATCATCGACGAGCAGCAGGCGGATCATTATTGCTAACTTGCGGATTTCAGGAGGTAGCGCGATTTGGCGCTCAATCATAGCACGACACCGAAGCACCGCTTTGGCACTTCCTCAGAGCCACGGCTGGTTCAGCTGGAGTGACTGAAAACGCTCGTCATACCACCTCATGCAGAAGAGGGGATCGGTGTGATGACGGCGACCACAATGAGCAATCCCCGCTCCGCGAACACCCGTCCGACCCACTGCCTCGACACCATCCCCATCGTCGCGGCGCCCCATCATTCCCCAGGCATCGGCGCCGACCCCTCAGCCCTGCGCCACCTGCGGCAGATGGGCCAGGGACTCCTTCAAGGCCTCTTCCGGAAACGCATAGTCCTGCAGCTCGCCCTTGAAATAGCGGTCGTAGGCGGCCATGTCGAAATGACCATGGCCCGACAGGTTGAACAGGATGGTCTTGGCTTCACCGCTCTCGGCGCACGCCCTCGCTGAACGAATGGCCGAGGCGATAGCATGGCAGGACTCGGGGGCCGGGATAATCCCCTCGGTGCGCGCGAACAGTACCCCGGCCTCGAAGGTCTCGATCTGCGGCACCGCCACCGCATCCACCAGCCCCTCGTGGTGCAGTTGGCTGACCAGCGGCGAATCCCCGTGATAGCGCAATCCGCCTGCATGAATGCCCGGCGGCACGAAGTCATGCCCAAGGGTGTGCATCTTCAGCAGCGGCGTCAGGCCCACGCTGTCGCCGAAATCGTAGGCATAGGCGCCTCGGGTGAGTGTCGGGCATGAGGCCGGTTCCACCGCCACCAGACGAACTGCCTTGCCGGCGGCCTTGTCGGCAAAGAAGGGAAAGGCGATGCCACCAAAGTTGGAGCCGCCACCACAAGGGGCGTGCACCTCGTCCGGGTAGTCGTCGACCATCGCGAGCTGCTTCTTCGCCTCCTGACCGATCACCGTCTGATGCAACAGCACATGATTGAGCACCGATCCCAGGGCATAGTTGGTATCGTCGCGGCTGGCCGCCTCCTCCACCGCCTCCGAGATGGCGATGCCCAGCGAGCCCGGCGAGTCCGGATGCTCGGCCAACACCTTGCGGCCCGATTCGGTCTGGTCGGTGGGGCTGGCGAATACCTCGGCCCCCCAGGTCTCCATCATGGAACGCCGGTAGGGCTTCTGCTCATAGCTGACCTTGACCATGTAGACCCGCACGTCGATACCGAACATCTGCCCCACCAGGGCAAGGGAAGAACCCCACTGCCCTGCGCCGGTCTCGGTGGTCAGGCGACGGATGCCCTCCTGCCGGTTGTACCAGGCCTGCGCCAGGGCCGTGTTGGGCTTGTGAGAACCGGCCGGGCTGACCGATTCGTTCTTGTAGTAGATGCGCGCCGGGGTGCCCAACGCCTGCTCCAGGCGATGGGCCCGATACAGGGGCGATGGGCGCCACATATCCAGTGCCTCACGCACCGGCTCCGGGATCTCGATCCAGCGTTCGCGGCTCACCTCCTGCTCGATCAACGCATCGGGAAAGATGGCCTGCAGTGCATCCGGACCGATGGGCTTGCCATCGGGCCCCAGGGGCGGTGCCGGCGGATTCGGCATGTCGGCGACGACGTTGTACCAATGGGTAGGCAGTTCGGCTTCCTTGAGCAGGATTTTTGTGCGCATGGTGTTCTCCCCGGAGAAGACGGATCGATTGAGTGGCAGGACGGAATCTGCCAGATGCACGAGGGACTTTCCAGCACCCGCCACGGTTTATTGAAGAAGGCAATTTTTCGGCTCCGATGCCCCTCCAGGGGCGCGGCGCCGCGCCAACCGGCACCCAGGGAAACCGCCTTCATCATGGCGCGCGAAGGCAAAGACGCTGTCCACTTTCTTTACACGACGCCCGCAAGGTAGGTCAGGCCTTATCGTACCTTCATGATTTTTGGTCAAATTTCTGTTGAGGTATGATTATTGCTCGGAGCACCCACGGATTCCCGATGACTGTACCGACGATGGATCGCGCTATCATTGCTCTTCTGCCAATGCTTGCCCTCTTGGGGGTTTCCCTTCCGGCGCTGGCGGGCGGCGCGGATCATCTGGCAAAGGCCCGGGAAGCCGAAACCGGCATGGGCGGGCCGCGTGACTACGCGAAGGCCTACCGGCTCTATTGCCTTGCCTCGCTCGAGGGGGAGTCCGACGCCTACTATTATCTCGGCTGGCTAACCCTGCACGGTCGGGGTGTCGAGGCGGATCGCGCAGTGGCAGTGGGCTGGTTCGAACGAGGCGCCAAGGCAGGCGATACGACCTCCCGCAACATCCTCGCCCGGCTGCGGCAGGTAGAGCCCAAGCCGGATTCGCGATGCCCCACCCGCCCACTGGGCAGGCACCCCGATCCCGAACTGGTGGCGCGCTATGTGCGCCTGCTGGCCCCGGAATACGACCTCGATCCGCGCCTGGTGCTAGCGGTGATCCGTGCGGAGTCGAATTTCAATCCACGGGCCCGGTCCCCCAAGGGCGCGATCGGTCTCATGCAGCTGATGCCGCAAACGGCAAAACGCTTCGGGGTCGGGGACATTCACGACCCTCTGCAGAATCTCCTGGGTGGCATGGCCTACTTGAAATGGCTCACCACGCACTTCGGTGGAGACCTGCAGCTGGTTCTGGCCGGCTACAACGCCGGCGAGAATGCGGTCGCCCAGTACAACGGCGTTCCGCCCTATCGTGAGACCCGCGGCTACGTTCGGCGCATCGTCCGCGAATACAATCGCAACGACACCTGATCAACGCCGTACCGTATCCTCCGGGATCATCGGCAATTGCCTGAGTCCTCCGGAGCTGGTGGCCGGTGGATATCCCTGTTGAAAGACCTGAACAGCAGACTGGTGTGGGCTGCCTCGATGCCCTGTTCGGCACCGACATTCCGGCGATCTTCGCCTTTCACGGCTATCCCTGGCTAATCCACCGCCTCACTTACCGGCGCCGCTTCCACGATCATCTGCATGTGCGCGGCTACAAGGAGGAGGGTACCACCACCACGCCCTTCGACATGGTGGCGTGCAACGACCTGGATCGCTTCCATCTGGTGATGGACGTGGCAGACCGGGTATCGAAGCTGCGCGACCGGGCGGGCCATATCCATCAGGCGATGCACGACCGGCTGGTGGAGCACCGCCAGTACATCACCACCCACGGCGAGGATATGCCCGAGATCAAGGACTGGAAGTGGTCGACTGGAGGAGAATAGTCAAATGAACCCCAGCGCCTACGAACTGCGACCCGATATCCCGGAGGCCCTGGCGGATCTCGGCGTGCTGGCGCTGGACCTGCGCTGGTCCTGGAGCCATGTGGCCGACCGGCTGTGGCGGCGCATCGACGAGACCCTGTGGCGCCACACCCGCAATCCCTGGCTGATCCTGCAGACGGTTAGCCTGCGCCGCCTGCGCGAGCTGGCCGAGGATCAGGACTTCCGCTCGCTGCTGCAGGCGCTGCGCGAGGAACAGAAGGCCGCCCTCAGCGCAGAGACCTGGTTCGATCGCCAGCCTGTCGGGGCTCTGACCGCGCCGGTCGCCTACTTCTGCATGGAGTACGGCATCAGCGAGTCCCTGCCCCTCTATTCCGGCGGGCTGGGCGTACTGGCGGGCGATCATCTCAAGACCTGCAGTGAGCTGGGGGTGCCATTGAACGCGGTGGGCCTGCTCTATCAGCAAGGCTACTTCCGCCAGGGTATCGACAGCGACGGCAACCAGCTGGCCTTCTTTCCCTTCAACGATCCCTCCTACATGCCGGTGTTGCCGGTCCGCACCGGTGACGGCGAATGGCTGAGCATCGAACTGGACTTCCCCGATCGAACCCTGCGGCTGCG
>RFHJ01000075.1 GCA_003696905.1 Gammaproteobacteria bacterium | reverse complement strand
GATCGTACCCTATACGGTGGTCATCGCCCCCAGTGGTCGCATGGTCTATATCCACCGCGGCCGGATGGGCGAGGAAGAGTTCAACCTCTATGTGAAGCCTCTGCTCGAAGGCTGAAGATCCGCTTTTTGACTGCACCTGCCCGAATCGATATCACTCGGTTCCGGGCAGGCTCCGCGGCGATGTTCAACTCCGTTGCAGGCGCTCATCGCACCTGGTTGATCACCAGCTGGATCGGCTTCTTATTGTCGTTCGCGGTTTCGATTTCGGCCGATTGCAGGTCGCCCGGCTGGGCGATGGGTCTGCCCGATTTGGAGACCCGGGCCCCTACCTTGACCTTGGGGAAGGCGGAGAGGCGCATCTGCGGCATCATGGCCATGCCGTCGTTCAACACGACCTTGACCGGCAGGTCGGATACCCGTTTGCGCGCCACCGCCAGCGGCATGGGGGGTCCGGAGGTGGCCTTGGCATAGATGAACACCAGGTCGTCGGGCGAGATCTTGTCCATCAGGGCCGGGTCCAGTGCCACCTCGACCTGGAGGCCGGAGCCACCAGCAGCTTTCTGCGGCCCTTCTGCGGCGCCAGGCGGCGATGCCTTGGCCACGGCAGCCGCGGCGGCTTCCGGGAGATCGGCCTTCAAGCCACTACGTGCCTCCACGGCGGAGATCAGCTGTCGCAATTCGTGCTGCATCGCCGGTTCCCCGCCCAGCAACGGATAGGCGCGGCTCCAGTAGCGCAGAGCCTCGGCATCCTGGTGCCGCTGTCCCGCGGCGTTCCCCCGCAGCCATAGCGCGGTGACATTGTCGGGTTCGATCTTCAGCACTCGATCGAGCAGTTTCACCGCTTTCTCCGGCACCTTGCCCCCGTTTTGCATGGAGAGGGCGTCGGCCAGCGAGATCAGCACGGTAGGGTTGTCCGGAAGCAGTTCGTCGAGTTTCTGGAAGGCCTTCACCGCGTCGTCGTAGCGGTTGAGCTGCATATAGGTGCGTCCGAGCAGGAACCAGCCCTTGGGGTTGCTTGGATCCTGCTGCATCCGCCGTTCGAGCTCCGCGACCAGTTCGGCAATGCTGGCGGGTGCGTGGGGAGACTGAGCCTGCGGTGTGGCGGCAGCCACCCTTTTGGCAGGATCGAGCAGGTCCGGGGCGCCAGTATGCAGGTAGACACCTGCGACGATCGCAGGGATCAAGACGATCACGAGAGCGATGGTCAGGCGCGCTGCTCGATCGGTCTTTACGTGTACCGCCCGTTTTTCCGCCGCCTCCAGGTCCTGGGCCAGGGTGATCTCCAAATCGACCTTGGCCTGCTCAAATTCTTCATCGGAGAGCTCGCCCTGGGCGTGTTCCTTGCGCAGCTCTTCCAGCCGTTCGCGGGCGATGCGGATGTCGTGCTGGCGCGTATCGTCGCTTGGCGGCGCCTGCCGATCACGGCGTAGCAAAGGCAGAATGAGCAACAGCAGTACGACAGCCAGGATGCTGCCGGTGATCATCAGGAAAGGGGTCATCAATCGGTACTCTTGCTGGGGTTCTCTTCGAGCAGGTCGGCCGCGCGGTTGATCTGCTCCTCACTCAACTCGGCACGTTCCTCGCGCCTGCGTGCACGCGAGATGGCTCGGAGCATGAAGAAAATGGCCAGGGCAAAGATCAGGAAGGGGCCTACCCAAAGGACGAGTGTTCGTGTATCGAACGGCGGCTTGTAACGCACGAAATCGCCATAGCGCCGAACCATGAAGTCGACGATCTCCTGCTTCGTCTTGCCCTGCTTGAGCATGCGATAGACCTTGTGACGCATGTCCTGGGCGAGTTCGGCGTTGGAATCGGCAATGTCCTGGTTTTGACACACCAGGCAACGCAGCTCGGTGGTCAATTCCTTGTAGTCGCGTTCCTGCTGTGGCGAATCGAAGTCGTATGCCTCGATGTTGGTTGCTGCCGCCCAGGGGACGAGCGACAGCATCAGGAACCCCAACAGCAGTTGCTTCATTGCTTTTCCTCGAACCACTTGGCGAATTTCTCCTGCCAGGATCGCTCATCCAGGGCCCCCTTGTGCTTGGCGCGGATGATGCCCTTGGCGTCGATCAGGAAAGTCTCAGGCGCGCCGTAGACGCCCCAGTCGATGGCGAGCTGGCTGTCCGGGTCGAATCCCACTGCAACGAAGGGATTGCCGTTCTGCTGCAGCATGGCCTGTCCTTCTTCTCGGGTGTCCCGCCAGTCGATGCCGACGATGGGAATGCCGCGTGCCTTGAGCGTGAGCAGATAGGGATGTTCACGCCAGCATTCCGGACACCAGGTGCCCCAGACGTTGAGCAGCCAGGGTCGTCCCTGGTAGTCCGCGGAACGGACCTGCCTACCAGGATCGAAAAGGCTCGTCAGGGTAAACGCCGGGGCAGGGCGGCCAATGAACTCGGTGGGGATATCGCGTGGGTTGTATTCCCCTTCGCCCATCTGCTCCAGCACATAGAAGAACAGGCCGGCCAGCGCAACGAAGATGGCCAGCGGGATGACGGCCTTGTTCATGGGCGCACCTCCGCCCCCTTGCCGGTCCGAGCGCTGTCTGCCCGCCTTGCCAGCACACGATAGCGGCGGTCGGAGGCGGCGAGCAGGCCGCCGAGAGCCATGATCAGCGTCCCGAGCCAGAGCCAGCGGACGAAGGGCTTGTGATAGATACGCAGGCTCCAGGCACCCTTGCCGAGGTCCTCGCCCAGTGCCACGTAGAGGTCGCGGAATAGTCCTGCGTCGATGGCCGCCTCGGTCATGGGCATCTTTTGCACGAGATAGGTGCGTTTCTGCGGGTGAAGCTCCGCAATCCGGCTGTCGTCATCGAAGACCTGAATGGTGCCCTCATAGGCGGTGTAGTTGGGGCCTTGCACGCTGCCCACCCCTTTGAAATTCGAAGCGATAGTCACCGATCTGATAACTTTCTCCGGGTGCCAGGCGGATGTCCTTCTCCGTGGAGTAGGTGCTGGTCATGGCCACGCCCAGGACGAATACACCGATCCCAACATGGCCGAGGATCATGCCCCAGAAGCCCCGCGAGAGATGCCGCAGGTTGCCATGGGGTTGCAAGCGGTCGTAGAGAGCGGCCAGCGTGGACGTCAGCACCCAGAGGCCCAGCACCAGACCCAACACCGTGAGCGGGTTGACATGGGGCACCGCCAGGAGACCCCAGGCAAGCCCAAGGGCGAGCGCAGCAAACACCGGGATACGCAGCTTGTGCCACAGCCGGGTCGGCTCATCGCGCTTCCAGCGGGCCATTGTGCCCACGCCGATCAAGGCGATCAAAGGCAGGGTGAGAATCATGAATACCAGGTCGAAGTAGGGACGACCGACCGAGATCTTGCCGAGCTTCAGCGCATCGGCCACCAGGGGATAGAGGGTACCCAAGAGCACCGCGGTCGCTGCCACCAGCAGGATGACGTTGTTCAGCAGCAGGAAGGTCTCGCGCGAGAGCAGCTCGAAGCGTACCGTGCTCTTGATCTCGTTGGCGCGGAAGGCATACAGCGCCAGTGAGGAGCCCACCACCGCGAACAGGAAGGCGAGGATGAAGATTCCTCTTTCGGGATCCGAGGCGAAGGCATGCACCGAGGTGAGGACGCCCGAGCGGACCAGGAAGGTGCCCAGCAGGCTAAGTGAGAAGGCGAAGATGGCCAACAGCACCGTCCAGGCCTTGAAGGCACCGCGTTTCTCGGTCACTGCCAGGGAGTGCATCAGGGCGGTGCCGACCAGCCAGGGCATGAAGGAGGCGTTCTCTACCGGATCCCAGAACCACCAGCCGCCCCAGCCCAGTTCGTAGTAGGCCCACCAGCTGCCGAGCGTGATGCCGAGGGTGAGGAACAGCCAGGCGACATTGGTCCAGGGGCGCGACCAGCGCGCCCAGGCGGCGTCGAGGCGGCCACCCAGCATGGCGGCCACCGCGAAAGCGAAGGGAATGGCGAAACCGACATACCCCATGTAGAGCATGGGGGGATGGAAGATCAGCCCCGGATCCTGCAGCAGGGGATTGAGATCCCGCCCCTCCGAGGCCGGGGGCATCAGGCGTGCGAAAGGGTTGGAGGTAAGGATCATGAACAGCAGAAAGCCCACGCTCACCAGGCCAAGAACACCCAGCACCCGTGCGACCACCACCTCGGGGACGCTACGGCTGAAGAAGGTAACCGCCGTCGTCCAGATCCCCAGTATGAGGGCCCACAGCAGCAGCGAACCTTCATGGGCACCCCAGACCGCGGAGAACAAATAGGGGGTCGGCAGGTGGGTGTTGGAGTTTTCGGCGACATAGAGCACCGAGAAGTCGTGCTGAAGGAAGCTCCATGTGAGGAGGGCGAAGGCGATGGCCAATACCAGCGCCTGCAGGCGGGCGGCCGGCTTGGCCAGCGCGATCCAGCTGCTGATGCCCCGCTGGGCGCCGATCAATGGGAATACGCCCTGCAACACGGCCAGTGCAAGGGCCAGGGCGAGCATTATCTGTCCGAGTTCTGGAATCATGGTCAGTTACCTACGGTGGTGGCCTGGAGGCGGGCCTTCTCGCCGGCACTCATGGCCTCGGCGACCTCCGGTGGCATGTAGTTTTCGTCATGTTTTGCAAGCACCTCGTCGGCGACGAAGGTGCCGTCGGGAGCCAGCTTGCCCTGGGCGATGACACCCTGGCCCTCGGCGAACAGATCGGGCAGGATGCCTTCATAGACCACCGGCACCTGCTTGTGGTAGTCGGTGACCACGAAGCGTACGGCCAGTTCGCCCTCCTTGCGCTGTACGCTTCCTTTTTCCACCATGCCGCCAAGGCGGAACACATGGTCCTCTGGCGCCTTGTGCTCGGCCACCTCGGTGGGCGAGAAGAAATAGTTCAGGTTGCCCTGCAGGGCATTCAGTACCAGTGCGGTGGCGACCCCCAGGATGATCAGTCCGGCGATCACCAGGGCGAGGCGTTTGTGACGTGCTTTCATTGCTTGTTCGACTCCAGTCGGTTCAGGCGGGCGATCCTGCGGCGGGCCCGTCCCAGCCGGCCACGCAGGAGCAGGGGTTCGGCGATCATGCACAATGCGGTGACGCCAAAGGATCCCCACACGTAGAGCGCGTATTTGCCCATGTCCAGGGCCTCGAGGAAGTTCATGCGCGTTCTCCAATCAATTCCTGGGCCCAGGTGCTGCCGGCCTCGCGCTCGAGAATGATCGACTGCACCCGGACCATGGCGGCAGCGATGCTGTAGGCCCAGAAACCCAGCGCCATGATCAACATGGTCAGCAGCATGGTCTCGTCCATGCTGGTCTGGCCGTTCATCTTGATGGTGGCTCCCTGGTGCAGGGTGTTCCACCACTTCACCGAGAAATAGATGATCGGGATGTTGACCACCCCCACCAGCAGGAGGATGGCCCCGGCACGGTCGGCACGGCGCCGGTCGTCGATGGCGGCCACCAGGGCCATGTACCCCAGGTAGAGAAAGAGCAGGATCAGTTCCGAGGTGATTCGGGCATCCCAGACCCACCAGGTGCCCCACATGGGCTTGCCCCAGAAGGAGCCGGTCCATAGGGAGATGAAGGCGAACAGGGCGCCGGTGGGTGCCAGCGCCTGCGACATCATGAAGGAGAGTCGGGTATTGAAGATCAACCCAATGGCGCTCCAGCCGGCCATGACGAGGTAGATGAACATGGACATCCAGGACGCCGGCACATGGATGAAGATGATGCGATAGCCGTCTCCCTGCTTGTAGTCCACCGGCGCGACGAAAAAGCTCATGTAAAGCCCGATGGCAACCAGCACGATGGCTATTGCCCAGAAGATCGGCGCCAGCCGCCTGGCCAGGGGATAGAAGGTGGCCGGTGAGGAAAACTTGAACCAGTTGATCAGCCTGTTTTGCATGGGGTTTTCGTGGGTCGGCGGGAACAGCGCTGGAAGGTTAACCGATCAACTAGACCGGCGCAAAAGCGGCAAGTTCACACCAGGGCGGAAATCAACACCTCCCTGGAGGTGGTGGCAAGGTGCCTAGCCGCTCGAAACACGCAGCGCAGCTGCAGTGGCCAGCGGTGTCCCCAGCAGCGCAAGCAGCAGCATGGCGCCCAGCAGCGACAGGTGGGCACTGCCGCCGAGGCCCGAGGTGGTGGCCTCGACGGCCCCTGCGCCGAAGATCAGGACGGGAATATAGAGTGGCAGCACCAGCAGTGCCACCAGCACGCCCCCGGCACGCAGTCCCAGGGTCAGCGCCGCGGCGATGGCGCCGAGCAGGCTGAGGGTTGGCGTGCCCAGCAACAGCGACCAGACCATCACTTCCAATGCCTCGGCGGACAGGTCGTACTGCAGTCCCAGCACTGGTGCCATGACCACCAGCGGCAGGCCGGTGATCAGCCAATGTGCCACCACCTTGCCGATCACCAGCAGTGGCAGGGGCTGTGGGGCCAGCAAGATCTGTTCCAGCGTGCCGTCCCGATGGTCGGCCAGAAAAAGCTGCTCCAGCGCCAGCATCGAGGCGAGCAGGGCGCCTACCCAGACGACGCCTGGGGCTATTAGGCGCAAGGTATCCAGGTCCGGTCCCACGCCCAAGGGAAAGAGGCTGATCACAATGACGAAGAAGATGAGTGTCGTGAACACATCGGTGCGGCGGCGCAGTGCGATGGTCACGTCGCGGCGCACGATCCAGGCGAGGGTCTCAAGCATGGCGTACCTCGGGGAGGTCGCTGCCGAGGGTGACCAGGCAGACGGTGCCGCTCGTCAGTTCCACCTCCTGGTGGGTGGTCAGTATCGCCATGCCGCCTCGGCTCAGGTGGGCGCGGATCACCGCCTGCAGGGCGTCGACCGAGGCGACGTCCAGTGCGCTGAAAGGTTCGTCCAGAATCCACAGGGCTGCCCGGCTGACCCAAAGGCGGGCGAGTGCGACGCGGCGCTTCTGCCCCTGTGAAAGGTATTTCACCGGCAGGTCTTCACAGCCCCGCAGGCCGATGTTGGCCAATAGCTGCCAGGCAGCGTCCTCGGCAAGCGGGTTCGCGCGTACCGCGGCGTCCATGCGCAGGTTCTCGACCGGATTCAGATCCTCCTTCAACGCATTCAGATGCCCGAGATACAGTAGTTCGTGGTGATAGGCCTCTCGCACCTGGTGAATCGGCTTGCCGTCCCAGCGAATCTCGCCCGTCTCCGCGCGGAGCAGGCCTGCGAGGGTGCGTAGCAGCGTGGTCTTGCCGCTGCCGTTCGGCCCCCGCAGGTACATCAGCTCGCCGCTGGCCAGGTCGAAATTCAGGCAACGGAAGAGTTGTCGGTCGCCGCGGCTGCAACAGACTTCTCGGGCTTCCAGGCGATGTGTGTGACTCACTATCTGGATCGTGTGGCTGAAAATCGGGGCGTCAGTCTACCTCATCTGCGCCAACGGTCGGGTTTCGGGTTTACCCCCATGCAATTCGGGCGAAGTCGTGGAAAGATCGTCACAGGCCCGTTATAACGACAATCATCGATCAGGGCGATGTATCCGAATTCTCCCATGGTGCCCTTAGGGAAGGTCTGAAAAATTCAGACCTTCCGCGGCTCAGGGAAGAGCCGCCAAAATCAATCGCTGTAAGCGATTGATTTTGAAGTCAGCCGCAAACCGCGTTTGCGGCGCAGCGTACCCTGATAAAGCCAAGGATGGCTTTTATCAGGGTTTCCTTAGGGAAGGTCTGAAAAATTCAGACCTTCCGCCGCCCCGGGGATGGGCCGCCAGAATCGATCGCTGGGAGCGGCTTTTTTGAAGCCGGCTGGAACCGCGTTGGCGGCGGAGCGTGCCCTGGTAAAGCCAGGGACGGTTTTCATCAGGGTTTCCTTAATATAGAGAGAGACGCGAATGTCCAGGTATCTCACGCCGCGCACCCAGCCGACCCAATGTGCCGCCTGTCCGGTACGTCAGAACGCGCTGTTCCAGGTGGTGCCGCTTAGCTATATCGAGGATGCGCAGTCGCGGCGTACGGATCAGTATCGTCTGGCAGCGCGCCGTGTGCTCTACGAAGAAGGTAGTCCTGCGGAGATGGCCTTCACTCTCTTTCAGGGATGGATGTTGCTCTATCGCAGTGATGCCGAAGGGCATCGTCAGGGGCTGCGTGTGGCGCTGCCGGGCGATTTTCTTGGCTATATGCCGCCGGGCTCCAGCCATATCCATCACGCGGCCGTTGCTGTGACCGATGTGGTCGTCTGCGGATTTCGGCAGGAGGGGTTGCATGAGATGATGACCAAGCATCCCGATCTGGCCACCCATATCACGCGGATACAGGCCCGTTACATGGCTAGCTGCCAGAATCACATGCTTGGCTTGGGACGCAAGAGCGCGGAACAGCGAATTGCCTATCTGGTTGCCGAGTTGTTTCACCGCCTGAGATATCGGCGCTTGATCGCATCCGATGCGACGACCATGCCCTTTCCCCTGACCCAGGAAATGGTGGGGGACATGACGGGTCTGACGCCGGTGCATACCAACCGTGTGATGCGCAAGCTGCGCAGTGAGGGCCTCTTGCGCGTCGAGCGTACCCGATTGGAAATACCGGATGCGGACGCCTTGGCCTCGCTTGGTGGTTTCGTTCCCGAGGAGCCTGCCTGAACCTGCCTTGTCGGGTCTCGTGGCCATGATCGCGCGGCGTGGCCCGATGTGTCCGTAGGCCGGATCAGTCGGTCATCGGGCCGCGCTGCAGGGTGGCACGGGAATCGTCCAGACTAGCGCCCCATCTACGCGAGGGGGGGCGATGTGTCGTGGATTCCCGGCAACCTCTGTTCAGATGCCGTACTGCGCGCGATAGGCGCGCAGGCGTGTCAGATCGGCCGGGTCCCCCTTGTCCTCCAGGTAACCGACCAGGTCCTCGAGCCGCGCGATGGCCGCGACCGGTATGCCGTAGTCCGCCTCGACCTCCTGGATGGCCGAGCGTTCTCCCTGGCCGCGTTCCTGGCGATCGAGGGCGATCGCCACCCCGGCCGGGCGCGCGCCCTCCGCTTCGATGATCTCCATGGATTCGCGGATTGCCGTACCGGCGGTGATCACGTCATCGATGATCAGCACCCTCCCTTCGAGGGGATGGCCCACGATGCTGCCACCCTCGCCATGGGTCTTCGCCTCCTTGCGGTTGAAGGCATAGGGGACATCTCGTCCGTGTTCGTCGAAGAGTGCCGCCGCGGTGACCGCTGCCAGCGGGATACCCTTGTAGGCGGGGCCGAACAGCAGGTCGAATTCGATTCCCGAATCGACGATGGTCCGGGCATAGAAACGTCCCAGGCGGGCGAGCGCCGAGCCGGTATTGAACAGACCGGCGTTGAAGAAGTAGGGGCTGATACGTCCGGATTTGAGGGTGAATTCGCCGAACCGCAATACGCCGGTCTCCAGGGCGAAGTCGATGAATGCGCGCTGATGGTCCTGCATGGTGGGCAAGTCTCGTGTCGATCGGGGTCGGCAGTATAATAGGGCCGATGCGCGTCATCACCTGCAATCTCAACGGCATCCGTTCGGCCGCCCGCAAGGGCTTTTTTCATTGGCTGCGCCGGCAGAAGGCAGACGTGGTCTGCCTCCAGGAGCTCAAGGCCCAGGTGGATCAACTGACCGACAGCCTCTTTTGGCCCCCCAGTTTTCATTGCTATTACCATCCCGCCGAGCGCAAGGGCTACAGCGGGGTGGGCATCTACTGCCGGCGCGAGCCCGACGAGGTGATCGAGGGGATTGGCTGGCCCGTGTTCGATCGCGAGGGGCGCTGGATCGAGGCGCGCTTCGGCAATCTGTGCCTGGTTTCGCTCTATCTGCCCTCGGGGTCCTCGGGCGAGGCGCGCCAGCAGGTGAAGTTCGAGGTGCTCGACCGCCTGCTGCCCTATCTGGTCGAGCGGCGCCAGACGGGGCAGGAGATGATCCTCTGTGGCGATCTGAACATCGCGCATCGCAAGGAAGACCTGAAGAACTGGCGCGGCAATCAGAAGAACTCGGGTTTTCTGCCCGAGGAGCGCGCCTGGATGGACCGCCTGTTCGGTGCCGAGGGCGGGTTCGTGGACGCCTTTCGTCGCGTCAACCAGGAAACCGACCAGTACACCTGGTGGTCGAACCGGGGGCGGGCTCGCGAGAACAACGTGGGTTGGCGCATCGACTACCAGGTGACCACTCCGGCGGTGGCCGACCGGGTGCGGGCCGCGAGTATCTACAAACGCAAGTGGTTCTCCGACCATGCGCCGCTGATCATGGACTACGATCTTGACTGAAACCGTACGGCACGACTGGCGCGATACCCTTGCGCACCTGCGCGACTGGCGGGTGCTGCGTATCGGTCTGCTGGGCTTCTCCTCCGGGCTGCCCCTGCTGCTGGTCTTCGGCACCCTCTCCTTCTGGCTGCGCGAGGCGGGGGTGGACCGTTCCACCATCGGGTTCATCAGCTGGGTGGCGCTGGCCTATGCCCTGAAGGTGTTCTGGTCGCCGCTGGTCGACCGGTTGCCGATTCCCCTGCTAACACGACGCCTGGGGCGTCGCCGTGCCTGGCTGCTGCTGACCCAGGCCACCATTGCGGTTGGGCTGGTGGCGATGGCGTTGAGCGACCCGGCACAACGGCTCTCCCTGGTGGTCTGGCTGGCCCTGCTGGTGGCCTTTGCCTCGGCCACCCAGGACGTGGCAGTGGATGCCTACCGGATCGAGAGCGCGGAGAAGCGCCTGCAGGGCATCATGGCGGCCTTCTATACCACCGGCTATCGGATCGCGATGTTCATCGCCTCGGCAGGTGCCCTGTGGATCGCCGCGATCTTCGATCCGGACGAGGCGACCTACCAGCAATCCCCCTGGCTGGTGACCTATCTGGTGATGGCGGCGTTGATGGCGGTGGGTATCCTTACCACTCTGCTCTCGCCCGAGCCGCCGGTCGATGATCCGGTGGCAGCCGATCCGGGCCTGTACCAGGGGAGCCGCTGGCAGCGCCTCAAGCATTGGTTCCTCGATGCCGTCTGGGCGCCCTTCGCCGATTTCTTCCGTCGCCACGGCTGGTTGGCGCTGCTGGTGCTGGGGTTGATTGCCAGCTACCGCATCTCCGACATCGTGCTGGGCGCGATCGCCAACGTCTTCTACCGGGACATGGGTTTCGCCAAGGACGAGATCGCGCTGGTCTCCAAGGGTCTGGGCATCTACCTGACCATCGCCGGCGGGTTTCTCGGTGGCATGGCGGTGTACCGCTATGGGGTCATGCCGGTGCTGTTCGTGGGTGCGCTGCTGGCCTCGGCCACCAACTTGCTGTTTGCCTGGTTGGCCGGTCAAGGTCACGACTTCTGGGGACTGGTGATGGTGGTGGGCATGGACAACCTCAGTGGCGGGGTGGCGATCGCGGCCTTCGTCGCCTATCTCTCGGGGCTGGTGAACGTCTCCTATTCGGCCACTCAATATGCGTTGTTCAGCTCGGTGATGCTGCTGTTGCCCAAGTTCCTGGGCGGCTTCTCGGGGGTCTTGGTGGATCGCCTGGGCTATCCCGAGTTCTTCGTCCTTACCACCCTGATGGGCGTGCCGGTGCTGCTTCTGGTGCTGGCCGCCTGGCGCTATACCGAGGTGGAGGTGGCATCCCGTGATTGATGTGGGTCCCTTGGGTGCGCTGCTGGTGGGCCTGCTCGGCGGAGTCCACTGTGTGGGCATGTGCGGCGGTATCGTGGGGGCTATCTCGCTGGGCCTGCCCGGCGAGTCCCGGCAGCGCTGGGGCATCCTGCTGGCCTACAACCTCGGCCGGATCGCCAGCTACGTGCTGGCCGGGGCCATCGCCGGTGGCCTGGGGCTGTTCTTCTCCGGTCTGTTACCGGTGCGCCACGCCCAGGAGGCGCTGCTCGGAGTGGCGGCGATTTTCATGATCCTGCTGGGCCTTTACCTGGGGGGATGGTGGCAGCTGTTGGCTCGGGTGGAGCGGGTCGGTGGACTGTTGTGGCGACGGATCGAACCACTGGGCAGGGGTTTTCTGCCGGTGCACCGCCCCGGGCAGGCACTGTTGCTGGGCGCACTCTGGGGGTGGCTGCCTTGCGGCCTGGTCTACAGCGTGCTGATCTGGTCGGTCTCGGCTGGCGGGGCAGCCCAGGGCGCCCTGTTGATGCTGGCCTTTGGCCTCGGCACCTTGCCCAACCTGTTGGCCATGGGGACGGCGGCTGCCCGGCTGCAGCGTTTCGTGCGCCGGCCCGGGGTGCGCCAGGTGGCCGGCGCCCTGGTCATCCTGTTCGGTTGCTATCAGCTCTGGATTCTCGGGAACCTTTGATCAACGGGTGAAGAATTCCTGCTCGAAGCGTGCCTTCAGGGCATGAGTCTCTCCCTCGGGGATCACCTCGATATCGAAGATCAGGTGTTCCCGATGGGCAACCGGGAAGTCGGCGATATAATAGATGGCATCTCCTTCCCTGATTTCGCGTAATGCGATCTCGCGCGGCTGTCCCGTCAGTTCCCTGGCCTTGAGCTTGACCCGTGCATGTACCGATTTTCCTGTGGTTCCCGGTTGTTCGCGGATGATGGAGATATTGACCATGCCGCGGCTGCCGCTGCGCTGGATGCCGTAGGCGCGGGCCATCTCGGGTGCCAGCGAGTCGGTGGTCAGGGCATTGTGGTGGATGGTGTATTCATCCGCTCGAGTGAGGTTCTCGGCCAGGGTGGCACCCGCAGCCACCAGTAGAACGAGGGGTAGGACTAGCAGTCTCTTCATGACATACCTCCATGGTCTTTTCTTTGCGATTGTAGACCGGGTGTTGCGGCCGTTCTGCTGCGTTCGTTCCAATAGGACCGCTCGTTGCACCGTTTCGTTTCGACCTGGATCTTGCGTTGGGCGGTGTAACGATCTCGCTGCGGTTTGAATCACGGGCTATATCTGCAGGGACGGTATGGCCCCCTTCCGGCCAAGGAAGGTCTGAAAAATTCAGACCTTCCGCCGCTCAGGGAAGAGCCGCCAAAATCAATCGCTGTAAGCGATTGATTTTGAAGCCGGCCGCAAACCGCGTTTGCGGCGCAGCGTACCCTGATAAAGCCAAGGATGGCTTTTATCAGGGTTTCCCCAACGAGAGAAATCTCATTTCGATTCAAAGCGCAAGCGAAGGCTGCCACCGGATCGGCTATCTCGGTTCGATCTCAGATCGCTGAACGGGTGTCGGTACTGGTGTCCACTATCTGGGGGCGGAATTTTCCCTCGGCATTCGGAATGATCGGATTGCTCAATGCCTGCCGGACGTTCTGTAGCGAACTGAGCTGGATCTGCAGGCGTCGTGCATCACGCTCCATCAGGACAATGCGTTTTTGAATGGTTTTGCGCGACTGACTGGCGTGCTTGAGGTCACGGATCTGTTGTGAGATGACCCTCCGGTATTCCTTGACTTCGAGGGTAAGGGGATCCAGCGCGTGGTCCAGCCATTCACTTGCTTCGTGATGGGCGTCACGAAAGATGTGGCGTGCACGATCGACGATGGTTCGGAAATACCGCCTTACCACGAAGTGTTGCTCGGTCATTGTGGTAAGCGGGCTCTTGCGGAAGACCTCCGCCTCCTGATGCAACACCCCCAGTTCGACCTGATGCTCGACGATGGAGAACATCGCGGGCTGTATGGCGGGGAAGTCGTGCTCGGTCTGGAAACGGCGATAGATGGTGCGAATAAGTTTGCGCATCGCCTGGGTGTGCTCGCTCACCCTCTCCATGCGGGCGTTCATATCGTCGAAGAGGATGCGCATGGCCTCCTTCAGGCCAAGGGTGGTCCATGCTCTGGACATTTCCCGGTGTGCTTCTTCGATAACGCGCTCCAAGGTCTTCAGATTCAATGCCTCGAGCAGGGCGTCACCATGCCGGAGGAACCGTCTGCGGCTTTCGCGATAGGCATCGACGCTGGCACGGTAACGTTCCTTGTCGCGTTCGGTCTCTTGCAATATCCGGGCTATCGACGTGTCACTCCGATTACTCACCTCGTGCAGGCTGTGAATCTGTTTCTGAATCCGTTTATGGCGCGTCTCGATGATGTGCTCCAATGACTCCAGAGCATGCTGAACGTCGCTCGTGAAGTCGTTCATGATCAGGTCGCGTCGATTCTCGACCACCGTGCTGGAAAGGTAGTCTTCGAGCCTTGTGATCCCGCTCCGCGTTTCGAGGTCGGCTTCTCCCCGCACCCGGGCGAGCAATGCCTTCTGTGCCGATATTGCAAAGGTCTGTTCGCTACTCACGCCCAGCGTGTTGGCCACGTCGCAGCATTGCTGACGAATGCGTTGCTCGTTTTCTGCTGGAGTACGCAGATCGTCCCACAGGGTATCGATCTTGTTCAGTACCACCATGATGCCCTTGCGTGCCTTTCGATCGGGAGCCACCAGCTGCCGCCAGATGTCCAGATCGGAGCGCGTCACGCCAGTGTCGGCGGCCAGTACGAACAGAACCGCCTGGGCACTGGGTAGAATCTCGTAGGTCAGTTCGGGCTCCTGGCCCACTGCGTTGAGCCCCGGTGTGTCGATTATCCGTAGCCCCTTGGCCAGAAGGGGGTGGGGAATGTTGAGTTGGGCGAGGCGCCAGCGAGGGATTTCCCTGGGTTCTTCATCGCTGGTGTCCGCGTCCGGGGCGTCGTTGGACAATCCCATCTCGATCGCTTCTTGCCGGGTTGCGATACGGGTAGCCGTGAGGGCCTGGAGTGCTTCGGTCATTGTCTCCGGATCCTCCAGAGAGAGCGGCACCTTGGTCCATATCTCCGGCTTCTGGCGCAGATGGATCAGGCTGATATCGTGGCTGCGAGTCTCGATGGGCAGGAGGCGCAGACAGGGGTCGGTTTCCGGATCGTACAGGATCTCGGTGGGGCACATGGTGGTGCGGCCGGCGTCGGTAGGGAGGAAACGTCGTCCGAAATCGCCGAAAAACAGCGCATTGATCAGCTCGGTCTTGCCGCGTGAGAATTCGCCGGTGACCACGACGGTGATGTTCTCTTCACGCAGCGCGGTGCGGGCCCGGCCGATCGCATGGTGTAACTCGGTACTGTAGAGGTTCTGCTGCTGCAGCCAGGGTTCCAGCTGATCGAGGATCTTGCGCTGACGCTGCTTCCAGCGTGAAAAGCCGGCCAGTTGCTGTTCCATTGGCGATACTGCCATGCCGCATCCTCTCGTCTCGTTGTACGGAGTCCCGGTTTTCTCCTTCGCAAGGCGACCTGTCGTTCCGCGATTATTGGGCGATCCCCCCGTCGGTGCCTCTTGCCGCGGAAGCCCAAGAAATATCTTCAGGCCGAATGTCTTGCTCGGGGAGCCGACGATGGTGCCGAGAGGGGCATACGGAAGAGGATTTCTGGTCGCCCCGCTAGCCCCGACTGTTTGAGGGGTTCGATTGATCGCCACCCCGGGATGGGCAACCAGGCAGCGTCAACTCCGACGGGCCCCTGGAACTTTTTTCCCACCCATGGCCATTCTAGGTGCTGAGCAATGGTTTTACACCCTCATCTTTTCGCTCAGGGCAGGTGGTATCTGAACTGGTTCACAGATTCGTACCCGCTTGCGTCGGGACGTCTCCCCCGATTCGATCTGGATGGCAGATTTTGCCACTCGAAATTGGCGCGCCAGCCAGGTGGTGAGGTGGGTATTGGCCTTGCCGTCGACCGGCGGGGCCGTGATGCGCACCTTGATGGCATCCCCCACCACTTCGGCGAAGCCGTCCCGACTGGCGCGTGGTTGCACCCGCACCCACAACAGCAGGTCCTCGCCGTCCCAGCGGTACCAGCTCACAGGATTCAAAGCAGCGCGACGGCCAATCCCTTGAGCGGAGGGACGAGCAGCATCTTGAGCAGCACCAGTCCGATCATCACCACCATCGGCGAGAGATCGAGCCCACCGATCGGTGGTATCAAGGAGCGGGCTGGGCGCAGCAGGGGTTCGGTGAGGCTGTGCAGCAGCCCGATGGCCGGGTTGTAACCGCCGGGGTTGATCCAGCTGATGATGACCATGATCAGGGTGCCGTAGAGGAAGATGTTGATCAGCAGTTCCACCAGTTCTGGAATCGCCAGAAGCAAGGCGGCCAATGGCTGGAACCCCCGGCCCGCGATCAACAGGACCAGCATGATTTCGATCGCGAGCGTCAACCAGGCGAGCAGCAGCGAGGCGGTGTCCTTGTTGCGGATTGGCGGGACGATGCGCCGCAGGGGGTTGAGCACTGGGCTGGTCGCCTTGACGATGAACTGGGACAAGGGGTTGTAGAAGTCCGCCCGCACCGCCTGCAGCAGGAAACGAAGCATGGCCAGCAGCGCATAGAAACCAAAGATCACTTGGACCACGAAGGTCAGTGGGTTCGCGAGGTAGCCGTCACCCATGGTTTACTCCTCCTCGCCGTCGAGTACTCGGGACAGCTCCACCGATCGGTTTCGGGCGGCGGTCAGGGCCCGTTCCACCATCCCTGCGAGGTCGTCCTTCTCGAAAGAGGCGATCGCCCGTTCCGTGGTGCCGCCCGGCGAGGTGACTCGGCGGCGCAGCTCGGCTGGGTCTTCCCCGGCCTCGATCGCCATGCGTGCGGCCCCGAGTGCAGTCTGCAGGGTCAACAGGCGTGCGGTGTCGGCCGGCAGTCCCAGTTTTTCCGCGGCCTTTTCCAGGGTCTCCATGAACAGGAAGAAATAGGCGGGGCCACTGCCCGAGAGTGCGGTAACGGCATCCATGAGCCCTTCGTCTTCTATCCATTGCACCAGGCCGACCGCCCGCAGTATGGACTCGGCCAGTTCGCGCTGGGATTCGTTCACCTCCGCCGTGGCGTAGAGCGCCGTCGCCCCTGCCTGGAGCATGGCGGGGGTATTGGGCATGCTGCGGACCAGGGGGACATTGCCACCGAGCCAACGAGCCAAGGTGTCGCTGCGAACGCCTGCCGCTATGGAGATCACGAGGGGGCGCCGCTCGCCAATCGCCGAAGCGAGCTCTTTTGCCACCCGCTGTAGAACCTGCGGCTTGACCGCCAGCACGACGACGTCGGCCGCTCGTACCGCCGCATCGTTGTCCTGCAGGGTGCGGACGCCCGCGGTATGGGCCAACTGCTGCAATCGTTCCTGGTCGGGATCGGAAGCCAGCAATCGATCGGGCGGCACGCCGTCGGCGATCAGTCCGCTGATCAGGGCGGCGGCCATGTTTCCGGCGCCGATGAAGGCAATGGTCGCGTCTTTCATTTCGGTGGTTCGTTCAGGTTTTTGGCAAAATTCGAATTCGGATTGTAGTCAGTTGCGGGGACCGAAGATATCGGTGCCAATGCGCACCATGGTCGAACCCGCGGCGATGGCGAGCTCGAGGTCGCCACTCATGCCCATGGATAATGTGTCCAGCGGAAGGCCCTGGGCGCGCAATCGATCGAACGATGCGGCCAGGCGGCTGAATACCGCGGCCTGGGCGTCGCGGTCGCTGGTAGGGTCGGGCATGGTCATCAATCCCCGCAGTTCCAGGTGGGGCAGACGGCTCACCGCCAGTGCCAGTTCCGGCAGGAGGTCCGCCTCGATGCCCCCCTTGCTGTGCTCACCGCTGAGATTCACCTGGATGCAGCAGTTGAGTGGGGGCCGGTCCTCTCCCCGGTATTTATTCAGCTGCTGCGCATGTTTCAGGCTGTCCAGCCCATGGACCCAGGTGAAGTGGCGCGCGATGTCGCGGGTCTTGTTGCCTTGAATCCGCCCGATGTAGTGCCATTCGATGGGCAGGTCGTTCAG
>RFHJ01000074.1 GCA_003696905.1 Gammaproteobacteria bacterium | reverse complement strand
TACATCCTTGTAGGCTCGACGGCGGCATCCCTGCCGCCGACGTTTTTCGCGCAGACACCCGCTCCACTTTTCAAAAGGTTACGAAGATAGATGACGGGGGCCTGCGGACTCCGGCAGACGACATCGCGGCATGGGCGGGGGTGATGCAATGTGCGAACATTGACACCTGCCTCGTCCAAACGGAGCTTGCGCCCATGGCATCCAGCCGTCGCCAGACCTTGACACTGCGCCGCGTCGCGATCGATACCTTCCGCGAGAATGTGGCCTATCTGCATCGTGATTGTGCACTCTACCGTGCGGAGGGCTTTCAGGCGCTGGCCAAGGTCGAGATCAGCGGGCGGGGCAGGCGCATCCTTGCGGTCCTCAATGTGGTGGACGATCCCCAGATCATTGCCCCCGCGGAGCTTGGCCTCAGTGCCCAGGCATTCGATCAGTTGGGATTGGCCGAGGGACGTCCGGTGCGCATTGCACACGCCGAACCACCCACCTCGCTGGCTGCAGTACACCGCAAGATCGCCGGCGAGGTGCTGCGTCACGACGAGCTGGCGGCGCTGGCCCGGGATATCGTGGACAACCGCTATTCCAAGATGGAGATGGCGGCCTTCCTGGTGGCATGCAGCGACAACGGCCTGACGCGGGAAGAGGTGCTCTCGCTCACCCGTGCGATGGTGGAAACCGGCGAGCGCCTCGACTGGGGTGAGCCGCTGGTGGCGGACAAGCACTGCATCGGCGGCATTCCGGGGAACCGCACCAGCATGCTGGTGGTGCCGATCGTGGCCGCCCATGGGATGCTCATCCCGAAGACCTCCAGTCGCGCCATCACCTCGCCCGCCGGCACCGCAGATACCATGGAGCTGCTGGCGCGGGTCGAACTCAGTCCGAAACGGTTGCACGAGATCGTACGCCGTCATCGCGGTTGCCTGGCGTGGGGCGGCACGGCGCGCCTGGCGCCGGTGGACGATATCCTGATCTCGGTGGAGCGGCCCCTGTCGATGGATTCGCGTGGCCAGATGGTCGCCTCGATACTCTCCAAGAAGGTGGCGGCCGGTTCCACTCATCTGCTGATCGACATTCCCATGGGTCCCACCGCCAAGGTCCGCACCATGCGTGAGGCCGTGGCGTTGCGCAAGCTGTTCGAGTTTGTCGGTGACCGTCTCGGTCTGCACGTGGAGGTGATCATCACCGACGGAAGCCAACCCATTGGCCGTGGTATCGGTCCCTGGTTCGAGGTGCGCGACGTGATGCAGGTGCTGCACAACGATCCCGACGCTCCACAGGACCTGCGCCAGAAGGCCCTGCGGCTTGCGGGTCGAGTGATCGAATTCGATCCGGACATCCGCGGTGGGCAGGGCTATACAGTGGCGCGGGATATCCTGGACTCGGGGCGTGCCCTGGCGAAGATGCAGGCGATCATCCAGGCCCAGGGGCCGTCGCAGTCGGAGGTCGAACCGGGGCGGCTGCGGCGGGTGGTCAAGGCAGAGCGGGCGGGGTATGTCGTGGCCATCGACAATCTTCGTATGGCACAGATAGCGCGCATGGCGGGTGCGCCAATGGACAAGGGGGCCGGCGTCGACCTGCACCGCAAGCTGGGAGAAAGGGTGAAAAAGGGTGATGCCCTGTATACCATCCATGCCGACTTTCGTTCCGATTTCCGCTTTGCGGTGGATCTCGCAGAGCGCGACAACGGATTCCGGCTGGGCAGCGAACCCCCGGCGCAGGTGGACGACGGATTGGTGTATTGAGATGGCAATGCTGATCGGATTCGAGGAATAT
Source organism: Gammaproteobacteria bacterium (assembly GCA_003696905.1). GTDB lineage: Bacteria > Pseudomonadota > Gammaproteobacteria > Chromatiales > Chromatiaceae > MONJU. Next base: position 2,649 of record RFHJ01000074.1, on the reverse strand, counting down.
CGAAAACAGGCGCGTCTATTGGCGGCAGAGGCGGGCATGGCCTATGCCGATGTGGCGATCCATCATTTTCCGGATGAGGAAAGCCTGGTGCGTCTGCCAACAGACCTCGCCGACGAGGTCGTGCTGTGCCGCAGTCTCGACCATCCCAATACCAAGCTCATCGAATTGGTGCTGGCGGCGGCGGAGGCCCGCGAGCTGGGTGCGCGGCGCTTGACCCTGGTGGCGCCCTACCTCTGCTACATGCGTCAGGACCGTGCCTTCCATAGCGGAGAGGCGGTCAGTCAGAAGGTCATTGGTCGGTTGTTGGCCGAATACTTCGATGCCGTCATCACGGTCGATCCCCATTTGCATCGAGTCCATCACCTGGCGGAGGCGGTGCCGGCACGCCGGGCCGTAGCACTCACCGCCATGGCGCCGATCGCGGCATTTCTCCAGCGGCATGTGCGGCATGCATTGCTGGTGGGGCCGGATCGCGAGTCGGAGCAGTGGGTGGCGGCCGTGGCCGAGCGTGCCGGCATGGACTATGTGGTGGGTGAGAAGGTGCGGCTGGGCGACCGAGAGGTGGAGATCCATCTGAATGGCGATTTTGCCGATCGTGAGGTGGTGCTGATCGACGATGTGGCGAGTACCGGGCGTACCCTGGAGGTCGCCGCCAACATCGCCTTGGCCGGCGGCGCAGGATCCGTCTCGGTCATGGTCACCCATGCACTGTTCGTCGAGGACGCCGTGGCGCGCCTGGAGAAGGCCGGCGTGAGCCATATCTGGAGTACCGACAGCATTCCCCACGAGAGCAATGCCGTTCCATTGGCGCCCCTGCTGGCCAGCGCCCTGGCCGAAACCGAGGAGAACGATCATGCCCCTGTTGAAGATCCAGACCAATCGTCATCTCGATGAGGTGGCCGCAGTGCACCTGGCCCGTGACGCCTCTCGGGCGGTCGCCGAGATCCTGGGCAAACCGGAGCGCTACGTTATGGTCGACGTCGTGACCGGCCGGACCATGCTGTTTGCCGGAACCGATGAACCTCTGGCCTATCTCGAACTCAAGAGCATCGGCCTGCCGGAAGATCGCACCGCCGAGTTCTCCGCTGCGCTTTGCGAATTCATCTGCACCCGCTTGCGAGTGCCCAAGGAGCGGATCTACATCGAGTTCTCCGGTGCCGAACGGCACATGTGGGGCTGGAACGGCGGGACTTTCTGAGCCGTTGGTGGAGGGCGTCCTCTCCTTTTCCCACCAGGAACGATGGTCACCGACAGGTAAAGATGCGGTTCGTTCCTCACCGTATCAAAGTCGGTAGGCAGCACCGCTCAGGGCAGCATCTCTAGGGGAATCGGGAATACCGAATCGCCGTCCACCGGCCCACCGTCGAGGCTTATCCAGAGGTCGGTATGATCGTGCAGGGCGCGGTAGTACTGGATCTTGTCCTCCAGCCGCTGGATGAAGGCGATCTGCTCGCGCGCCGGCCAGGTCTCCCAGTCGGCCAGTGACAGGTTCATTACCTCTCCGGTATAGGGCAGGCCTTCGATGTATTCGCGCATGAAGCCCATGTCGGCGAGGCTGTTGCCCGTGCCGGCGGTGGTGGCGGTGGTCTCACCCAGTTGCTCCGGGTCGCGGGCAATGGTGGCCGCCAGGCTCTTCAGTTCGTTGAGGAAGTTGTCTGGCGACAGCAGCCCCTCCTCGGCGGTCTGCAGGACCTGTTGCAGGATATCGTGCAGATCCGAGAGTTGGTCACGGGTCAGCAGTACCAACACGTCCAGGGTGCGTTTTTCCGGCTTGACGATATCGTGATCCAACAGCCATGCGTTGAACACGCGGGGGATCTTGCCGCCCTTGGTCCTCTGCAGGTAACGCATCTGCAGGGCGTACCCCAGCTTGGCGATCTTGGTCTTCAGTTCCGCCAGTTGCGGATTGACGTCCGGTTCCTCGGGTTGGGCCGGTTCGACCGGCTTTTCCAGCCGCCGCCCGGTGGCCGCTATCTGTACCTGCATGGTGATCTGTCCTGCCACCGTGTCGAGTACATGGCCGAATTCCTTTACATCGCCGGTTGGTACGCCGTAATAGAGGCTGCCGATGCCGGGGAAGCGGGACAACTCTCGGTAGGCCGCGGCGGCGCGGGCATGATCCGCCTTGGTGGCCGGGGTGAGCAGATGCAGCACGAAGATCGCAATGCCCCTCTCCCGCGCCAGCTCGTTGAGTTCTCGGGCGCTCAGGCCGGTGCTCGAGAGGGGATCATCGGCGTCACGCGGCCCAGCGTCCGTGATCAGTACGATGTAACGCGCGGCATGGCCATTCCAGTCCATGTCGTCGATGGCGCGCTTGATGCCTGCGTAGGCGTCTTCCCTGAAGTCCTGGCTGGAGATCCGTGCCGCCTTGAGGTTCTCCACCTGTTGCAGGAAGGTTCCGGGATTGCGCCCCTGCTCTAGGGTTACAAAGGTGCGGGTCAGGTAGTCGAGATCGGGTGCCTGCTGCAGGTTGTCGCGGAAGGCGACCAGGCCAAAGTTCACGTTACCCAGTAATCCCGCATCCCCCAGGCTGTCGTAGATCTTCATGACGGCTTCGCGGGTACGGTCGATATAGGGATCCATCGACAGCGTAGAGTCGATGACGAATACCAGGCCCGCGTTGTAGTCTTCTATCCCCTGCGCCGGCGC
>RFHJ01000073.1 GCA_003696905.1 Gammaproteobacteria bacterium | reverse complement strand
GGGCAGGCCAGCACGCATTGCAGGCCGTCGCAGGAGAAATCACAGGCCTGCTCACGCGGCTCGATATGGGGAACACCCACACCAGCGCCATCGATGAGATCGCCCAGCTTGATGGCCTCCACCGGACAGACCTGCACACATTGTCCACACTTGATACAGGCGGCGAGAAATTTCTCCTCGTCTTCCGGTGTCTTGATCGCGCCGGGCGGGCGCAGCCTCAGCGAATCGCCACTGAGCGGCGGCAGCAGGCCCAGCAGGGAGAATCCCACCACGCCCGTCCCGAGGGCCACCGATTTCAGAAACTTGCGTCGTTCGCGGCTGTGCACCACCGCGGTCGTCGGCGCTTTCCTCTTTCCGGAAGCGAGTTGCTTGCTCATGGTCGTTCGCTCGCTGCAAGGTTGATTCGTTGCTTGGCCGACATCAGTGGCTGCTCATCGCGCACCAACAGCACCGGATCGCTGAAAGGGGCCAGGCGTTCGAGAAAATCGAGTACCGCCATCACCGGCGTGCCCTGAAAGAAACGCGCGGCCGGTACGTCCATCCAGATCCGATCCGCGTAGTTGTACAGCTCGTAGGGCGTGTCACCGACGCCGTTGCCATCCAGATCGAAGCCCTCGTAGTCGTCCCAGTAGTTGCCCTTCCAGACATTGCGATTCGCGGTCGCACCACCGGCCACCGAAACCTGTATCTGATTGCCCTTGAAGTAATTGCCCTCGAAGATGTTGCCCTGCCAATCGTTGAGAAAATCGACCGCAGTGGCGGTGAAGGCGATGGTGTTGCCATGGATGCGGTTGGTGGTTTCCGGGTCGTAGGGAGACACATCGATATACAGACCGGTGGCGCAGTAGAGGATCTGGTTGTCGGCGATCTCTACATCCGAGCTCTCCTTGAAGCCGATCCCCATGCCGGTTGGCCCGTTGGCATAGGCGATGTAGTTGTCATGCACCACGACGCCATCGGAATACATCAGGAAGATGCCCACCGAATTGTGCTCGTAGTGATTGGAATCGACCTCGTTGTAACGGGAGTACATGAAATGCAGCGAATAGCGGCCGCCGCGCGAATCGTTGCGCGCAATGGTGTTGTTGGCCGAATACCAGACCACCATGTCCCGACTGTTGCGGATGATGTTGTCGGTGATCTTGTTGTGGAAGCTGTACCAGAGCCGTACCGAATCACCCCGCACGCCGAGGTCGAGATCCTTGGAGGAAATGCGGTTGCGACGCACGATGTTGTGCTCGGACTGCTGCAGATCGATGCCGAAGAGGCAATTGTCGATCACGTTGTCCTTGATGACGTTGAAATTGCCGCGCACCTGAATGCCGGCATCGATGTCGTTGTGCGAATCACCCGAGTTGGTCAGATGCAGGTTCTTGATCACCGCCCCGTCGGTATCGACATAGATCACCGAGCCCTTGCCGCCGCCGTCGATGGTGACCTTCCCCTGACCATCGATGGTCAGGGGAAAGTCCAGGGTCACCGGCCCCGCGTAGATGCCCGGTGGAGGCACCAGGGTCGAATTGGGTTCCGCCCTGTCCACCAGCTCCTGGAAGGAGGGATAGTCGGTCTCTGCCAGCGCAAGGGCGCTGGATCCCAGGATCAGCAGGCACAGTAACAGTCGCGGCGACAGCATGATCGACCTATGACGACCGAGAGTCGCCCTTGAACTGCTTGCGCCGGATCAGTGCCGCCACCGCCAACAGCAGGGAGAACACCATCATCAGACCGAAGCCACCGTCCGGATAGGAATGGGTGGTGAACTGGGCCACCTTGCCGTTGCCGAACACGGTGGGCATGAAGGGCTTCACCGTGAAGGCCCCCATGTCGTTCAGCGTGTGCCCATACCACCACAGCCAGGCGGAGTAGTCGATCACGAAGAACACCGGCAGCGCCATCGGCACCAGCACCAGTAGCCAGTAGAGCAGGCCGCCATTGCGGCGCGCGCCCCACAACAACAGCAGCATGGCGGCCATCAGGGCCCAGAACACCGCGACGGTCGCAGTACGCAACTTGGCCACCATGGGTTCGATTTCGCTGCGGTTGTTGAAGTAGCGTCCCAGGGTCTTGTCGTAGTGCCAGGTCATTACCTGCAGCAGGCTGCCGTTCCATGGCGCCATCCGCCCGCCGGACTTCTCGCGATCCACCTCATAGGTCTCTCGCAATTGCCGGATGAGCCCTGCCTTGTCACTGGGCCGCGCCCTTTTCTGCTTTTCCAGCTGCGAGGGGAGCACCACCTCGACACCGGACTCCTCCAGGGATTGCTTGAGCGCGCCGGCGATACCTCCGATCTCGACCTCGTCCTCGGCGTTCTCCTTGGCATTCTGGTCGAGCGCGGTCACCAGCGACTCGATATAGCCCTTGTTCTCGAACGCAATCCCATTGTCGGTAAAGAGCGTGAGATACATCCACCCTGCGAGGCCCGCGAAGCCGACGCCCATGATGGCCAAGCGAATCTTCGGCTTGGTGCAAATGAACCCCAGCAACATGATGGCCAGGAAGGTCAAGAGAAATTGCCCGAAGGCCCGCTCGATGGGGGCGCCGGCGGCAATGGGATACATCCCGACGTAGTGGTTGATGGTATCCATCTCGTGGACACAGTCGAGCGCCTCTTCTTCCTGGATCTCGGCCTTCTTCTGCAGGGTGCAGCCATTGAAGACCCCATTGACGTGGAACTCGATGCGTACCCCCTGGGGAAAGGATTCCTTGGGGTAGTTGGGCGCGGTCAGGGAAACCCACCAGACCGAGGAATAGAAGATGGCCACCAGCAGGCCGATACCGATCAGCGTCAGGATGGCGACGAGCAGAGTCCGTTTGTTTTGTGCATCGGATGTCATTGGCATGGCCCTTTACTGTTCTGGGTGATCTGAACCACAGGTAGGAGACGGGCAATGGCCGTCACAGTGGCCTTGCCGATCGGGTGTCTGTGGCTGCCCATGTCACCATCCCGGCCGATAGCCGTGTCGGCCGGGATGGCTTCAGATTCCCGGTCAGTCGAAGTCCGGGTTATGCCAATCCTTGGACGGCGCCAGATACTTGGGATCGACTTGTTGTTGCGACACCCAGTTGATCACCATCTTCATGTCATCGTCGGTGAAGCTCTTGATCTGCTTGATCATGTCCGGATTGGCGTTACGCCGCTTGCCATCCCGAATCCACTCGAACTGACGCAGCATGTACTTGTAGTGCTGGCCTTCGATGCGTGGATAGAACTTTTCGGCGTTGCCCTGGCCATGATCGCCGTGACACTTGGCGCAGTTGTCCTTGAACAGCTTCTCGCCCTTGGCATATTCCGGCGTTCCCTTGGGCCAGGGGCCCTTGCCCCAGTCGGGATTCATCGGCAGCTTCGAGATATAGGCCGTGACATCCGCCAACGCCTGTGCATCTCCGATGGACTCCGGCAGCGCAAAGGGGTACATGGTCGGGTTGTCGCGGTTGCCGGCGCGAATGTCGGCGAGTTGCTTGATCAGGACGGTACG
>RFHJ01000072.1 GCA_003696905.1 Gammaproteobacteria bacterium | reverse complement strand
GTCCATGGCCATGTTGCGGATGAAAGTGCCGTCGATCTTTACCAGATCCACCGGGAGCTCTTTCAGGTATTGATAGGACGCAAAGCCGCTGCCAAAGTCGTCCAGGGCGAACCGGCAGCCCAGCTCGGTCACGCGTCGGATGAGATCGACTGCTGCGCCGGTGTTTTCGACGGCCTGGGTTTCGGTGATCTCGAAGATCAGACGCTCCGCTTTCACCTCGTGACGCGCCAGGGCCGACGTAATGAAACCGAGCAGGTCGGGATCGTCGATGACTTTGCCCGACAGATTGACCGACAGCACGAGTGCGGGGTGAGCAGCCAGTTGCTGGATGGCGCGCCGAATGACCCAACGGTCGATCTCGCGTATCTGTCCGGTTCTTTCTGCGACGGGAATGAAACGGTCGGGGTAGATCAGATCGTCGCCGTCACGCATCCGGATCAAGGCTTCGTACCAGGCGATGTCGCGAGCGTTGGTATCGACGATCGGTTGATAGTGAAGGACGAACAGGTCATCGTGCAGGGCCTCGGCGATCCGCTTGCGCCATTGCGACCGAAGTGACAGGACCTCGCGATATTCCTCTTCGCGCGTAAAGAGATGCCAGTGCCCTTGTCCGGTGTGTTTGGCCTGGTACATGCTGATGTCGGCATTGGCGAGGAGAGTCTCAATGTCTTCGCCATGTTGGGGGAACAGGGCAATGCCGATGCTACAAGAAACTGGGTGCGATTGGCCCTCGAACGAAAACTCCAGACGTGCGACGGCATCCAGCAGTTTCTCGGCCAGGATGATCGCCTCGTTTTCCTTGCATTCGGGCACCAGGATTGCGAATTCATCTCCTCCCAGACGCGCAAGCAGGTCTGTCGAGCGAATGGCCTGTTGCACCGTCACGGCGATGTCTCGCAGCAGTTTGTCGCCGGCAGGATGCCCGCAAAGGTCGTTGATGGCCTTGAAGTCGTCGAGGTCGAAGTACAGGATGGCCCCTCCGCGACCATGGCGGAGGGACTGACGCAGGGTGCGATTGAATTCCGCCTGAAAGCGTCGGCGATTGAACAGACCAGTCAAGGGATCGTGGTCTGCCAGCCAGGCGAGATGTTCTTCTGCTCGTGCGCGTGCCTGTTCGGCTGCCTTGAGTTCGTCGTTCAATCGCCCGACCGACTCGTTCAGCAGGTCTATTTCGTCACGACGCAGCCCGCTGGGTGTAGCTTCTTGCAACAGCTTTTTTGCTTCATGATGTCGGTGTTCTCCGATTGCTGGCAATGCCTCGATTAGGTGGTGCAGGCGGGACAGCGGGCGTCCCAAATACCAGAGCAACAGCAGTGCTGCCAGGAGGAATCCACCCACTGAAAGCAGCAGGATGAAGAGTCGAGTTTTCTGGATCTCGGTCATGTGGGGCGAGATATCCGAGATCAGCAGGTAGAAGACATCGTGTTTTGGCGGCTGATCCAACGCTGCCTGGTACCAGCGACCATCGTGCCTGAATATGACGGGGTGCGAACGCAGACCTTCGGCGGAGTAATGGCTGGCCAATGTCTTGATGATTGGCATCGTTTGCCGTGGGTGACTAACCGCCAGGACCTGCGCTCGCCAAGGGGCGAGGAATTGCGCGGGTACACCGGTAATCGAGGCACTTCGTGTCGAGCGGACGATGGCGATATCGGCCCCCGCAGCCCGTGAGAACGAGATGACAGCACTGGCAATCGAATGTCCGAGGAGCAGAATCCGCTCTTCATCAGCGGTCGGATTCATTGTGGGGACGGCCAGATATTGTAGACAGCCTACTCTGCAGTCGATCTCGGTCACCGGTTCCAGGGTCTTTGCGGCGGTCGCGACCCACCGATTGGCCGAAGGAGGAACCCTCTCGGACGACCAGCTCCCAAGCATTTGGCCACCCTTGTCGTACAGTGCGAGGACCTGGAGATCCCATTCGAGGTTGAGAAGGTCTGCGTTTCTCGCGAGGATGTCGGCCAGCGATCCCGTGCGGACTTCTCCTGCATCCAACTGGGGGATGAAGGCGGCCAGCTGCACGAGCGTATCCTCGCCATTTCGCAATGTTTCCCGCCAGTTGCGTAAGAGAGTACTCAAATGTTCGGATTGCATGGCATCGAACTGGCGAGAAACCCGCTTCTCTATCACCCACTGGATCGCACCAGCCGAAAGGGCGAGTACCAGGCTTACCACGATGACCGCCTGCCACCTAAGGCTGAACAGTCGCCGGTTGCCATCGGATGGCGTTGCAGGGGGTAGCTGCGTCGCCATCAGAAACGGTAGCTGGCAAGAATCGAAATCATGTTCCAACGCCGTTTGAGCGCGGCAGGACTGGGGTTGTCTCGGCTTGACAGGAAATAGTTGCCGTCGTTGCCTGAGAAATCGGCGCTCAGCATGAGCCGGCTCGTCACGTCCCAGCGGGCACCAACCGTCCATGACTTGGCGAAGAAGAAGGAGGCGGGTAGTCCGGTACGCAGGGCCGATGCGCGACCATTCCTGTCGTCCCGGTCGAGATAGGCCTCTTCATAGCGGACATGGAGGCTCAGGGAGGGGCCGACATAGCGTTGCAGCTGCAGGTAATAGCCCTCGCCCGTCACTTCGTTGTCGAATGGAGCTCCGAAGCCCTTGGCAGAGGCGGGCTCGAGCATATATTCGCCGGTAACCGTCCAGTTGCCCTGATTGAATTGGAGAGAAGCCACCAGATAGCCGATATGGGTGGTTCCTGGCCCGGGTATCGATCCCGCTGCTGGATCGAACGCTATCTGGGTATCTGCGTAGCTCAGCGCTGCCTGCCACCGCTGATCAGGCGTGGTGAAGCGGATACGTCCGAGCCTTGCCGGGCGCCCCGATGAGAGGTCTCCCGGCCAATCCCGGCCAAGCAGCATGACCTCGACATTCTTGTCCAGCACGGGTTTGCCGACGCCTGCATCCAGGGAGAGTTCGCCGAAATCGGCGTAATGGTCGAGATGCAGCATGACCCCGTCGCTGGACAGCAAGAGATTACGCACCCGGTCGAAGTAGACCGATTGGGGGACGAAGACGCTCGGACGCGTGTGGGCTACATCGCGCGTGGCGTTGTAGAGTCCGATGGGATTTTTGTGACGACCGATGCTCAGGGTCGCCTGGTGGTCGTCTGTCTCGCTCAGTTCCCAACGTGCCAGGGCGAAGTCGATCGTCGGTGATCCATTATACATGTTGCCGGCACGACGGGAGAGTCCTTGGGCAGTCAGCAATAGGGATGGCAACGGACGGTACGAGGCATTGAGCCCTATCTCCCTGAACTCGAAGCTGCCCTTGTCACTCGGGCCAAAAAAACGATTGTGGTCGGTCTTGACGAAACCCTGCGTCAGGAAGCCGTGTATCTGTAGGCCGGCGATGTTAGAGAGGGAGGTTGGTACCGGACAAGTAGAGGCGGCGTGGCCGCGGGTAACGAACCCAAGGAATACCACGAATACTAGCGCAATTCGACGTGCAGGCATCCTAGTGCACCTCCAGTATCTTGACGCTGCCATCGACAAGCTCCCGAGGCAGATAGCCAACGGCACCAGGCTCCCTGGCGATCGTCTCCCGCATGGCTTCTATGGATTCGACCACATTCGGCGCCTGGCCGGTGCCGGAGAAGGTCTGCCGATCCCAGGCACGGCGTAGCTGTCTGGGATAGAGTCTGAGGACCTCGCGGCAAAACCGCACATGCAGCGGGTTTTGGTCGTCGAGAACATGGACTCGAATCGGGCTTCCGTCTTTCCACTGCGACCGCCTCAGCGAGAATATCAGACGCGCCTCATTACGCTTCAGATCATTGACTGGAACGGAGGGATTGACCACCAACACGGGCTCTGCAACCGCTGGCAGCGAGGCCAGCAGCAGAAGCATGGCGCTCATAATGCGTAGCAACGAAGACAGGCCTTTCGGTCGACGCGTCGAACGACGACCGGCCGACGACCTGCGGAAAGGGAAATGGAGGCCTCCAGTGATGATTTCGATTCCTCCTCCGTGAATCGGCAGGCCGGATTCCGATGGAGAGGCAATCGGCAGTGATCGCTCGATACCCGATTGCCCTCCGTGCCCGCGCAAACTGTATCCTTATATCGGTAATCAAACAATCTGCTGATCGGCAATCCATGACGCTCCTTGAGAACGACGCACGTTTCGTCTGGCATCCCTACAGTGCGATGGGGAAGGGAAACCCGGTGTTCGGGGTGGAGTCCGCACGGGGTGTGCGACTGCGGCTGGTCGATGGAAGGGAACTGATCGACGGCATGGCCTCCTGGTGGTGTGCCATTCACGGCTACAACCATCCGGTATTGAACGCGGCGATAGAACGTCAGCTAGGCGAGATGGCGCACGTGATGTTCGGGGGGCTGACCCATCGCCCCGCGGTGACGCTTGCGCAGGAGCTGGTGGCACTCAGCCCGGCAGGGCTGGAAGTCGTCTTCTTTGCCGACTCGGGCTCCGTCTCGGTGGAAGCGGCGATGAAGATGGCGATCCAGTATCAGATCGCGCGGGGCGAAGCCGGCCGCACCCGCTTCCTGACACCGCGGAGCGGCTATCACGGCGACACCCTGCATGCGATGTCGGTATGCGATCCCATCACCGGCATGCACCGCCTGTTCCAGAGGGTGGTCCCCAGACAGGTCTTCGTCGACCCACCGGCGCCTGTTTTCGGCGAGCCCTGCCAGGGCGAGCACCTCGCCTCGCTGGAGGCCGCGCTGCGGACACACCATCGGGAATTGGCGGCAGTGATCCTCGAGCCTATCGTCCAGGGAGCCGGTGGCATGCGATTCTATTCGTCCGATTATCTGGCCGCGGTACGGCGACTCTGCGACGACTATGGGCTGCTCCTGATCGCCGACGAGATCGCCACCGGTTTTGGCCGGACCGGCCGGTTGTTTGCCTGTGAACATGCGGGTATCGCCCCCGACATCATGACCCTGGGCAAGGCCCTGACGGGGGGCTACATGACACTCGCCGCGGTGCTGACGACACGCAAGGTGGCGGACACCATCAGCGCCGGTGATCCGGGGCTGTTCATGCATGGTCCAACCTTCATGGCGAATCCGCTGGCCTGTGCGGTCGCGCGCGCAAGCATCGACCTTCTTCTGGCATCGCCCTGGCAGGCACGGGTCGGTGCCATCGAGGCGGGGCTGCGTGCCGGACTGGCGCCCTGTGACGATATGCCCCATGTGGCCGAGGTGCGCTGCCTCGGTGCCATTGGCGTCGTCGAGCTTGCCGCCCCCGTGGACCTGGCCCGGGTTCAACCGCTGTTCGTGGCGCAGGGAGTTTGGATACGTCCCTTTGGCCGTCTGGTCTACCTGATGCCGCCCTTCGTCATCGAACCCGAGGATCTCGACAGGCTCTGCGCGGCAGTGGTGACAGTGGTCAGCGGGCTACGCCTTTCCGATGGCCTTTGCGTCCCCGCCTGAGGGGAATTTCGATATAATTGGACCCCCAGTCGACGCGCCGCGGATACGGCGCGTTTTCGTTTTCATGTGGCCTTTGGTAGGGGCCACCACTGAGGAATTGAGATGCCGGTCATTACGCTCCCCGATGGTTCCCAGCGCGCTTATGATCATCCCGTCAGCGTGGCGCAGATCGCCGCGGACATCGGCCCCGGTCTGGCCAAGGCGGCCCTTGCCGGCAAGGTCGACGGTCGTTTGGTGGATCTGTCCCACGAGGTGGATCACGACGCCGAGGTGGCGATCGTCACCGCCCGCGACGATGAGGCGCTGGAGCTGATACGCCACGATGCCGCGCACGTGATGGCACAAGCAGTGCAGGAACTCTATCCAGGCACCCAGGTCACCATCGGTCCGGCCATCGAGGACGGATTCTATTATGACTTCGCTCGCGAGGAGCCCTTCACCCCCGAGGATCTGCAGAAGATCGAGGACCGCATGCGCGAGATCGTGGGTCGTGACCTGCCCATCCAGCGCGAGGTATGGGACAGGGAAGAGGCGAAGCGGCGCTTCGCCGAGATCGGCGAGCACTACAAGGTCGAGATCATCGACAGCATTCCCGAGGGCGAGGAGATTTCGGTCTACCGTCAGGGGGACTGGTTCGACGTCTGTCGAGGTCCCCACCTGCCGAGCACCGGCAAGCTGCCCAAGGCATTCAAGCTGATGAAGCTGGCCGGTGCCTACTGGCGTGGCGATGCCAACAACGAGATGTTGCAGCGGGTCTACGGCACCGCTTGGCGTGACAAGAAGGAGCTCAAGGCCTACCTGCATCGCTTGGAAGAGGCGGAGAAGCGGGACCACCGCAAGATCGGCAAGGCGCTGGACCTGTTCCATACCCAGGAAGAGGCGCCGGGTATGGTGTTCTGGCACGACAAGGGCTGGCGCATCTATCTGGCGGTGGAAGAATACATCCGTCGCAAACTGCGCGAGCACGGCTATCAGGAAGTGCATACACCCCAGGTCATCGACCGCACCCTGTGGGAGAAGTCCGGCCACTGGGACAAGTTCGGTGACATGATCTTCACCACCCACTCCGAGAATCGCGACTACGCAATCAAGCCGATGAACTGCCCGGCGCACATCCAGATCTACAACCACGGCCTCAAGAGCTACCGTGACCTGCCGCTGCGCCTGGCCGAGTTTGGTTCCTGTCACCGCAACGAGCCGTCCGGCACCCTGCACGGCCTGATGCGGGTGCGTAACTTCGTGCAGGACGATGCACACATCTTCTGTACCGAGGAGCAGATCCTGCCGGAGGTGCTGGCCTTCATCGACCTGCTGTTCGAGGTGTACCGTGATTTCGGCTTCGACGAGGTGCTGGTGAAGCTGTCGACGAGACCGGAAAAACGCGTAGGATCCGATGAGTTATGGGATAAAGCGGAGAAAGCACTTAAAGAAGCCCTGAACGAACGCGGCCTCGATTGGGAGTTGCAGCCGGGTGAGGGTGCTTTCTACGGTCCGAAGATCGAGTTCTCCCTCAAGGACTGCCTCGGGCGGGTCTGGCAGCTCGGGACCATACAGCTGGATTTCTCCATGCCCGAGCGGCTGGGAGCCACCTATATCGCCGAGGACAACAGCCGGAAGACACCGGTGATGCTGCATCGTGCCATCCTCGGCTCGCTGGAACGTTTCATTGGGATACTCATCGAGCACTATGCCGGCGCCTTGCCGCTGTGGTTGTCGCCGGTGCAGGTGGTGGTGATGAATATCACGGATAAACAGGCTGGGTTCGTGCAGGAAGTGGCCCAGTTCCTGACAGATCGCGGTTTTCGAGTGGAAACGGACTTGAGAAACGAGAAGATCGGCTTTAAAATTCGTGAGCATACCTTGCACAAGGTCCCCTACCTTTTGGTGGTGGGGGATCGCGAAGTGGAAGACCGCACGGTCGCGGTGCGAACCCGCGAAGGCAAGGATCTCGGAGCCATGGCTCTGGAGGATCTTGCGCAGCGCCTCGTTGAGGAGGTGGAGAAGCGGTCCTGACCGGCTGCCCGATCAGCAAAGGCGCCTGAACCAGGTGCGCTCTGTTGTCGGGCGGCTTTGTTTTTACTCGGAGGAATCTGGACATCGCCAAACAAGAAAAGCGCAACCGCCTGAACGGGGACATCACCGCGCCGGAGGTCAGACTCATCGGCGCGGACGGAGAACAGGTCGGGATCGTGACCCTCGAAGAGGCCCTGCGTCACGCGGAGGAACAGGGGCTGGACCTGGTCGAGATCGTTCCCAACGCCGAACCTCCGGTATGCCGGGTCATGGACTACGGAAAGTTCGTCTTCGAGCAGAAGAAGCAGCGCCAGGAGGC
>RFHJ01000071.1 GCA_003696905.1 Gammaproteobacteria bacterium | reverse complement strand
CGACTCCATGCGCGCGGTATCGCGGTCGCTGAAGTCATATACGAAATGCCCTTCACGGATGAAGCCGCTGCTCAGCTTGCGCTCCACCGCATAGTAGACCTCGCCATAACGGCGCAGGCTGAAGTTGCCGACATGAACGACCCGCAATGGATGACTCATCTCAGCGCCTCGTCGAGAACGGCAACAATGCACTCCGCGGCATGCCCGTCGCCATAGGGATTGGCCGCCTCCGCCATACGCCGGTAGTGTGGCGGATCGTTCAACAGCCGCTCGCTCTCGGCCACGATGCGCCCGACCGAGGTGCCCACCAGGCGCACGCCGCCCTCCAGCCCCTCGGTGCGCTCGGTGGTCTCGCGCATCACCAGCACCGGCTTGCCCAGCGAGGGCGCCTCTTCCTGGACCCCGCCCGAGTCGGTGAGAATGAACAGCGCCCGGTCCATCAGCGCCACGAATTCCGGATAGGCCAGGGGCTCGAGCAGGCGCACATTGGGCAGTTCCCCGAGCAGGCGGCGCACCGGTTCCTGCACCTGCGGGTTGAGATGCACGGGATAGACGAAATCCAGCGCCGGATGGGTATCGGCGAGTTGCGCAATGGCACGGCAGATCGACTCGAAGCCGGCGCCGAAGGATTCGCGGCGGTGGCCGGTGATCAGCACGAAGGGCCGGTCGAATCCTTGCGGCGGCGCCACCCTTTCACGGGCCCACAGCAGGGCGTCGATCACCGTGTTGCCGGTGACATGGATCCGTTCGGACGGCACCCCTTCCGCCAACAGATTGTCCCGATTGCGCCCGGTGGGGGCGAAGTGCCAACGCGCCAGGCGGGTGGTGAGCACCCGGTTCATCTCTTCGGGGAAGGGGGCGGTGAAATCCCCGGTCCGCAGCCCCGCCTCGATGTGGCCCACCGGGATGCGCTCATGAAAGGCGGCCAGGGCGCCGCAGAAGGTGCTGGTGGTATCGCCCTGCACCAGCACGGCGGCCGGCCGTTCCTGCTGAAACACCGGCGCCAACGCCTGCAAGACGCTCCCCGCCAGGGTGTTGAGTGACTGGCCCGGTTGCATCAGATTCAGGTCGTGGTCCGCGGACAGGCTAAAGAAGTCCATCACCTGATCGAGCATACTGCGGTGCTGGGCGGTGAGGCAGACCACCGGCCGCAGGCGTGGATGGCGCTGCAGGGCGCGGATCACCGGCGCCATCTTCACCGCCTCGGGCCGGGTGCCGAAGATCAGCATCACCGGCAGCCGCTCTCCGGTCATGTCCCCGCCCCCGGCAGCCGCCGGTACACCCCCAGGGTCCGCCCGGCGATCTGGCGCCACGAGAATTCGGTCTCCGCCCGCTCTCGGGCCCACTGCCCCATGGTCTGTCGCCGCTCGGGGTCGACCACCAATTCACGGAGTGCCTGTGCCAGTGCCTCCGGGTCACCCGGCGGCACCAGCAGGCCGGTCTCACCCTCGGCGATCAGCGCGGGGATCCCGCCCACCCGGGTGCCCACCAATGGCAGACCGCAGGCCATGGACTCGAGCCCGGTGATGCTGGTCGCCTCCATGAAGGACGGCAGCACCGAGATATCCGCCGCCCGATACACATCGGGCATGCGTGCGTTCGCCACGCTGCCGAGGAACAGCGTGCGGTCCAACATGCCCGCCTCGCCCAGTATCCGCTCCATGGCGCCGCGCTCCGGGCCGTCTCCGGCCACCACCAGGCGCACCGGCAGGTCCGCCAGATGCGCCATCGCCCGGGCCAGCACGATGACACCGTTCTTCTCCACCAGGCGGCGCGCCAGCAGGATCACCGTCTCGTCCGCGGCCAGGTCCCAATCCCGGCGCAGCGGAGATTCACCGGGCTGGAACACCGCGGTATCGACGCCATTGGGGATGAACTCGACCATCCCTCCGTAGCCGCCTGCCCGGGTCGCCTCGCACAACTCCTCGCTGGGCGCCAGCACCTGATCGATGTGTGCCAGGCGACGGCGGATCTTGGCGATCTCGCGCCCGCCCTTCTCGATGCGCTTCAGATAGCCCGAGGTGTGATTGGTGAACACCACCGGCAGCCCGAGGCCCCGGCTGGCGCCCAATGGCCGCATACCGTGGACGTGCAGGATGTCACGGGGACAATGACGCAGGTAACCGCGCAGCCAGCGATGCAGCAGCCAGCTGTAGAAGGGTTCGGCCTTGGGCAGCCGCGGCCGCCAGACCCGCATCCCCTGCCAATGGGACTCGTAGTCGCGCGCCTCGCCCAACGGCAGGGTCACCACATCGACATCCTGCGCCAGGCCGGCAAGCGCCTTGCCCAGTTCCACCACGTGCGCCGCCACCCCGCCCACATTGGGCGCGAAGTCCGCCGAAACCAGGGTAATGCGCAGGGCGCCCGGCTCGCTCACGGGAGGGTCACCTGCCAGTCGGTCAGTCTGCCCGACTTGTCGAACTGCATGCGCATATAGCCGCTGGTGCCGGCGATATCCTTGCCCACGGCATAATAGACCCCCTCTTCGGCATTCGGATCGATCACATCGAAACCCAGCAGGTTGGCAATGAACCGCCCCATCTCCCAGTGGTGGGGATAGGGAAGCCGACGCGCCCGCTCCAGCACCTTGGGATCACCATTGATGAGATAAAGCACGAAGGGGACGGTCGCGGTTGTGGGGTGCAATACCGAGTGCCCCCACAGGCGCCGGCCGTCGATCTCGTCACCCAGCAGCTCGCCATGATCGCCGGTGAACAGCACATAGGTGGGCAGCTTGCTGCGTGCGCGCAGCAGTTTCAGGATCTCGTTGTGGACGTGATCGGAGAAGAGGATGGAATTGTCGTAGCTGTTGATACGGAACTGGTCGAGGTTGTCGACATCCTCGGGAAACACCCGGAAGTCGTCCGTGTGATAGCGTTCATAGGGCGAATGGGAGCCCCGCTCGTGCAGCACCACGAAATTGGGCCTGCTGAAGTCCACCTGTTGCAGCAGGTCCAGCAGCACCAGGTCCTTGCGCTGCTCGATCTCGGCCAGATGGTCCTCGCGTGCCTCGAAGTGATCCACCGCCCCGCCGTCCGCATAGGTGGCCAGGTTGGAGTTCTGGGTGGACAGCCACCAGGTCTGCATTCCCCGTTGCTTGGCCAGCTTGAAAAGATTCGCCTCGCCCTTGTACAACACCTGGGCGTTGAACGGCTCGCGCTTGAGGTTGAAGAAGGTCGG
>RFHJ01000070.1 GCA_003696905.1 Gammaproteobacteria bacterium | reverse complement strand
TGGATCGTCAATGCCAAGACCACCAAGGTGGAGGAAGGCAAACTCTATTGTGACGAGCTGAACGAGGATGGCGAGGTCAAGAAACAGCACGAGATCGAGTTCGATTTCGCCATGATGCTGCCCGCCTTCAAGGGCGTTGACGCCGTGGCCAATGTGCCCGAGTTGTGCAACCCGCGGGGCTTCGTCTTCGTCGACGAGCATCAACGCAACCCCACCTATCCCAGCATCTATTCGGCAGGTGTCTGTATCGCCATTCCGCCGGTCGAGGCAACGCCGGTGCCCACCGGCGCCCCAAAGACGGGCTACATGATCGAGTCCATGGTGACCGCCATCGTGCACAACATCCACAACGAGCTGGAAGGCAAGGAGCCGGACCAGAAGGGTACCTGGAATGCCATCTGCCTTGCCGACATGGGTGACACCGGCGCCGCCTTCGTGGCGCTGCCGCAGATCCCCCCTCGCAACGTGGCCTGGTTCAAGAAGGGCAAGTGGGTGCACCTGGCCAAGATCGCCTTCGAGAAGTACTTCCTGCGCAAGATGAAGAAGGGCAGTTCCGAGCCCATCTACGAGAAGTACATCCTGAGTCTGCTCGGAATCAACCGGCTCAAGGACAAGGCCTGATCCCGTCCAACCCTGATGGCCAGACCCCGTATTCCCTGTGGATGCGGGGTTTTTTCGTGCTGCTGCAATAGGGGGTGTCGCTGTTACACTTCGACCCATCCAGGTCCAGGCGATTTGATCGATGATTCAACGACACGACACGGTACCGGTGAAGGTCGGCAAGGTGACGGTGGGGGGCGATGCTCCCATCGTGGTGCAGTCGATGACCAACACCGACACTGCAGACGTCGCGGCTACAGTGGCGCAGGTGCAAGCGCTGGCACGGTCCGGCTCCGAGCTGGTGCGCATCACCGTCAACAACGAGGCCGCCGCCGCGGCGGTGCCCCACATCCGGGAGCGGCTCGATGCCCTGGGGGTGGGGGTGCCGCTGGTGGGAGATTTCCACTTCAACGGTCATCGCCTGCTGGCCGAACACCCGGCGTGCGCCGAGGCGCTGGCCAAGTATCGTATCAATCCCGGTAATGTGGGCAGTGGCGAGAAGCGGGATGCCCAGTTCACGAGCATGATCGAGACCGCCATTCGCCATGACCGACCAGTGCGCATTGGCGTCAACTGGGGGTCGCTGGACAAGGCGCTGGTGGCGGCCATGATGGATGAGAACGCCCGGCGGGCCGAGCCGCTGGATGCGGATCGGATGATGCGCGAGATCATGGTGGCCTCCGCCTTGCAGAGCGCCGCGCGGGCAGAAGAGATCGGCCTGCCACGTGACCACATCGTACTCTCCTGCAAGATGAGCCGGGTCCAGGACCTGATCGGGGTCTACCGGCTGTTGGCCGAACGCAGTGACTATGCGCTGCACCTGGGCCTGACCGAGGCCGGGATGGGGTCCAAGGGCATCGTGGCATCCACCGCGGCACTGGCGGTGCTGTTGCAGGAGGGTATTGGCGACACCATCCGGATATCGCTCACCCCGGAGCCCGGCGGTGACCGGACCCAGGAGGTCCGGGTGGCCCAGGAGATCCTTCAGTCCATGGGGCTGCGGGCCTTCATGCCCATGGTGGTGGCCTGCCCCGGCTGCGGCCGCACCACCAGTACCTATTTCCAGCAGCTGGCCCAGGACATCCAATCCTATCTGCGCGAACAGATGCCCGTGTGGCGGGAGCGGTACCCGGGTGTGGAGGGGATGGACGTGGCGGTCATGGGCTGCGTGGTCAATGGGCCGGGAGAGAGCAAGCATGCCAATATCGGGATCAGTCTTCCTGGTACCGGCGAACGGCCAGCCGCGCCGGTATTCATCGACGGAGAAAAGGCGGTTACGCTGAAAGGGGATCGAATCGCCGAGGAATTCCAGGAGATCCTGGAGAACTATGTGCGGACCCGATACGGAAGTTCGGAAACCACTGGAGCCAGAGGAGAACGCGGATGAAAAGACCAATGAGCCTGCTGGTGGCGGCCGGTATCGCGACTGCTGCTTTTTCGCCCGTCCACGCAGAGGAAACGATGACCGTCTCGGTGCAGCGCCTTTCGCTGGATACCGCCCGGCAGATCGCCGAAGGAGCTGTTCGGGCCTGCCGGGAGAAGGGGATTCAGGTGGCGGTGACCGTGGTGGATCGCAATGGCATTCCTCAGGCGACGCTGCGCGATACCCTAGCGCCCCCCATGACCTTGGAGGTCAGCAGGGCCAAGGCCTACACCGCGGCAATGTTCAATGCACCCACTTCCCAGCTGGTCGAACAGGCGTCGACGCCCATTGGGCGGGTGCCCGGGGTGGTAATGTCGGCGGGTGGCATTCCTATTCAGGCCGGAGGGGCCCTGTTGGGAGGGGTCGGAGTATCCGGTGCGCCCAGTGGAGAGACCGACGAGGAATGCGCCCGTGCCGGCATCGAAGCGGTGCAGGATGACCTCGAGATGGCGGGGTGAGGGGACCTTTGTACTGAGCTGGTTCCCACCAGGTCAGGCTCCTTGCTAGAATCGCTCCCTTGCATTCGAACGGAGTAGGCCATGATTCGTGGCAGTATCGTCGCCCTGGTGACCCCCATGAAGCCCGATGGCAGTGTGGACGACGCGGCACTGGCGCGTCTGGTCGACTGGCATGTCGATCAGGGCACCGACGCCATCGTCTCGGTGGGCACGACCGGCGAGTCGGCCACCCTCGACGAGGAGGAGCACTGTCGCGTCATCGCGCGCACGGTGGAGCTGGCGGCGGGCCGTATCCCGGTAATCGCCGGAACGGGGGCCAACTCCACCTCGGAGGCCATCACATTGACTCGTTGTGGCAAGGAGGCTGGGGCCGACGCCTGCCTGCTGGTGACCCCCTATTACAACAAGCCGACCCAGGAAGGACTCTATCTCCACCACAAGGCGGTGGCCGAGGCGGTGGAGATCGA